>CAZXCE010000258.1:0-10919 GCA_964639175.1 uncultured Clostridia bacterium
GTCCCCTGGCTGTAGACTTCAAGCATTCCCGGTTCAACCGCGCTGCCTTCAATCAGGATTGTCCCGTCAGTTTGCCTGATAGCCGATGTCAATCGCGGCGTGGGGAGAAGTTCGTTGGTTTCGCGTGGTTGGCGTGAGGTCGCAGTATTGGGTTGCCATAATCCATCGGTAACGGTTTTGGCATCTTCAACCAGTGCAATCAATGGGTTAGAGACATTGGTAAAGGTGTTTTGCTGAATATTGACATTCCGGGTTTCGTAGGTTCGTTTCCGAAGATTCCCGTGGTAGCCAACTTGGACATCAAAGGGAACTTCGCTCACGGTCACACCACTTTGACAATTTTCAAGCTGGTTGCCGACAACTTCGGTTCTGGAGCGAGTGCCGACGATTTGAACACCGAAGTTCGTGTTGAAAATGCGGTTGTTGGCGACACGAGTGACCTGAGACGTCGTAGTTCCGGCCCAGTTCTGGACTTTGATCCCACCGAGTTTGAAGTTGCCGATGATGTTGTCTTCAATGACGTCGTTTTGAGCACCGGAAATGCCGATGGCAAACGCGCCATTGTCTTGAGTTAAGGTTGGAACATTGTCAGGAGGCACAACCGGGGCGATATTTTCGCCATTAACCCCAACCCCAACCCGATTCCGCCGAATGATATTTCCCCCCGCAGTATCCTGGTCAAAATTATTGAACGAGCCAATGCCTCCACTTTGGGAACCGGCAATGATGTTGTCTTCAAAAATATTCTCGCGAGAACCATTCTGGAAAGTAATAGCAGTCGGGGCTGTTCCACCAGAAACAACAGGTGATCGAAAAGTATGAAGCCGTCTGTTGCCTGCTTTATTCGTACCGATGAAGTTTCCTCGGATGATATTCCCAATTGCCGTACTCGGGGATTTTGTACCAAAAAACCAAATTGGGAATCCCCAGTTAATGATGAGATTGTTCTCAAGTAAATTATTTCTTGCCCCCTGGTTAAAAACAATTGCCCAGCTTGAGTACTCACTAAAAACAGATTCCCCATCTGGAGTTAATCCAATCCAGCAGTCCGAAATTTTGTTTCCGGCAGAATACCCATTTCCAACCCGGCTAGTATGGCCAATCCCAATTGCTCCAATGGCTTCATCTTTATCTTCACGAGGTGAGTTAAAAATGAATCCCCGTACCCAGGTTTGGGAAGCGCTAAGTAAATACCAGAGTGAGGCAACATAAATACTTCCCTCATCAACTGGTAGAAATTCTCGGGCTGTTGTTCCACTCAAGATCATGATTTCAGGACCGTTGGGATTGGTTTCACCTCCAAACCTGGCCTGTGAAAAACCATCAATCAGCGTTCGACTCGCTCGGATATAGAGGATTGATTTCATTTCAATTGTCCAAACACCGGTTTGGGAGTTGTAGTTACCAACATTAGGCCTTAGTTTGAATATAATTCGGCTTCCATTCATGACCTCAGCTTTGGCAACTGCATCTCGTAAACTCCCTGGACCAGTGTCTGCTGTCGTGGTGACCTCAATTTCAGGAAAAGCATTGTAATCAGCTTCAGAAAGCAGTGGGAAGATTGTTCCGGAAGATGGCTGTTTCGTTAGATGTGAATCCTTCAACTCCTGGTGCAATTTCTGCACTTTGTTTCTGACAGCTTCCCGACGTTCAGAAAAGTTTCCAGTGAGTTGATATTGAAGACAAAAAGTCGCAAATCCAAGACGATCAATCTCAGTTTCACCTAATGCCGTCAATTCAGCTTGTTGCAAAACATCTTCCATTGAAAACCACTGATAGGGGGTTTTTTCATCCTGGAAAAGATGGTTTGCGGCTACATCCGCCCTGGTTCCACCAAGAGCGAAGCCAATGAAAATCAGGAAACAAAGGACCTTTTGAAAGCGGTGGTGAAACTGAGGTGGCAACATAAAATGGGTGGCGAGCAGGTTGATGGAACTGGGAACTGGGAAAAGTAACCATTTCCATGGTGGAAAGCCAGAATGTTAGTTACTTGATCACAAAGGAGTTGCTGACAGCCTCTCCAGAGTTGGCGGCGGCATCGCGGGCGATGACTTTGACGCGGGCGACTTTGGTTTTGGCAAACGAAGCGGGAACGGTCCAGGCGAATTGTTGTTGATTGCCAGCCAGTCCGGTCACAACCGTGGTCGAGAAGGTCGTGCCATCGGTGGCGTAGAGCACATCGTGGCTCACCACGGCGGTGTTGTCCGTCGAACGCCAGGAAATCGTCACGTTCGGGTCTTTCTTGCGTTTGACCTTGGCTTTGGAGAGGGTGACCTGAGACACCGTTGGCTTCACTGTGTCTGGCGGAGCGGGGGCGACCACCGAGAAAGTGCCGGATTGACCGTTGCCGACATTGCCGGCGGCATCCGTCGCCGAAATGGTGAGTTGCGCCTGGGAATACACGTCGTTTTCGGCAATCTGGAGTGTGAAACTGGTGGCCGTTCCCGGCAGACCAGCGGCGAGGGTTTCTTCAAACGGAGTGCCGTTGCGAGTGGCATTGAGTTTGATCCAGTGGCCAGTGACGGCGATGTTGTCAGAAGATTGCCAGATGACGGCAACCTGGGCATTGGGACGCGATTCAACCACAAGCCCGGCGGTTGGAGAGGTGACCATTACGGTTGGGGCTACCTGGTCATCGGGCGGAGGCACATTCGTGATTTGGATTGGAGACGAGACTTCAGACGTTTCGCTGGTTGCTCCGGAAATGAGTGCTGCCGCGAGGGTCGTTTTCCCATTTCCAACCGACGCTGGAAGACTCAAGGTAAACCGGCTGGTTTGACCCGCCGCAATCGGAAGCTGCGCCAGCGGAGTCCCCTGGCTGTAAACTTCAAGCATTCCCGGTTCAACCGCGCTGCCTTCAATCAGGATTGTCCCATCATTTTGCCTGATAGCCGATGTCAATCGCGGCGTGGGGAGAAGTTCGTTGGCTTTTCCTGGCTGGCGGGTCGTGACGGAGTTCGGTTGCCAGCGGCCAAGGGCTACGGTCTGAGCATCTTCAACCAGTGCAATCAATGGGTTGGCGACAGTGGTGAATGTGTTTTGCTCAATGTTGACATGGCGAGTGGTGTATCGCCGCTGCCCGTTTGCTCCCTTGTACCCAACCCGCACATCGTAGGGAATTTCACTCACCACCACGCCACCGCGCCCACAGTTTTCAAGCTGGTTGCCCGTGATTTCGGTTGTTGAACGGGTTCCTGCCACCTGAATCCCAATCCCGGTGTTGAAAATGCGATTGTTGGCGACACGGGTCACCTGAGTAGTGGTCGTCCCAGCCCAGTTCTGGACTTTGATTCCGCCGAGTTTGAAATTGCCAACAATGTTGTCTTCAATGATGTCGTTTTGCGCGCCGGAAATGCCAATGGCAAACTCTCCGAAATCAGCTCCAGCGGTTGGAATGTTGTCGGGAGGCACGACTGGGGCAATGTTTTCTCCATTGATCCCAACCCCAACCCGATTCCGCCGGATGATGTTGCCTCCAGAGGCATCTTCGTCAAAATCGTTGAAAGAACCGATGCCGCCACTTTGGGAACCAGCAATGATGTTGTCTTCGACTATGTTTTCCCGTGATCCATTCAAAAAAATGAATGCTGTCTGAGCGGTTCCTCCTGCTGCACCAGGAACAAATGATCTGAAACTTTGAAGACGTTTCGTACCTGATTTATTTGTTCCAATAAAATTGTTCCGAATTATGTTTCCAATTGCTGTACTTGGGTTATTTGAACCCAGAATAAAAATAGGAATATTCCAGTTACAAATCACATTATTTTCTATTAGGTTATTTCGGCATCCTTGAGCAAAAAGGAACGACCAATTTCCATACTCACTTTCAACCGATTCTCCATCTGGAGTCATCCCAAACCAGCAATCTGTAATTTTATTTCCAGAAGCAAATTCATCTCCAAAAGCCTTAAAATGAGACATTCCAATTGAACCTAAAGCTGATCGTTCTTGTTCTCTTGGGGCAATAAATGATAATCCTCGAGCCCAGTTTTGTGATGAGCTAAAAAAATACCAAATAGTATCAACCAATAAAGTCCCATTTTCACCTTGTAAATTCTCCCTAAGAGTTGTGCTGTTTAAGATTCTAATTTCTGGACCGTTAGGATTCGTATTTCCAGCAAATTGAGTTTGTGAAAAACCGTCAATGAATAATTTATTTGCTCGAATATATAAAATTGACTTCATTTCAATAGTCCAAACACCAGTTTGTGGATTGAAATTGGAATCTCCTTGACGAAGGCGAAACACAATTCGGCTACCACTCATGGCTTCTGCTTTCGCAACAGCATCTCGCAAACTGCCTGGGCCAATGTCAGAGGTGTTGGTTACTTCAATTTCAGGGAATAAACTGTAATCTGCTTCTGAAAGAAAAGGTGAGATTGTTCCATTTGTGCTTTGTTTTAATTTGAAGGATTCCTGCATTTCATTCTTGTACTGGACTACCTTGATTTTTACCTGTTCTCGACGCTCTGCAAAGCTCCCTTTAATTTGTTGCTGGTTGCAAAAGTTGGCAAACCCTAAACAATCTATTTCTTTTTCACCTAATCCTGATAACTCAGCTTGTTGCAACAGATCTTCCATTGAAAACCACTGATAGGGGTTAGTTTTTTCTTGGGTAGCTAAGGCTGATACCCAAATAACTGTTGCTGGATAAATCGCAAAACTGGTGAGGATAAAAAGAGATACAACCTGACAAATGGTTGATTGAAATTTTGGTGCCAACATAAAAATGCTCACTTCAGGATGAAATAAATTGGTTATTTTTGGTGGAATTGAAAAAGACAAAATAGGTAAGTCGGTTTGACTTACCCTGTTGGTGACTGTTAACTGGCACTTAGAAAACAATCTCTTCCAAGAACTAAGAATCAAGCACCAAGCACCAGAGCTAATCTTCACTGTCCTCGCTTTCGAGCCAACAAGCTACCCACATCCCGGTACATTGGGAACATTGGTAAAAATTCACCGACTTTGATCTTGAGCTGTCGGGTTGGTGAGCCTGGAGGGATGTCATCATAGATGATCGTGCCATCCGCTCCGTTACTGCCATACTCACCCAGGCCAACCCAGTCGTTGTCACCATTAAAACCAGGGAATACTGCTGCGGGGCAGGATTCTCCTGTTCCATCACAAACAGATATATAAGTTGAGTCCCTAACTGCCTGATCAAAAGCATCTTTATCCCGATTATTGAGTGCATTTGCTGCATTTGCTGCAGCGCCAGGGCTTGCAAAACTCCCCGATACCTTTCCACCACAGGCGTTTTCGACGTAGCTTTGGCCGCCTGAACTGGTCACATACCACGGGCCGCAATCCGGGCGTTCTGGAATGATCGGTTTGCCCGGCCTCGGCGTGCCAATGTGCCACTCAATGACCCCTGGCGGAGGCGGAACGATTTGAAGCTGGACCATCATCCGTAACTCAAAACCATTGTGATATTTGGGTTGAGCCAGAAAGACAGTGTTGCCTCCAATTGGTTTGGGCTTTCCGCTTTCTTTGGCTTCTTTCTCTGCCGTTTTGCTGAGCAGATTTTGTGGATGCCACAACGATCCCAGTACGGGTACTAAATCGGCTTCGTCTGGCTGCTGATCCAATGAAAATTCAACCGTGTAGGGCACCGTCAGGGTGAAAAAGCCAATTCCGGTTGGACGACCATTCACCTGATGGATTTCAATTCCATCCAGGTTCAACACAACCGTGCCGTATCCTTTAATATATTCCCAGCCATCACCTTTCCAGTTTGGGTCTGGTTTTTCATTGTGCATCAGCGTGCCGCCACTCATTGAAACCGGCAAATACTTCGGAAACATTGATTTCACCCGATCTTTTACCTGTGGCAGTGTCGGAATCTGATTTCCAGCAATCGGGTTTTTATTAATGTCTTCCTGCGCTTCGGCCACCATTTTCACAAAGTAGTTTTGCGCCGCCACTCGCAAATCAAGCATCGTTGCGCGTGAAAAGGATTCGACTTCGACCCGTTTGCGTTCCATGCGGGATTTGCGCAGGGCTGATACGGTCTGAATTCCCAGTGCCAGTCCAATCACTGCAAAGATAAGGATTAACAATATGGCCCACAGCAGCGCCATGCCGCTCTGCTTTGCCCGTTTTGAATGATGAAGAAGATGGTTTTTCATAATAGTGTGCCTTATCCTCGCTTATAAAAGGTCGTCGAGGCAAAAACTTCGATTTCATGATCGCCTTGAAGCCGAACTTGCAGGTAATACACACCTGCACCAGTTCCACGAACCGTTTTCTCAAAGGTGTAGGTTTTTGATCCAGCCGGATAATTCCCTGGACCGGGGAGCGGAGGCTGTTTTCCAGGTTTGGTCGGTGTGTCCTCTGTTTTTCCCTTCACGACAGCCAGCACAGCGCCTTCGAGGCTCACGACCACCTGTCCAGTTTGATTTTCAACGCTTTTGGCTTCGGCAAACTGGAAGGCCAGTTCGTTGGCAGCCTGGTTCATCCGTTGTGAATCAGCCGTGACGGCCTGAATGCGGGCAATGGTGAACATATGGTTCCCAATGAGGGCGACTGCCACCAGCAACACCAAAATGGCAATGACCAGTTCAAGCAGCGTCAATCCCCGTTGATTTGCCCGCGAACGATTCAAGAAACAGGTATTCGAACGGTAGTTTCGATCTTGGTTTGAATAAAGCCTGAGCATAATTTTTTCCTCTAAAGCGTTTCAGGGTTCAGGGTTCAGGGTTCAGGGTTTAGGATGTCTTTCAAAAAGACCCAAAGGACAAAAAGGACGAAACGGGTGACCAAACCTGTGATTCGAAAACCCGGAACCCGGAACCCGGAACCCGGAACCCGGAACCCGGAACCCGGAACCCGGAACCCCGACCCCTCAATCAGTACACCTGTGTCGTGATAGGTTCAAACTTCCCGTTGTCGCCAAAGCGGGCAAACCGCTGGACTGGTGCTGGTGAGGTGGTAATCAACAGGGCACGGGCACGTCTGGTTGATGTGTCTTCGACAATGATGAGTCCCCAGCGATTTTGTGCTGTGCGACCAGACTGGATTTCAAAGACAAGCGGTTCATTCGGATTGAGAACCGGGGTATTGGTCGGAAGTGAACTGGTCGAAACTTCGGCCACCAGGCGAACTCGTTTTGAGAGGTCCAACGACTGGAAATTGACCGTCCGACTTGCCGTGTCTTCCACCCCAAGGCGGGCATTTTGCCGGGCTTCTTCAACTGCCTGGGCAATGCGTTCCAGCGCAATCAGCTCACGATTGGCATTTGGGCCAGCGTTGCCGGAGAAATATCCGATCAATCCGGCAATCACGCCAATGATCAAAATAACCGCCAGGACTTCGATCAAGGAAAACCCTTGTTGGGTCTGACGACGGCGGAAGCCGGGTTCAGGGTTCAGGGTTCGGGGTTCAGGGTTCAATATCAATGTTCGAAACATAGTCAGCTCCTGGCAGGTGATTCTCACGGGGTTTTGATCGTTAATTGCACGGGTTTCAGGGCTTCGAGGATCGAATCAACCTGAACAGCTTCCGTTCGACGGGTCGTTGGGTCAGTGAGGGTGCCGCTGACCCGAACTCCAACCAGGTTTTGGGCACTTGATGGAAGTGTCGCGGATGCCGAGACCGCACTGCCGGCTCGAACCAGGTAGGCAAATTGAAGATTGACGCTGTAGCCCGGTGTAAATCGCGCCAGTTGAGCCGTTTGTCCTTCGGACTGACAGCTAGAGGTTTCAGAACGGGTGATACCAGTCGCCGAAATTGTGTACGTTACGATTTGATTGATCGGGACCAGGGTGCCACGAAGCTTGGGGATGGTTCCAATCGAAGAAAAAAACGAACAATTGGTCACCACTGAAAACGAGGCAACCACGGTTCGTTCTGGATCTAGGATTCCAATTCCCGTGGTGCCACCAGTGCCAATGCCACCACCCGTCCCGCCGCCCGTGCTGCCACCACCAGTTCCAGGTGGCAGTGTGATGGGCGGCAAGTCTGGTCGTTGAACCGCTTTGGTTGCACCATCCCGGCCTGGGCCGCCGCCGGTTCCGCCACCGGTTCCACCTCCAGTATTTCCGCCCGGAAGCTCGCTAAATCCACCGACGTAGGTGGCTGGAACGGCACATTCTTCCTGCGTTGCTTTGCGTGGGCTTCCTGTCAATTGAATCAAAACCGGGGAGTCATCGATATCAGTACAGAACAATAACTGGCCGGAGGGAAACTGTTTCCAGGCTTCCGGGTCAACCCCGTTGATGGTGAGTTTCGAGCCGGTCAGGTTGACCACCGAGCCTGTGCCAGTTTGAGCGGCTGACAAAATGATCATGGTGTCGTTGGTTGAATTCTGAGTCGTAAAAAAAATCGCGGGTTGACGATTGCCTTTTTTATCTTTGACAACCCCGAGCGATCCGGCTCCTCCAGCTTTGGTAATTAAATTAAAACCGCCAGTCTCAATATCAAACTTCATATTGGAGGCGAGCCCAAACCGGATTTCATCCAGCCGGTTACGACTGGCGGCGTGCAGGCGATATTTCTGGTAGCCCAGAAAGATGCCCAGGATGGCACCGCTGAGGATGGAAAAGATCAACAGCCCGATCAGGAGTTCCATAAAGGAAAATCCTGCCTGCCGATATGTGTTCTGTGTGGATTGGAAGTGTCTGGCCATAGAGTGAAGCCTTGAGGAAATTAAATTATTGAAATAAAGCAATTCTGCCTGGTGTAAGTGCAAACAGTGTTCCAGGGCAGGAATCACGGCACTTTGTGCCCCTGTAGTGCCAGATAGATGAGGTGTTTGTTTCCGTTCGATACGGTATATAACCTTCTACCAACTGCCCAAATACAAAAATCCAGGCCTGGGGCCAGGCGGAAAGGTAGAGAGTTCTTTTAGTTAAATTATTGAATTTAAATACAGTGAGTGTATCAAGGGAAACAGGTAAGCCCCTGGGCTCTCTATGAAAGTCCTGGTTCTTGAGTTGCACAATGATGTTTTAAGTGAGTGATGGGACTGGCCCCTACAGTCAAGCATTCTATTTGCTCATATTTTGAAAAAAAGTGCAAACCACTTTTTAAAAAACGAGCCACCATACAGCCCAACCGGTGTCCAGGCTGGTTGGACTGAAAGTAATTAAATTAAAATTTCGAATTAAATTAAATTTTTGGAAGAGTATGAGTCGAGGATGCCAGCAATCGCCGGGCAGCGACTGCCAGACCAAGCACAAACCAGAGGATCAGTGTTACTTCACCGTCACCCAGATTGAAGTGGACCACGGAGCTGGCGGCAAATCCAGTGAGCCCACCAACGACTCCGAGCAGAATGCCATAACTGCAGGTTTGCTCCAGTGAATTTGGATTGATTGAAGGCGAGTCCGTAGCGGATTTCCAAAGGGTCAGCCAAAATAACCAGACCATCCATCCATAGGCAATCAGTGCCGGAAGTCCCCACCACACTGCAATTTGCAGGTACGAGTTATGGAAGTGACCTGGTGGAAGCTGCCCTTTTCCCCAGAGTCCCCATTCGCGACCATGGATTTTGTCACTATCTTTGCCAATGCCCAGAACCGGGTGTTGTTCAACCAGATGTACGCCTTCCTGCCAGACGACCAGCCGCCAGTACAAACTGCCTTCACTGGTATCGGTCAGAGCCATACTGCGCTGTTTGTACGCCAGGGCGACACCCGCGCAACTGACGATTAAGGCCAGTCCGAGCAATGCGGCAACGGTTCGGGTTTGAAGTTTTCCAGTTTTCCACAGAGCGATGAGCATCACGCCAATTGACAACCCAAGGCTGGCCAGCGATGCCCGGGTATTGGTACAAAACAAAGCGCCAAGCATAAGTAACAGCACGACACTGATGAGGGCCTGAAATTGTTTTGGGGTCAATTGCCTGAAAAGCCAGAGATCGTTTGGTTCCCTCTGAAGTTGAGGATGTTTCCACAAGCTCAGCCAGAGACCAATCCCCAGCGATGCCAGGATTTGCAGTACTTCGGCATAGGTGGCGTAGTGGTTATAAAACCCGCTGGCTCGAAAATCACGGGCCAGTGAACCTTCTGCGCCGAGTCGCTCAACGCCCTGTGGGAGTTTTTTGGCGTCAGCTCCTTTAATTCGTAGCTTGGCCAGCTTCTTTTCGCTGGTTTTGGTGATGGCGCCTCGGCGAATCTGGCTGTCAAGGAGTTGTTCACCTCGCCGGAACTGAAGTTTGATCGAGGTATCTGGTGTTCCGGCATCGGCAAGCTGCGAGAGTGTTTCAAGGCTGCGGATGGCCTGACCATCGGCTTTGAGGATGACGTCTCCGGGTTGGAGTCCGGCACGCAGAAGCGGGCTGCGTTTGGAAAAATTCGTTACCCGCACCCCAACGCCTGCTGCTCGTTGTCCAAGGGTAAAAATTGTATTGACCTGACACGACAGAAGCAGCGTCAACGCCAGAATAACCACCCAGCGCAGATTTTGAACGCGGCTTGACACCAGGTAAATTGCACCGAGCAGGGCCACGCTTTTCATGCCTTTGAGGCTCAGGCGTGGTTCATAGGAAAAAGCCGAAGACAGCAAACACAACCCAAAAAATAGCAGGAGCGGCCAGTCTGCCGGTGTTGGAATCAATCCCCATCGCCGGCTGATGGCGCATTGGGTCAGCCAGCATAAAACCGCCAGTACAAAACTGGTCTGCGAAGCTGCAATTGAATGGGGCGCGGTTAAGGCACACAGAAACAGCGCCCACCGGGAGGCGGTTTCAAACCGATTGGCCCAAAGGGAAGGAGGCGGCGATTCAGCCGGTGATGTAGGGAAAGATGAAGCCATGAAGCAACGGGACAGAGAAAAGCGGCTTTATTGGACTAAACGAGATCTCACCACAGAGGACACAGAGGAACACAGAGGAACACCAAAATATCTTTATATTCCTCTGTGTTCCTCTGTGTCCTCTGTGGTTCAAAAATGCTGAAGCAAATCTTTTGAGAGGG
>CAZXCE010000259.1:0-10898 GCA_964639175.1 uncultured Clostridia bacterium
GGTTTCGTCACAAGGTCAGTACCACCTGCGTGAGCGGGTGGGTTGGGTCGTGAAGTAGAAAGAACAAAGGGCGGTTCACCTGAGTGGTGAACCGCCCTTTGGTTTTTGTGGAGAGCCAAAACCAGATCAGTTAAATGAACTGCTTGAGCCGTCAATCACGCTATCATTCATTTGAGTTTAGCCCTGGCTTGCTCAACCGGAATCAGTTCATCTCCAGAAAAGAGTCCAATCTTGACCTGGCTTTCACCCTGGCAATGCTGGTCAGTTTTACTTCACTCCAACCATCAGTTTCCGGATGATTGGTGAGAGTGCTGCCATAATGATTGCCCCAACCACGGCTGACATCCCAACCTTCCAGAACAGGCCAATCACGGCGCTGGCATCGCTTGAATCAAAGTGCCCGGCAATAAGTCCACCTGCCAGATTCCCAGCCCACGGACCCAGGAACCAGAACCCCATCACCATCCCAACCAGACGTGGATGGGCCAGTTTGGTCATGGTGCTCAGTCCAACCGGGCTCAGGCAGAGTTCCCCAACCGTGTGAATAAAATACACCCCAATCAACCACCAGGCTGAAACCTGACCACCGCCGGCAATATTGGTGGCCAGTGCGGCGATTAAAAAGCCAAGTCCGGCAAACAGCAGCCCGATACTGAATTTCATTGGGGTTGATGGCTGTTTATCTCCCCACTTGATCCAAAGCCAGGCAAAGACTGGTGTTAACAGTACGATAAAGCTTGGGTTGACTGATTGATAGAAGCTGGATGGAAAACTCACACCCAAAATGACATTGTGGGTCATTTTGTCGGCAAACAAAGTCAGGCTGGAGCCAGCCTGTTCAAATACCGCCCAAAACATGGCGGCAAAAAAGCAAAAGATCACCACGGCGCCCAGGCGTTGATAGTCTTCACCTGTGATTGGGCGATCATCACCAGGTTGAGCTGATGGATTGACCTCACCTTTTTTGTGTGGTTTATGCCCAACTGCCGCCAGATGTTTCTGCCCAAACAGATATTGAATCACACCCAGGACCATACCAAACCCGGCCACCGCAAAGGCCCATCGCCAGCAGGTGCTGGGAGCAATATTTGAACTGCGCAGAAAAGCTTTGAATGTTTCGCTTTGGGCAAAGAATCCGCAGGCAAACGGTGCCAACCACGCCCCAACGTTGATGCCCATGTAAAAAATGGAAAACCCGGAGTCTCGTCGCCGATCTTCAGCGCTATAGAGTGCCCCCACCATGGCACTGATATTGGGTTTGAGTAAGCCCGTTCCCAGAGCAATCAACACCAGCCCACCATAAAAGGTCATTTCAGACCCCAATGTCAGTGAGAACTGACCGAGGGCAATGATGATCCCTCCCAGCAACACCGCCATTTTGGCGCCAAGGAGGTTATCAGCAATCAGCCCCCCGGGAATGGCTGTCAGATACACCGATGATGTGTAGAGCCCATACACAAAGGCAGCTTTTTTGGTGTCATATCCGAGACCTCCGTCACCGACGGAGGCAACCATGTAGAGTACCAAAATGGCGCGCATGCCATAGTAGCTGAGGCGCTCCCACACTTCGGTAAAAAACAGCACGGATAAGCCCCGTGGATGTCCAAAAAACTCCTTTGCCGGAGCTTGATTCGATGGCATTGTCATTGAGGCACTCATAAGTTCAGTCCTTTTTCTCCTTAAAGATTTTCTGTGATGAACCGTGTCATCAGTTTTTGGAGGTGTTTGACTCGATGTGGTTGGGAAACACCGTGCCGTGACGCCGGGTACACCATAAAGTCAAATTGTTTCCCGGCTTTTTGTAAGGCTTCGATCAACTGCACACTGTTTTGCGGGTGAACGTTGTCGTCAATCAGTCCGTGGATCAGCAGCAGTTTGCCGTGAAGGTTTCCAGCCGCTTCGAGCACCGAGCTTTTGCGGTAGCCTTCTGGATTATCCTTGGGAAGTCCCATGTACCGCTCGGTATAAATTGAATCGTAGTTTCTCCAATCAGTGACCGGAGCGCCGGCAATCCCGACTTTAAAGGTGGTGCTGTGCGTCAGGGCATAGGCGGTCATATAGCCACCATAACTCCAACCCCAAATCCCAATCCGTCCCCCGTCAACATAGGGAAGTTTTTTCAAGTAGCTGACGCCATCTTCCAAATCGCGTAATTCCAGTTCGCCCAGATTCCGGTACACCGGGTGGGCCGAGGCCACACCTTTGTTGCTGGCGGATCGGTTATCGCAAATCCAGACGATATAGCCTTTTTGGGCCATAAACAGATGCCAGAGCGTCCAGCGCCCAATCCAGGAATCCCGCACCTGGGGTGAACCAGGACCGCCGTAGGTATGCGTCAGCACCGGGTATTTTTTGGTCGGGTCGAAATCAGGCGGCTTGATCATCAACGCATTCATTTCAAAGCCGTCACGAGTGGAGACTTTGAGCAGTTCGGTGCTGCCTAAATTGTATTCGCGCAACGGGTTGTCTTTATTTTCCGCCAGTGTGCGAATCAGCGTCCCGTTATTGCTCAACAGTTGTGATTTCGGGGCTTTGGTCAAATTGCTCCAGGTATCAACATAGGCATTCAGCGCTGGACTGAAGCTGGCCGTGTGCGTACCGTCCTGATTGCTCAGGCGTTGCAGTCCCGAGCCGTCGGTTTTGATGCGATAGACATCGTTGCCAATTGACGAGCGCTCAGTTCCTGAAAAGTAAACCCACCCATCAGCAGAAACACCGTGAAAGTCGCGCACATCCCAGTTGCCCTTGGTCACAGCGTTGATCAGTTTAGCGTCGGCCCCAAAGTGATAGAGGTGGCGATATCCAGAGCGATCACTCAGCCAGTAGAAAGTGCCATCCGGTGCCCAGAGCGGCAATTCCACCACATCCACCCAGGCTTTGCTTTCTTCACGCATCAACTTTTGGAGTTTTCCAGACTGCGCATGGCCCAGGTTCAGGTCCATCCAGGTTTGAATTCGATCCTGAACTTCAAACACCACGCTGGTTGAATCAGGTTTCCAGCCGACACGGGTGATGAGGAATTCAATCGGCTGATAGGCAGACAGATCCATCCACTGGGTGCTTCCAGTCTGGACACTGGCCACGCCAAGTTTGACCAGCGGGTTTGGGTCGCCGACTTTGGGATAGTTGGTGACTTCGATCTTTTGGGCCGGCACCAGGTCATCAATCACCGTAAAGGGCGGCACCTGAGTGTCGTCAATGCGCAGATAAGCCAGCCCCGATGAGTTGGGGGCCCACCAGTAGGCGCGTTTGGTACCGCGACCATAGACTTCTTCTTCGTACACCCAATCGAGATAACCGTTGAAGATCTTTTCGCTTCCGTCCTGAGTGAGGGCGCGTTCTTTGCCGTCAGCTACGGAAACCACAAACAGATTGGAATCACGAACAAAGGCGACCCACTGCCCATCAGGACTAAAAGTGGCTTCAAGTTCGCTTTTATCTGGTGAGTTGGTCAGCCGAACGGCTTTACCGGTGGTCAAATCACAGGCAAAGAGATCATTTTTGTAATCAAAAAGAGCCGCTGTATACCCGGCGTTGAACGTGCAATTGCTCAGCGATGCCAGGCCATTGGCTTCTCCGTCACCCAGCCCGGTGGTTTTCAACCCCTGAGCAATGCGTGGGGCATCGTGAAACGGCGTCATCCGGCCAGTTGCCACATCAACTTTGGCCAATCCGCCGCCAGTTGGATTTTCGATCAAATATGACTGCCCATCCGGCAGCCATTGCACATCGGCAGTATCCCCAAAAAATCGAAATGGGGTAGCCACATCGTCGAGGGTCAACTCTTTTTTCTGCTGAGTTGACTGAACCCGAGGTTCAGGGGTCCGAGTTCGGGGAGGAAGCAAGTTCCGGGAGGACGTTCCCCTGTGCTGGGCAATGCCCAACGTGGTTGAAAAAAAGAGTGCCAGGCACAACAAAGACAAATAACGAACCTTCATTGAATAGACTCCGAAGTGAAAGAAAACACAAAGATAAAGTGAGATCGTCAGAAGTGAGTATTTGGGTAAATGTTTGGCCTGAATGGTGTTGGAATGTTTTTTTTCTTAGAATTTTTGAGAGCTATCTGGTATTTGGCTGTTTAGGGCCTGGAACTGAGGATTGAGAACCGGTTCAGCGCGTCTCAGGTCTTTCTTCAGCCTTCAGCCCCTGGTTCTCAGGAACGATGAATCCCATAAACCAACGCTTCGCCCCCGAACAGAGTGACCGAACCTTCGAGCGATTCGCCAAGGCGTTCGGCCACGCGAATCGAAGCCTGGTTGTCAGGGCGAATCAAACTTATGACATGATCTTGATTGAGCGTGTGAAACGCGAAATCGAGGGCCGCCCGGGCACCTTCGGTGGCAAATCCTTTACCCCAGGCGGCACGGCCCAGCGTCCAGCCGATTTCAAATCCAGGCCAGCCTTCAGGGTAAAAGCATCCAATCCGGCCCAGCAATGTTCCGGTTGATTTTTCTTCGACGGCCCACATTCCATACCCGCGTAACTGCCAGTGCCCGATGATCATGGCCATCTGCCGCCAGGCTTCCCAGCGGGCCAGCGGGCGGCCTTCACCCAGGTAGCGCATAACCTCCGGGTCAGCACACATAGCGGCGTACTCATCAAGGTCTGATTCACGAAAGGCCCGCATCAACAGGCGCTCGGTGGTGAGGGTCGGAATTTCCATGGAAAACAGCTTTGATTGGGATTGGTCGTTGGAAGGGGCTGGCCTTATACCGTTTAGGGTTCAGGGTTCAGGGAAATACCATTTTTTCGAGAATTTAGCCTTCCGGTAAGACAAGGGCTTTATTCCAAAATGGTCACATACCAGTTTGCAACAAGATCTTTGGTGTGAACAAAGAGTCAGGTGATTCAATCAAATAAATTGAGCGAACTACTGACTACTGACTACAAACCGGTATTATTTGGCAGCTAAAGCTTCGAGCACTTTTTCGGTATGCCCGTCAACTTTCACCCGGCGGAAGATCCGGCTGATGGTGCCTTCTTCGTCGATGATGAAGGTTGTTCGAACGATGCCGAAGTATTTTTTCCCATAGTTGCTTTTTTCCTGCCAGACGCCATATGCCTGGGACACTGTCATTTCGGGGTCAGAAAGCAACGGAAAATTGAGCTGGTATTGCTCGGTAAATTTTTTGTGCGACGCCACACTGTCGGTGCTTACTCCCAGAACCTGAGCGCGCAGAGAATTGAGTTTGGCGAGGTCATCACGAAAGCCGCAGGCTTCGCGGGTGCACCCCGGAGTATTGTCGCGCGGATAGAAATAGAGCACGACCCGCTGACCTTTGAAATCAGACAGGTTGACCGTCGTTCCGTCGCCGGTTTGTAAACTGAAGGTTGGTGCGGGATCGCCCACTTTCAATTCGCGTGGGGTTTCTGATGACATGACAGACGTTTCCTTACACAGTGAGATTGGATTTGGGTATCGTACTTTGGGAAGATATTTTGGATTGTCGAAAGAGTGCCGTTTGCTTGGATTGCGCCTGGCGATAAGAGGGGCGTATGTTATCACCAAACACCCCATGGGGAAAGCCCCATATTTCCAGCAATTACAACCAAAATCGAAGGAAGAATCCGACTATGTCAGGTGAACTATTCCCGGAAGCGGTGAATGTCAACCGCTCAACTGCCACCATGGAACTGGTCTGGCGCGATGGCGAAAAAAGTGTATTCCGATTGATGAGCCTTCGGCGGGTTTGCCCCTGTGCGACCTGTGCTCAGGAACGCGGCGAAAACCCACATCCAAATCTCGTCGAAGAGGTTCCAGTCGCGCCTGAAAAGAAAAAGCGCTCGCTCAGCCTTCCACTGCTCGGTGATGTCACAAAATTTGAAGTGACTTCGATGCACCACGTCGGGCGATATGCGCTAGGCGTGACGTGGCAAGATAACCATTCCAGCATTTTCACCTGGGCGTTTCTCCGGCAGGCTGGAGAAGAAGGGCTCAAGTAAGCGAGTCGCTCGGTCTGACTACTCACCAAACCGCTTCAGGCTGCCGGGTGGGAAGGTCCACTCTGGTGTTTCAAGATTTCCTTGAAAATTGGCGCTGTACCAGGGGCTGAGTTGATCATTGGTTGGGTTGCGCAGGATGTGGATTTCCTGGGCGGGCATATAGCTTTGAGCGAGTAAAAACAGCCGTTCTTTGGTTTGTTGATGCCTGGCCACATCCACCACCATCACCGCATGGCCTGGAAATCCCCCCTGGATAAACACATCACCAATTTGAATATCACCAGTATCGGAAACAGGTTTGAGTTCTTTGCTCAGTGAAGCTGTTCCCGCATAGGTAAATATTTGAATCAGATAGGCTCGAAAGCTTTGGTAAGAGGCATCAACTGAGGCTGTTTTGACCCAGGTTACCTGATTTCCATTGATCTGGGGGCGGTACCCGTCAGCCCATTTGGCGAAATCACAGCGGAACCCACTGGTAAAATGAAAGGCGATGTCAGATTTCTTTCCGGATGAAAAAAGATACTCCGCTCGAAGCCGCATGACGGCATCCGCACATTGCTGCAAATCGGTGTCGCCGGTATCCATATCAATCACGGCCACATGGGCACTTTGATTTTTTTTGAGCGAGCCATCAAAGAGGTGGACGGCTGGGGTGCCGGTTTTGAGCTTGAGGTGCTGCAACCAGGTGGCAAAGCTCCCCGATGGTGGTTTCAACCGCTGGTATCCAGGTGGAACCCGGACCCGATCAATGAGCTGGTTTGAAGCATTGGGGCTGGTTGGCGATACAACCAGTGGCGGTGTGGTGGGACTCCCCAGGGTTGAGCAGGCGGTCAACAGGCAGACCAGGATCAACAGAAAACGCATAACAAGACCCCCCAGAAGTGAATCGTGAAGAACGAATAGTGAGTCGTAAACCGATTCGCTTTGGTTGTACCTGCTCTGTTACCCTGTCACTTTGTCACCTTGTCATCATCGAACGAGCGGTGGCCGGCGTTTGAGAACGACAACCGTAATATCATCTTCGGGGAGACACCCGGCTGAGAATTTCAACGCTGATTCCACCAGACCTTCACAAATTTCACGTGCCGGTTTATGGGCAATATCGCGGATCATGGTTTCAAATCGTTGATAGCCAAGTTGTTCTTTGCGTGTGTTTTGCAGCTCAACAATCCCGTCACTATAAATCACAATCACATCGCCAATGGACATGGTGAGGGTTTGGGCCGGATAAACGGCCATTGCTTTTGCCCCCAGCGGATAGGCCCCAATTTCGATGCTGTGAACGGTTCGAGTTGGTGATTGGAACCAGTAGGGGAAGGGATGACCTGCGTTTGAAAGCGAGATTTCGCCGGTGTACAGGTTCACGAGCAAATAGCAGAAGGTCATCAGGTCACGACGACTCCCGTTTTCATAAATCAACGTGTTCATGGCGGCCATCACGTCTTCGGCTTTGCTCGAAATAATGACCTGATTGAGCAGGCCGCCTTTGGCCAGTGCCATCAGCAGCCCGGATGAAATACCGTGGCCGGTGACATCCCCAATCACGACAGCCAGATGACTGTCTGAAATCCGGATGTAATCGTAATAGTCGCCGCTCACCCCAGCCGCTGGGCGCGAGAGTCCAGCCAGTTCAAAGCCGGGCAGTTCCGGGTCACAACGGGGCAGCATTGACGCCTGGATTCGTCCAGCCAGGGCTACTTCTTCTTCGAGGCGTTGTTTTTCCAGCCGTTCTTCAAGCAGTCGCGCATTTTCAATTTTGATTACCGCCACGCTGGCGATGGTGGTTAACACCTCCAGATCATCGGGCGTAAAGCGTTGCTCATATGGGTTTTCAACATAAATGAGCCCATGGACCTGATCGCCAAGTGCCAGTGGCACGGCCATAACGGACCGCGTTCCAGAAAGGACAATGGATTGCTGACCGGCAAAGCGTGGATCCTGCTGGGCATTTAATGTGAGAACTGCTGTCCGGGCCACCAGTACCTGTTCGGTGATGTGACGACTCAGGGTGACTTCGCCGCTGATGGCTTTCCCTCCTACGCGGGCCACTTTGCAAATCAGCGAGCCTGCCGCCATTGGTTCTGACTGATTCTCATTGCTCATCATCAGGTAGCCCCGCTCAACTGGCAGCGATTCAAAGACGATATTCATGACCTGATCGAGTACTTCATCCAAATCAGAGTTTGATAAGAGTGCCACCCCCACCTTGCTGACCAGCGCCAGGAGTCGGCGTTTGGGATCAGTTGGTGGTCCACTGACCTCAATGGCACTGGCACTCGTGGGCATCTTTGGTGCCACCATCGAAGTTTTTCCGCCCAAGGGTCCCGAGGCCCGCCCCAGAATTTCATCCGTTGCCCGAAACCCGGCCATGCCAATCGTCGCTTCTGGTGCGGTGGCTGGCATGCTATCGGCCAGAAACACGGCTGTCCTTGACAGATTGCTGACCGAGTGAATGGTATCACTGGCAAATTCGAGATCCGTTTCACCAATCCGAATGATATCCCCCGGCTTGAGCCGAATCGGCACACTGACCCGCATTCCGTTGTAGTAAGTGCCGTTGGCGCTTTGCAAATCTTCTAGAATATACCCGTTTTCTTCTGCCCGAAGTCGGGCATGAAGACGGGAGGCAAACGAATCTGGAATCGCAATATCAGCCCGGACCGAACGTCCAATAGTATTTTGTGGACGGACCAGACGAACTTTTTGAGGCGGATAACCCGGCGAACGAATGATCAGTGAGTACATGGCGGCGAGGATTCAACTCCAGGTCTTTAGAAATGAAGAAAGTCCAGACATTTTCTACCTGACATTGTACCGAGACAGACGTTGTGCTGGCAGTCAAAGAATATTGACCTGGCCAGATTGACGGGTGACTCTCTTTTTGAATGATGCGAACGAAGGTCAGGCAGATTGTGTAGAAGCCCTGATTGTAGTCTGGCTGAGTGTCAAATGTCATCAATCTTCATTCATTCGACGTAGGAGTTGCCCGCAGATAATTCCAAATTTGATCGCGGATTTGATCAGTTTCGAGTTTCTTCAGGTCATACTCCTGCTGCATCAAGGTCAGTTGCTGTTCAGCTTCGAAAATCTCCTGTTGGAGCCGGGTTTCTTCAGCCTGGATTTCAGCGCGTATAATCCGTTCTCCTTCAGCCTGATCCAGAATTGTCCGGCCAAGCAGCTCATTTCGGATATTACCTGATCGGGCCTGGTTCTGTCCTTGCTGCCGCTTGAGTTGCCCAACCTGGGCGCGAGCCGCGGCAATTTGAGTTTCCAGCGCCCCCAGACGTGTCTGCTGGACCTGCAAAAAGCCGACAGCGACCTGGGCCTGTTGCTGGTCGCGCATGGATTCCACCGCTTTGACCAGCGCGCGAAGTTCTTTGGCAATCGCCAGTTCAGGTGATTCATTGGCCGGACTCGCCGCTTCGCCGGGTTGGGTTGATGGGGGAGTTGGACGTGAGGCTGGGCGTGCATTTTGAGGCGAGATTCGCGTGGCAATCTCGTGTGCTGGTCGTTCCTGTGCTAAGGTCGTGGCCGTGCCGGTAAGCATCAACGCCAGTGTCAAGCCGAAATACAGTGAGCATGTCCTGAGTTCTTGCCGTCCAGTAGAAAAAAGAAAGCAGTGGGCCAAAAGCGTCATAAGGAATCCTTTTTGGTCGGAAATTCTTGAATTGAAATGGTTTCGCCGTGGAAATTGATATCCGGAAACCGAACCTTTGTGAAGGAAGTGCCATGAAACCGGAGATCACGGATCGTGTCACGCACCTGCTGGCATCACGTTCCAAACAGATTCGTGCTGATTGGGACTATATTCCGGCAGCCGTGCTTGTGCCAATTTTTTCAAAAGACAACATCCCACATCTATTGTTGACCAAGCGCTCGACAAAACTGCGCGACCATAGTGGTGAAGTGGCGTTTCCTGGTGGTCGGGTTGACCCGGAAGATCAAACCCCACAGGTTACTGCGCTCCGCGAGGCTGAAGAGGAAATCGGACTCAATCGTCAGGATGTGCGGTTGCTGGGGGAAATGGATGAATTTCTGACCATGAGCGGATACTTGATTACGCCGGTGGTTGGGTGGATTCCATACCCGTATGACTTCCAAATCAATGCCCACGAAATTGAATATCTGATCGAAGTACCAATTCCGGTCATTGATCAGCCTGAAGCTCTGGAAGTTCGCCAGTTTCAGGTGCTGGGTCGGACGCGACCCGTTTATTTTTACCACTATGGTGACAGAGATCCGATTTGGGGTGTTTCAGGGCGAATTGTGAACCAGTTTTTGTCGCTGGTGTACCCGATTATTCGCGAGGCAGTAGCGCTGTAAGATCTTTTGATGGAAGGTTTGACGAAGGTGGGCGTGCAGGAAGTGGACGAATCACGGGGGTGAAAACGTAGAGCAGGGCAAGGGATAAAACCATCCCCTTGCCTCTCTCTCAAGCGGGAAGAATACAGGTCACTGAAACCGCATGGTTCGCGGGTCAATTCCAAACCGGGCCAGTTTCATATTGAGGGTGGTTAATTTGATGCCCAGAATCTGGGCTGCCCGTGTCTGGTGGCCACCGGTGCGGCGGAGCGCCTCGGTGATGAGTTGTTTTTCAAACGCTTCAACTGCGTCCTGAAGCGATAAGTTTTGTTGAGCGAGTTCACTCAGGGATGAATTATTTTCTTGCGGTTCACCCTGCCCGAGCGGTGGCGGCAGGTCCGGAAGACTGACCGGCTTGGTTCGCAGATGATGCACCGCATAGAGCATCGCGCTTTTGAGTTCTTTGATGTTACCGGGCCATTCATACTCAAGGAGCCGTCGTCGGGCATCGGGTCCCAGGGATCGGTCCTCCCGGCCCAGCGTCTGCAAAAATTCACTCAGAAAATGTTCAGCCAGCATTTCAATGTCAGCTTTGCGTTCCCGGAGTGGTGGAATGACCAGCCGGTCTGCCTGGGCAATGCAGGTTTCGCGGG
>CAZXCE010000260.1:0-10889 GCA_964639175.1 uncultured Clostridia bacterium
CGTAAAAGAGTGACCGCGCTTCCAGGAACTTATTTTTTAACGCCCTCTAAGGGCTTGGGGCTGAAGACAATGGGTTTCATACCCTGAGCCCGATTTCTTCAGCCCCACTTCTTCAGCCCCAAAAACTACCGAATCTTGCTCGGTCGTCGGAACTGACCAGTGGCCGTTCCGCTTCCGTTCGGGAAGCCAACCAGATCCCACTGTTGCGCTGTGTTGGCGACGAGGCGGCCTTGAATACGGTTATTTCCCGTGTCACTGACCACCAGATATGGACCATTGAACACCACACGGCTCAACGTATTATTTTGAAACCGGCTGACAGTAACACCTTCTGGAGCATTGACTTGTCCCAAACCGGCCCCAACCTGGGCCAGTGCTTTCCCTTGATTGGCATTGCCGTTTGGAAATTGCAGAACCCGGTTGTTGCCTGTATCGGCAATAAAGAGGTTGCCGTTATCGTCAACCGCGACACCTTGTGGGTTTTTGACTTTGTTCAACCCAACCCCAAGTGACGCCACCAGGGTGGCTTTATTCGAGAGGGCAAGGGTATTGGCATTGGCCAGTTTCAGGATTTTGCTGTTCAACTGGTCAGCAATAAACAAGGTGAAATTGGCATCAATCGCCAATCCGTGCGGGGCACCAACCTGACCACTTCCGGCGCCATTGCTGGCCAAAACAAACCCAAATCCTGGAACACCGCCGTCAAATCGCAGCACCCGTCCATTTCCGGTATCGGCAACATAGAGATTTCCCTGCGAGTCAACCACCAGACCTTGAGGCGCCCGGACCTGATTTTGGGCTGAACCAATCGACGCAAACAGTTGCCAGGTTGAACCGCCATCGGTTGACCACTGAATGCGGTTATTTCCGGTGTCAGCGACATACAGCCGGGGGCTTCCACCTAAACCAAAAGCGACAGCCTCAGGCAATCGGAATTGACCAAGGGCACTGCCCGCCGCACCGCCCGCGACTACATTCCAGGTAAAGCCATCAAATGCCTGAATCCGGTTATTGGTGGTATCGGCGGAAAACAGGACTGGTTGTTCGATGGGTTGCCCGGCTGAGATTTCCAGGCACCAGCAATTAAATGTGCCAGTGTCACCCTCTGCATCATCACAGATCGAAAGCGTCCACGACCCCTGAGCGGGCTCACCGTCAAAAATAGAAAGGGAATCACCGGGCTCCTCTTCAAAACTTGGGAGGAATGAGCCGGTGTAGGTACCGGTAACATCAGGGATAAAGGAAGACGCTTCGTCGTCAATGACGAAATTTGGAAACGGGGAACAGGTGGTACCAAAGGATCCAAAATCACTTCCACCCGTATCCTCAACAATGATCGCGCTGGTCCCAAGTGGGGATTGAAGTGAAATTTTCAGATCTGATGGATAGTCATGGCTCAGATACAACCGCACGTTGACATCACCGACGGTGAAATTGGTCGGGACATTGACTGAGGTATTGAACTGTTCGATTCCTGGCGTGCAGTCACTACCACCACTCCCTGATGGCGGAAGGGCACTGCTCAGTGAGCTGCAAAAAAGCATTGGCCCGCCCTGGTTGGCGGTAAAGCCTTTGGTTAGACGTTGTTGCTCCTGAACCAGAGATTTCACCTTGAGGTGGAGCAGGCGGAGCTGCCGGTCATCCTGTTTGACCTGGCTTGCCTGTTCACGAAGCTCGATTTCTTCCTGCAAAACCTGAATTTGAGCTTCCAGAAATTGAGTTTTGATCTGGTTAAAGCGGTCGTGCAATGCCACGACATTCAAAATGTCCAGGTCTTCGGCAACTTTGGCAATCTTCAGTTCCTGGGCGGCTTTGTCATACGCCTGTTGCATTTGCTGTTGCTGGGCAAGTTGTTCAGCCAACTTCTTTTGCTTTTTCTCACTCAGCGGCGACTGTTTTTGCAAACCGAGGATTTCACCTTGAAGGACTTTGAGCTGAATTTCCCAGAGTTGGGCCTCTAACACCCGCATCCGATCCTTCGCGGTTTCCTGTGTAAACCCTCGTGAAATCGGCGCCATCACCCCAAAGGCAACGACCACAAAAAATATCCATCCCCATACACGCCATTTCATAGGCTATCTCCTGGAAAGGGTTGTTTTTACAAGGTAAAAACCGGTTTAAATGTCCATCGTCCATTCCTGGCCCGGAAAAACTTACCGGCAGAATTTCTGATGAAAATGGCTCAACATCTGAAAGAATCAATCATCTGGTTGACTCTGTTGATGGCAAGGAGTTTTGATCACTCTCGATAGATGAAAAGAGTTTTGAAAGCAGAAAGCACAGAAGAAAGAGGTGCTTTTTGATGAAGTGAATACTTCAGGTGACCAGAAAAAAATGGGGTTAAACTGGATTCATTCTCGCTTGAAATTATGGAATTCGTCAAATCAGAAACAAAGATTTTTTGAAAAATTTTTGCACCAGCCTGCATAAAAAAAGGCAGCCTTTCCGAAGAAAAGCTGCCTGAAAGGAAGAAGTTAGAGAAACTTCCAACTTACTTAGAAAATCAATTTCAGACCCAACTGGATAACACGTGGACGACCAGCAAAAATCCGCGGATCGTTAAACGTTGGGCTCGCGGCGTTCGCATAGGACAGGTTGGTCGCGTTGGTCAGCAACTGGAACACGCTGCCACCACCGACGGTCAACTGTTCGTGGTTGAACGCATTAAACATTTCGCAGCGGAACTGCATTCTCCAGCCTTCGCGGATTTCGAAATCCTTGAACACTGAAATGTCAAAGTTGTTGATGCCCGGAGCGCGAAGCGTTCCCGCACCAGCCGTCGCAATCACGCCACGACCAGCCTGGATGTACTGGGCGTTGCCATTGCGAGCCAGGTAGCCAACGATTTGACCACGGGAATTGGTCACGGCAGTCACAGCGCTTCCGGTGCCTGGAGCACCATTGGCGTTAAACACAGTGCGGTCACCCGCGGTGTCAACGTTGAGGTTGCTGTCAGTGGCGCTCAGCGCGGTAAATGGCTGACCACTTTCAGCCGTGTAAATCACGTTGGCCTGGAAGCCGCCCAACAGGCTGCGGACCAGACGGTTGGCATTCTTGCGGAAGAACGGCAGTTCCCAAATCACGGATGCCACAAAGCGATGTGGCCGATCCAGGGCTGATGGTCCGCGATCTTTGCTCACATCAAAACCATCCTGAGCACGGCGTGGGTTGATGAAGCTGGTAAACAGGTCGTTGGTGCCGAGGTCAATCGTTTTGCTATAGGTGTAGGCGGCTGATGCCGTGTAGCCATAGGAAAAACGCTTGCTCAAATCAATTGAACCAGCCTGGTAGGTTGAGCTACCCACTGGCAAAAAGGCCGTGACGGTTGGTTGCTGGAAGTCAGCGTTCCTCAACCCACCAATACCCGTTCCATAGAACGAAAAGGCAAACAGGTCATCCAGGGTCGGCATGCTGTCGAGCGTATTGCGGTCTGGCACCTGTGAAGCATTGAGGTAGGTCGGCAAACTAAAGCCAGCAATCCCAAATGGCACCGCACCACCATTGAGTCGGATCTGGGCAATCTGTTTCACGTTGCGAGTACCCAGATATCGCAGTTCGACGCTCCAATCACGATGCAACTGGCGCTGATAGCTCAAGCTCCAGGTCATGGTGTAGGGCAAAATGCGGTCAGAAATAAACGAAGAGGTCGCTGCCCGTGCATCAGCCGGGGTGACGGGTGGAATTGGGGTATTGCCCAGGCCACCATTCGCCAGGAAGTTTGTCGCGGTTCCAAATGGACCGCCTTCACCCGCCGCTGAACTCAATTCCTGCTGGAACTGAGGTGGCAACTGCAGAGTTCCCAGGTTGCCATAGGCCAGGTCATAGGACATTCCAAATCCGGCGCGCAATGAGCCTTCGCCACTGTTACCAAACAGGACGTGACCGATACCATCTTTGAAATCTGGTGCCCAGGCCAAACCGAGGCGTGGTGCAAAGTTGTTTTTGTCTGATTTTGGTTCGCCAAATTCAATCAGGCCAGGCACGTTTGAAATGGCGTTCAGTGCCTGCAATTTTTCATCGCGGAACACGCTGTAAAATTCATAGCGCAGACCAACGTTCAGGGTAAAGGTTGGGGTCAGTTTGATATCATCCTGGACATACCAGTAGATTGACTGACGGTTGGCGGCAAACGATGACGTCCCCACACCGCGCAACCCACCGTTAAACCCATTGGGCTTGAGGTCACGCAGGAATTCTTCGAGCGTCGCATAGTCATATTCAGCACGACCACGCGGCAGGAAGTTATTGGCGGAAATCACGTTGCGGTATTCAGCACCAAACTTGAAGTTGTGCTTGCCTTTAATCCAGGTGGTGTTGTTTACCAACTGATACGTGTTGGTGACTTCACCCTGTGGTGATTCACCCTGTGGACCAAAGGTGTAGCCTAAATCATCAAACGCAAAATTCGGGAAATTGGCAAATTCATTTGGAATCCCGAAGCTGTTGTTTTTGCGACGATAGGAAACGCGGGTTTCGTTGATCAGGGTTGGCGTGAAGTTGTGGATGAACGCCACCGAGGCCAACTGGTTTAACTGTGAAAATGACCCGTTGAACACCGGGTTGCCGTCGCCATTGTTTGGCGCGGTTGATTTCGCGTAGTTATAGCGATAGCGGATCTGGTCGCCATTGCCCAACACCTGGTCAACGTTGACGTTGAAGATGTGGTTGGCTTCGAAGTTGGCGTTCAGGAAGTTGACCGTACCAACTGGAATCTGACGTCCCAACACCGTCACGGCGTCAGAGGCTGAACCAGCGGGCACCGTGTACTGCCGCAACAGTCCCAGATTGCTCTGGCTGATGCCGTTGAGGCTTCCTAAAATCGCCAGACCTTCCTGGGTTGGCGTCAAAAAGCTCACCGGGGCGCCGGCAGTGCCGGTTGTGTCATACTGGTAGGCACCAAAGAAAAACAATTTGTTTTTGATAATTGGTCCGCCCAGGTAGCCCGCGACGCGGTTGAAATCAAAGCGCGGTTTTTTGTCGGGGATTTCGCCACGCGCAATCGCTTCTTTGGTCAGGTGGTCAACCGCATTGTAGTTCTTATTGATATTGAACCAGCTTGCACCACCATGAAATTCGTTGGTTCCAGACTTGGTGATGGTGTTGAACTGACCGGCTGACGAGTGGCCAAATTCAGCCGTGTACTGGTTGGTCAGCAGCGTAAATTCCGCCACCGCTTCTGGAATCACGTCAATGACGTGGCCCGTCAAAATGGCGTCGTTGTTGTCCACACCATCCAGCGTAAAGCTGTTGTTGCGGGGACGGTTGCCACCGACTGAACCACCTTCACCAGCCGTACCACCAGCCTGTGACGTGATGTTTGGTGCCAGCAAGGCCAGTTCGAGCTGTGAGTTATTCAAGCTCGGCAGTTCCACGACTTTGCGTGATTCAAAAGTATTGCCCAGAGTTGAGGTCGTGGTTTCAACCAGCACATCGCCGCTTGAAACGACCACAACTTCACTGACTTCACCCGTTTGCATGCGAATGGTGACGTCAATGATCTGGTTCAAAGTAATCCCAATTCCTTCGAGTGAGGTGGTTTTAAATCCAGCGGCTTCAGCCGTAATTGAGTATTTTCCGACTGGAAGGTAGCTGGCGCGAAACAGCCCGTTGGCATCTGAGGTAACTGTCGATGTGAAGCCGGTTTCCATATTGGTCAATTTGACCGCGGCTCCTGCAATCGAAGCACCCTGTTCGTCCAATACCTTTCCGTTCATGGCACCATCTGTTGCCTGCCCAAACACCGGAATGAATGACAGCAACAGAAAGAAAGGTGCCAGCCAGAAGCATTGTTTTGACATAGGTTCCTCCGTTTCTCTCCTAAAAAATTTCTGCGGAAAAGGCGAAAGACTTCTTGTCTCACTGGCCCAGGTTATGGCAACAATGCTTCACCGGGGCTTTTTTTCAGTCTCTCTTCACTTTTCCTGTGGATCAGTTGAGTCAGGGTGTACTGTGGCCCCATTTTTTTCTTCCCGAAAAACTCAACTGTGCAATTTTTGAGTGCCAGTATCCAAAGGAATGAAAAAACGGGAGTACGTTGAATCTATTTCCCCTAGTGCAATTTGAATACCAAACCAAAATCCAGGGGATAGATAAATTCCAAAAATATGTATACGGCTGATTTCAGAAAATTTAGAGACGAAACACCAGCAGAGGCAAAAATTCAGGCGGGATTATCCAAAAATTCAAATTCAGAATTATGGATATAAAATCTAAAATTATGGAAGAAAATCGAATCTTCTTTACAATCCAACCCGGTATTTCCACTTTTCTTTACACGTTGAGTGAGTATTTCTACGTTTCTTTACAACTCAGCGTGAGACATCCCGGTTCCCTGATGACGTTCTCCGTTAGACAAAACCAGGTCAGACCTCAATCTATCTCCTGAAGATACTGAGGTTTCTGAGCGCCTGTGCGATCAGGTCACACAGATGAGACGGGCAAATATTTCTCAGGAAAACAGGTCGCCCTGCTTGAATTTCGGCGTTGGAACAACAGCCTCAATCAGCGTCGGATCGTCATTGCGAATTGAGTTCACTCGCGATGAGACTTCATACGCCATCATTTTTTCTGAAGGATAGGGCTGCAACAAATCTAACAGGGTGTTGGGCGTATTTTGTTCTAACCACAGGCGTTCTGTCTCAGGTGGTAAAATAACGGCCATTCGTTCATGGAGTGGTGACAACACATCATTGGCCGTTGTGGTAATAATGGTGCAGGTTCGCAGCAACGTTCCATCTGGTGCTTTCCAGGTATCCCACAACCCAGCCATAGCAAAGACTTCTCCACTGTCGAGTTTTACCCGGTACGGGGTTTTGGTCCCGTCTTCATTTTTCTTCCACTCATAAAAGCCGTCAGCCACCACCAGGCACCGCTGAGATTTCAGAATGGTGCGAAATGATGGTTTTTCGAGCAGGGTTTCTGACCGGGCATTAATCATGTTGGCTGCCATCTTGGTATCTTTGGCCCAGGCAGGGACAAGCCCCCACCTCGCGGCTGAAAGTGTTTCCGGTGAGGTATTTAACACCACGGGAATCGGCTGGGTTGGGGCAATGTTGTAGCGGGGTGTCAAGATCAACTCGGTTGTGGTCAAGCCAAACCGATCCAGGACAACAGGTTCTTCAACTGACAGGGTATAGCGTCCACACATAATGAATGAAGAATGAGAAATGAAGAATTAGGAAATCGGATCGGGGATATCGACCTCAAACAATTGAACGATTGACCACCCAACCCGGCAATATGCGTTTGTCAAACCCCTCGGATTTGATACCTTCTTGCCCCATCATACCCAAATTTCCAAGAAAGTTCAGACTATCCTCACTGTTTTACCTTCATTGTTATGGGCATTTCACTTCGACAAGCAGTCACTGTTGGTGCGTACGTTTTAAAGCAACGGTTTAAAGGAGTAAAGCGCTATCCGCTCGTGCTGATGCTTGAACCTTTATTCCGGTGTAATCTTGAGTGCGCCGGTTGTGGCAAAATCCAGTATCCGGAAGAAATTTTGAAAAAAAACCTGTCTCCGGAAGAATGTTTTCGCGCCGCTGAAGAATGCGGCGCCCCGGTTGTCACCATCGCAGGTGGCGAACCGTTGATCCATCCCAAAATTGACGAAATTGCCAAAGGGCTGGTTGAGCGGAAAAAATTTGTTTACCTGTGCACCAATGCCATTTTGCTTGAACGGCATATGCACAAATTCACCCCATCACCCTATTTCACGTTTAGTATCCACCTCGATGGCATGAAAAAACGCCACGATGAACTGGTATGCCGCGAAGGGGTCTTT
Source organism: uncultured Clostridia bacterium (assembly GCA_964639175.1). Lineage (GTDB taxonomy): Bacteria > Acidobacteriota > Blastocatellia > Chloracidobacteriales > Chloracidobacteriaceae > JACQXX01. The sequence continues at coordinate 7,784 of CAZXCE010000260.1, forward strand.
GATGTGGCCATCCGGGCGATTAAAGCCGCCAAAGCCGCTGGCTTCCGGGTCACCACCAACACCACGGTGTTTGATGGTGAAAACCCCGAAGAAATGCACGAAATGTTTGATTTCCTGGCGGATCTGGGGGTTGATGGAATGACCATTTCCCCAGGATACAGCTATGCCTGGGCACCTGATCAGGAACATTTTCTGCGACGTGAGCAAACCCATGCCTTGTTCCGCCAGGTCTTGTCACCAATGAGAACCGAACGGGGCAAACGCTGGCAGTTTAACCAGTCGTCGTTCTTCCTTGATTTCCTAATGGGTGAACGTGACTATGAATGCACGCCGTGGGGCAACCCAAACTACAACGTCTTTGGCTGGCAAAAACCCTGCTACCTGCTCAATGAAGGCTATGCCAAAACCTTTGGTGAATTGCTTGAGAAGACCAAATGGGAAGAATATGGCCGCAAGAGCGGAAATCCGAAATGTCAGGATTGCATGGTTCACTGTGGATATGAGCCAACGGCGGTGATTGATGCGACGGCTAATCTCAAGAACATGCTCATTTCGGCAAAGAGTCTGCGCTAAGATCAGTACCACCGGCATCAGCGGGTGGGGGAATGTGAAAACAAAACCCACCCGCTGACGCAGGAAAAACTGATAAAATATTTATAATTCAAAGAGTTCATCTGCCAGGCCAATATCTTTGGTCAGATTTTTCCACTCTGTCTTGGAATCAAATTTCCCATTGCGGAAGACTTCCCACTGGAGCGGGAGCTTGAGTTCGGCATCAATGAGAATCGTGTCTTTCTTTCCAGGTCGTTCCAGGACCAGTTGATAGGCTCGCCGAGGACCTTCAATCAGGGTGACAGTGGCTTTGGCGCCGGTCATCGTCAGTTGTAAATCTTTCAGGGTAGACCCCAAATCAGTGGTGACAAAACTGCTGTCGCCATCCTGGAGCCGTTTGTCAGTGGGCTCCATGGTAATGGTAAACACCCCTAAAACCCCACCAGCTTTGGCGCGAACCTTGCCCTTTTTATTCAAAACGACTTTTGAACCTTTGTCGCCGCCGCTGGTGACTTCCAGACGAATCAGTTTTGGCTTTTTGAAAAAGTAATTGTTGGTATCTACTGCCATGGTTCCATCTTTGCGCAAGCGGGATGAATACATCTGGCAGCGATAATCGGTCAGCGCATCAAAGCTTTGCACGACCTGTTGCACCAGGTCCGGAGCAGCAGGAAGCGATGGGCTATCACTCTTTCCCACGACCGGGACAGAGAAAATTCCCCAACCGACAACCGCAATTACCATCAGTGTCAAAGCTCGTTTCAGCACAGGCATGTTGAAAAGTTCCTTTCAATTCCAGAGATTGTTCGATATTCTGGCGCACCCCTGCGGGGTCAATTACACCACTGGTTCCTGACTTGACCGTCACTGAACTGATTTACAGGGTGCGACCCCGGACCCACAGGCTGGTTTTGATCGCGCCAGGACTCATATTTCGTTTCATTTAAAGCGAGGCAGTGCATGAATTTCATGAAGACGTTGCTCTTAAACCCACCTTCGTTTGAAGGATTTGACGGTGGCGCCAGTTCCCGGTGGCCGGCGACCCGCGAGATTGCTTCCTACTGGTATCCAGTGTGGTTGGCTTACCCGGCAGGAATGATTCCCAATTCACGGCTTTTGGATGCTCCTCCACATGGGGTGAGTGTTCAGCAAACGCTGGAAATTGCGAAAGACTATGAATTTGTTGTCCTTTTTACAAGCACTCCGGGCTTGAACAACGACATTAAACTGGCTGAAATGATGAAAGCCAATGATCCAAAGATCAAAATTTGCTTTGTCGGCCCGCCAGTGACCTCAAATCCGGAAGAAATCCTTCGCTCCTCCAGCGCTATTGATTTTGCTGCCCGCAAGGAATTTGACTATACGGTCAAGGAATTTGCTGAAGGCCGTTCCCTCGAAGAAATCGATGGCATCAGCTATATCAAAAACGGCCAGATTGTGCACCGGCCAGATCGTCCCCAGTTGCACGACCTGGATTCGCTCCCCTTTGCCTCGGAAATTTATCACCGGGATCTGGACATCACGAAATACAACGTGCCGTTCTTGCTCCACCCCTACATTGCCTTTTATTCGACCCGTGGCTGCCCGGCGCTCTGTACCTTCTGCCTGTGGCCACAGACCATCAGCGGCCATGCCTGGCGCGAGCGCAGCATTCCCAATATGGTCGAGGAAGTCAAAGTGGCACTCAAACTCTTCCCCGAGATGAAAGAAATCTTTTTTGATGACGATACCTTCTCCTGGAAGAAATCGCGCACAATCAACATTTCGAAAGAGTTTCAAAAGATTGGCTTTACCTGGTCCTGCACCTCACGCGTCCACTCTGATTACGACACGCTCAAGGCCATGAAAGATGGTGGATGTCGGTTGATGATCGTCGGGTTTGAATCCGGTGATGATCAGGTGCTCAAGAACATCAAAAAAGGCGCCACGGTTGAAATGGGCCGCAAGTTTATGAAGAACTGCAAAAAACTTGGGCTGGCCGTTCACGGAGATTTCATTCTCGGTTTGCCGGGCGACACACCAGAAACCATCAAGCGCACGATTGAGTTTGCCAAAGAACTTGACTGCGAAACGATTCAGGTCTCGATTGCCCACGCCTATCCCGGAACAGAACTCTATGACTACTTGAAGGAAGCCGGGTTGTTGACCGAACACGCCATGACGGACGAAGAAGGTCATCAATTGCCGCATATTGAATATCCGGGGTTGACCCGTGGTGAACTGATGCGCAATGTCGAAAATTTCTACGACACCTATTATTTCCGGCCTAAAGTCGTGGCTCGCATCGTTGGAAAAGCCATCTTCGATAAAGAAGAACGCAACCGCCTCTTTACCGAAGCTCGCCAGTTTCTGAAACTGCGGTCAAAACGCAAAGAGTTTGTTCGTGCCCAGATGAACCGCGAAAGCGGGTTGCATAAAGGGGTGTAGGAACTCGGGTTCCGGGTTCCGGGTTCCGGGTTCCGGGTTCCGGGTTCCGGGGTGGGGGGGGGGGGTTCTTTCTTGCCGGTTGGTAATGATGGGAGGTGGTCGGGACCCGGAGCCATGTGGAGTACAC
>CAZXCE010000261.1:0-10869 GCA_964639175.1 uncultured Clostridia bacterium
TTCGTCTTTTCCGTCCTTTTGGGTCAGTTTCGTGAGAGCCCAAAATCAAAGTGAGCGCTTATGGCACAAAATACATCTGTTTCAACTTCTCAACGGCTGATTCGGTGCGCAGTTGGCGCCCAAACCTGCTGCCTGGAACTGGCGCTGGTACAGAGCGTCCAGCGAGCTGAATTGATGCAGCCCAACCTGTCAGAAGCTGGCCCCATCGGCTGGCTTCCAGGAAAAAATCAGTCATCCATCCCGGTTTGGCGGCTCGCAACCCGGCTGGGCCTCCCAGCAGATCCAGGCCAGACGGGATCAATTATGGTCCTTCATCACCAAAGTCATCCCTGGGCATTGATGGTTGATCGGATCATGGGAATTTTAGACGTACCGGCTGACACGATCCTGCCAGTTCCAGAAATTATTGATCGGGCAACAGAACACGTTTTTCGAGGAATTGTCCGCGTTGAACAGGAATTGATTTTGTATCTGGAACCAGACCGACTTCACCCTGAAGCAGTGAACCCGCTCCCCGTAGTCACAACTCGTCAAATCTCACCACCCTCAAAGACATCGGCCACCTCAATCGCGTCCAAACAAAAGAAAGGGCAAATCCTGCTTTTTTCAGTCGGAACTGAATCAGTGTTTGAGTACCCAATTACCTTTGGGTTAAGCATTACCCAGGTTGCCGAAATCCTTGACCGGCCAGCCCTGACCCGGATTCCGATGGCACCAAAACATATTCTGGGTCTGGTCAACTGGCGAAACCAGCCGGTACCAGCGATTGATTTGGGACAGTTGTTTGGATTGGGCGCCGCACTGTTTGAAGAAAATACCCGGCTCTTAATTGCCCAAACTGGCGTCGAAGGCGAGTTTATTGCTCTTCCAATCCAGCCTTCGGTCAAAGTTCAAAGCCTCCCCCTGCCCTATCAACCATCTCGGAAAGAAATTCCGCTCAATACGACTCTGGCAAAAGGGATTTTTACCTTTCGGAATGAAACCCTGGTCATTCCAGATATGAATGCAGTTGGGGGCTGAAAACTTTCAGGCTTGGGGCTTGGGGCTTTTCGAAAAATTAGTTTTTTCAGCCCTCAGCCCTCAGCCCCGTTTTTTTCAGCCTGTCGCCTTCGATGTGCCACAAAATAGACTGACAACTGACCATTTTTTGGCGCCTGGCTGGTGATGAACCCTTCCACGAATCAAGGAACTGAACCCCACTGGCTTTTTATTCCCTCACGACCAGAATGTTCGTCCTGGTCTGGTCATTTCCATCTTGAATGAGCTGCCGGGTGTCAAAAAACCGGGAGCACCTGCAAACGGCTGAAAGATAGAATTTTAAGCAAATATAGCTCTTGAAACCCTAACTTTTGGCTTCTACCTGCCAATGATTGATGACTGACAATTCATTAACTTGCGCTTTCAGGCCCCGAAATTGCTTCAGGAGTTATACCCAGCCTTAGCGCCCCCAATTCCTCATTCAATCGGAGCCAGCCATCATGTATGCAACCGTGATTTCTTCTCATGAAGCCGAACGGTTGGCAACTCTCTATCAATACAATGTTTTAGATACAGCCTCCGAACCCGCGTTTGACCGCATTACCCAACTGGCCGCACGCTGGTTTCAGGTTCCAATTGCCTTAATCAGTCTGGTTGACCGGGATCAGGTCTGGCTTAAATCCTGCTTTGGGATGGAGGCCACACCCATTCGACGAGAAGAAGCACTGTGCGCCAAGGCCATTTTGTCATCTGACCCGCTCATTATTCCTGATGCGGCCACCGACCTGCGGTTTTCAAAAAACCCCAAAGTGGTCGGTCCCCCGCATATCCGATTCTATGCCGGGGTTCCGCTGACAATGCCCAACGGACATCGGGTTGGCACGCTCAGTATTATTGATTATCAGCCGCGCCAGTTTTCCGGCGAGGAATGTGAGCGGCTCCAGGATCTGGCGGTTCTGGTTCAAGATCAAATTGAACTCAGAACCAACCGCCTGGCACCAGGCTATTCCGAAGCGACCCTTAAAAAATACAATCAGGTGCTGGTTGATCTGACCAGTAGCCAGGTGTTGAGCAGAGGCGACCTCAAAGCCAGCGTGCAAAAGCTCACCTGTACCACGGCGCAAACGCTTCGCGTGGCACGGGCGAGTGTCTGGATGTATGCCGAAAATGATTCGAAAATTCGCTGTATTGACCTGTTTGAACTCGATACCCACCGACACAGTGAAGGCTTTGAATTGCTGGCCAAACACTATCCAGCCTATTTCAATTCACTTGAAATTGAACGAGTCATTGCGGCCCACGATGCTGGCTCAGACCCTCGAACCAAAGAACTTTCCGACAGTTATCTCTTTCCATTTGGAATTACTTCAATGTTGAATGCCCCCATCCGGTTGGGCGATCAAAAACTCGGAGTTCTCTGTCTTGAGCATATTGGGCCACCGCGCCAGTGGACACTTGAAGAACAACAATTTGCGGCGTCGCTGGCGGACCTGATCACAGTCGCGATTGAAGCTGCCGAACACCAGCGGGCTGAAATTGCCCTCCGCAAATCCGAGCAATATTTGCACCACATGCTTGAACATATCGGGCTGATTGCAGTGCAACTGGACCAGCAAGGCAAAGTGACTTTTTGCAACCGCTATTTGCTTGAAGTGAGTGGTTATCAAAAAGCACAGGTCATTGGAAAAAACTGGTTTGAGCAATTTTTACCGGCTGACCAGCGTGTTCAGGCAGCCACCCGGTTTCGCAACAACCTGGCCCAGCAAAAAATCACCTTGCACAAAGAACAGGAAATTGAAACAATCACTGGCGAGCGCCGGTTGATCTCGTGGTACAACACCCTCTTGTTTGGACCAGCGGGCGATGTCGAAGGCACCGCCAGCATCGGCATTGACATTACCGAAAAGAAACGAGCCGAAGATACCCTCCGCAACAGTGAAGCGCGAAACCGCATCCTGCTGGATTCAATTCCGGATGTCATGTTTCGGTTTAGTCAGTTGGGAAATACCCTCGAATACCGGCCTGGAAAAGATCTTGATCCATTTGGCGTGACGGAGGACATCATTGGGACAAACGTGTTTGAATGGATGCCTGATGAAGTTGGCCAGCAGGTGATGTATCAGATGGAACGCGCGCTCCAGACTGGAGAAGTACAAAGTCTGGAGTTTCAAACCACCGTTGGGACCCTGGTTCGTGATTACGAAGCCCGATTTGTGGTCAGTGGCCAGAATGAAGTTCTGGTGATTGTCCGCGATATCGTCAAACGCAAGCAAATTGAAAATGAACTCCGCCAGGCACGCAATGAACTCGAACTCCGGGTTCAGGAGCGTACAGCCGCACTGGAGAAAGCCAACCAGGCCCTGCGCCATGAAATTTCAGAACGAAAACAATTTGAACTGGCTCTGAGTGAAAGTGAAGAACGATATCGTGAACTGTTTCAGAATTCCCCGCTCGGCATTTATCGCTCAACCGCCGAGGGCCAGATTCTGATGGCCAATCCAGCCATGACTCGCATGCTGGGATATGTATCGTTTGACGAGCTAAAAAGCTGCAACTTAAACAATAAAAGCGACTTCAGCCCTGAATTTTCACGCAGTCAGTTTCTGGAAATGCTGTTACAAACCAACGAAATAACGGGTCTGGAAACCTCCTGGCAACGACGTGACGGAACCAAGATTTTTGTTCGGGAAAATGCGAGGGCCGTTTTTACACCAGATGGCACGCTCCTGCACGTTGAAGGTACAGTCGAAGACATTACCGAACACAAACTGGCCGAACTGGAACTCATTCACAGCCAGGAGCGCTATCAGATTTTGTTTGAGAGCAATCCATTTCCGGTGTTTGTATTCGATGCTGAAACCCTGGCTTTTCTGGCGGTGAATCACGCCGCGGTCAATCATTATGGGTACTCGCCGGAAGAATTTCTGGCGATGACCATTAAAGATATTCGCCCAAAAGAAGATGTCCCCAAACTGCTCGCCCTGTTGGAAACAATTCCACCCAAAACTGCGGTTCAAGGCGTGTGGCAACATCGCAAAAAAGACGGCACATTGATTGACGTTGAATTGACCACCCACACCATGCTGTTTGAAGGCCGACCAGCCCGAAGCGTCATCGTCAACGATGTGACTGACCGCAAACAGGCTGAAGAAGCCTTGCGCCAGAGTGAAGAGCGGTATCGGGATCTGTATGAAAATGCCAATGACATGTTTTACACCCACGATTTACAGGGGCGATTCACTTCGTGCAACAAAGCGACGGAGCGAGTCTCCGGCTATTCCCGGGCCGAAGCCCTGACGATGAGTATTGCCCAGGTGGTGGCGCCCGAAGATGTCGAGTTTGCCCGGGAAATGATGCTCGCCAAGCTCTCAATGAATACCCCGACGACCTATGAACTCAACTTTATTACCAAGGATGGTCGGTGCATTCCAACCGAAGTGAGTTCACGCCTGATTTTCAAAGACGGCAAACCCATCGGTGTTCAAGGGACAGCGCGTGATATTACCGAACGCAAACAGGCCGAAGAGATGATCAAAGTCGCTCGTGACAGCGCCCTCGAATCAGCCCGGCTCAAATCACAGTTTCTGGCCAACATGAGCCATGAGATCCGAACGCCGCTCAATGGTGTCATTGGAATGACACGTCTGCTGGCCGATACCAAATTGACCCCCAAACAACGCGATTATGTTGAGACCATCCAGCACAGTGGTGACACATTATTGACGATCATCAATGAAATTCTTGATCTTTCCAAAATCGAGGCCGGCAAAGTCACGATTGAATCAATTCCCTTTGCCCTTGAGTCCGTCCTGCAACAAACCTACAAAGTCGTTGGTGAACGAGCCCAGGGCAAAGGATTGGAACTCAAGCTCCAGGTTGATCGGAAAGTCCCCCACGAATTAAAGGGTGATCCGGTCCGATTGCGACAAATCCTGATGAATCTGGTTGGGAATGCCGTCAAATTTACGGAACGCGGCACAGTCGCCATCCAGGTCAGTCAGGAACGTCAAACAGATGACACTGTGATGCTCCGCTTTGAAGTGACCGATACCGGAATTGGAATTCCACCCGAGGGGCGCAAAGTGTTGTTTCAACCTTTTGCCCAGGCTGACGGCTCGACGACTCGCAAATATGGCGGAACTGGCCTTGGACTGGCCATTTGTAAACAACTGACGGAATTGATGGGCGGGCAAATCGGGTTTGAAAGCACTGTCGGTCAAGGCAGCCTGTTTTGGTTTACCGTTCCGCTGCAAAAACCGGAACTGGAATCAGCCTCACAGACGATGGAAGAGGCCATGTTCAAAAACCTGCGGCTGTTACTCCTGGATGACGACCCGGATTCAGCCCAGACCTTGAAAGAACAACTGACGGAATGGCAAATCCAGGTGCACTGCGCCACCCGAGGGTCACAGGCAATTGAAATGTTGCACCTGGCAGTTGACCAGCAGTCGCCCTTTCAGGTGCTCATTCTGAATCTGAACATGCCCGAACGCCAAAGTTTTGAACTGTGTCACGTCATTCAAGCTGATGCCCGGCTGTCAGACACCACGATCCTGTTGTTTGTTTCACCTCAAGAACTTGAAGATGATGAAGCCCTGACGCTCTCTGGATCAGAACTCTATCTCAATAAACCCGTCACCCCTTCTGCTCTCTACAATTGCCTGTTGAAAGTCCTGGACCCAACCCGAAAAACAGGGACACTCCCCGTCATCCCCAACCCAACCCTGACAGAATCAAAGGTAAAAACTGGCCCACTGGGTCAACCTCGCGTGCTGGTAGTCGAAGATAATAAAGTGAATCAGATCCTGGCCAAGATCACGCTTGAAAACCTGAACGTTCGGGTTGATCTGGCCGAAGATGGCTTCAAAGCCCTGGAAGCCCTGGCCAAAACCAGCTATGACCTGATCTTTATGGATTGTCAGCTTCCGCTCATGGATGGCTTTGAAACCACGGCGGTGATTCGAGAACAAGAGATGGTGTCGAACCGGCATATACCAGTCATTGCCCTCACGGCTAATGCAATGCGCGGAGACCGTGAACGATGTCTGGCGGCAGGAATGGACGACTATGTCAGTAAACCTTTCCAACCACAAGATTTCCAGTCTATTCTTGAACGCTGGTTACCCAAAATAGCTGAACCACCGACACCCGAGCCCGAGCCGCCCATCCTCCCCCTGGAGCAATCATATCAGCCAGATGAAAAAGTTCTGAGTTCAAACTCACTGGAACAACTGATGACGCTGGCTGAAGGAGATGGCTCGTTTTTACATGATTTTCTGGAGCTGGCTTACACCAATTTTGCAGAGCACATCACAACCTTGCATAAAACGGTGCCGCTCACCAAACGCAAAAGACTCCGCGAAACCGCCCACTCCCTCAAGGGTGCCTGCGCCACAATTGGCGCCGCCACAATGGTGGATCTATGCCATCAGTTGGAAGAATCTGCAGCAGAAACCCCGGTTTCGACGGTTCACGACCTGATCACTCAATTAGAGCAGGCCTTCACCCAGGTAAAAACTGAAATGACGGCTTATCTCAGGAACAAACGCCTATGAATTCAACCACTGAATCCACTCAAACCTGTCGCGGAAGTATTCTCATTGTTGATGATAATCCAGTGAATTTAAAGCTGCTTTCAGGCATGCTGGTCAAAGAAAACTTTCACGTCAAAGCCGCCATCAATGGCCGGCGGGCGCTGGCCCAAACCCAGTTTATGAAACCGGAACTCATCATGCTCGACATCAGCATGCCGGATATTGATGGGTATGAGGTTTGCCGCCAGCTCAAAGCCAACGAGGCCACACGTGATATTCCGATCATCTTTATTAGCGCCCTTGACGAAGTGATTGATAAGGTCAAAGCCTTTCAGGTCGGAGGCGTTGATTATGTGACCAAACCTTTCCAGTTTGAAGAGGTCCTGGTTCGCATCGAAACCCAGTTACAAATGTCCCGGTTACAAAAGGAACTCATCAGCAAAAATGAAGCCCTCTTGCGAAAAAACGAAGAGCTGATCCAGGCCAATCGCCGGGCAAACCTGATTTTTTCAGCCCTATCGGAAATGCTGCCTGGGTCAATCCTGGATGGGAAATACCGGCTGGAGAAAAAAATCGGTGAGGGTGGGTTTGGGGCCGTCTATCAAGCGATCCACCTTGGGCTGAACCGGTCGGTGGCCATCAAAATTTTCCAGCCTTCCCGCCGCACCGATATGATGAAGGAACAAAACCGCTTCCGGCTCGAAGGAATTTCCGCCTGTCGGGTCAATCATCCAAATGCAATCTCGATTCTGGATTCCGGGTTAACCTCTGAAGGCGTGACCTATCTGGTGATGGAGCTCCTGGAAGGCAATACCCTGGCTCAGGAATTACGGCAAAAGAAAACTCTCTCGACCATGCGTTGCGCCGAAGTGTTACTTCCGGTCTGTGAAGTACTCGATGTGGCCCACAAAGCCGGTATCATCCATCGCGATATCAAACCCGAGAATATTTTTCTTCACCAGACCCAAAATGGTGAAGTCATCAAACTGGTTGACTTTGGAATTGCCAAATTGTTTGGGGATGCCAGTGATGAGTTTGATAGTTTAACCATGCCCGGAACCGTGATTGGAACACCAGCCTATATGTCCCCCGAACGGCTGAGCAATCAGTCCTACGACGGCAAAGCCGATGTGTATAGTTTAGGTGTGATGCTCTATCAAATGTTATCTGGACAGGTTCCGTTCAAAGCCAACGAAGGTGACCCGCTGGTGGTTTCCCTGCTGCAAATGACCCAGGAACCAATCCCTTTGCGTGAGGTCAATCCTGAAGTTCCACAAGCCATTGCCGATGTCGTCCATAAGACCTTGAATAAAAAGCCGGCCCAACGCCCATCGGTTCAGGAGTTTATGGGGGAATTTATCGAAGCGTTACAAAGTGGAGTTGAGGTTTAAGACATTGGGCTGAAAAAACCAGGGATGAGGGTTGAAGCCAAGGGATGAGGGTTGAAGCCAAGGGATGAGGGATGAAACCAAACCACTTCTTTAGCCCAACTTCTTCAACCCTCAGCCCCTCGCCCTCATCCCTGCTTTCTTCATCCTGATGACTTCCGCCCTGGCTTCAAAACCGGAATGACAGTTCGGCATATCCAAAATGTCCGTTCTGGCCGCTCGGATAGATGGATGAAACGACCCGGCCTCCAAACATTTGACCATAGTAAAAAGACAGCCCTACACGTGACGACACCTGATAATCCACGCTCACATCCAGCAACGCGCCCAGGCTGCGGTAATTGCTTGATGGACGCCCGACATAGCCAAACGTTTGTTTTTGAAACGCCCCACCACCGATATACCATAGATCTTTGCGGCTACTGAGCGCCAGACTGTGGAAATCTGAGCGAATGTTGAGTTTCTTGGTAGGACGAACAATCACTTCGGCAAAAATATCCTGGTTGTTCATCATATTAAAGAATGGAGTTCGGGCATAAATGCGTGGCGTCGGCAGCACCTGGAAAAATGTACCATGTTCGTTGTCTGTGGGATCATCGTCGCCGGTGCTGTGGGTAAAACCAGCTCGGATCCAGGGATTCCACTTCATTTCAGGTTGATAACCAACTTCAGCCACAATGGAACCTGCCCGCTGATCGAGGTTTCCCCAGCTTCCAAACTGGCCAGCACCCCACACGAGTACATCCGCTTTTCCTTTGCCCAGTTTGAAATCACGAACGTAGTGCCCGCCGATGGTTGTCACATTGATATCATTTTGGCGGTCGGCTTCGCGGGCTGTGATTGAACGATTGTCGGTTTTGAGTACGGACCGGGTATCGCGATAATACAGGCCAAATACGCGAGCTTCGCCCTGATGCTGGGTTTTGTCGTTGACTTTGTGGGCATGGAGCGCCTTGTTGAACGACGCATACACGACACTTACGCCAGGAATCTGACGCATGCCATCAAGCTGAAACACGCCTTCCGTTGGTCGAGCGGCCAGCACCGTGACATTGGTCGTCGAAGTGCCAAAGGAAAGCTGTCCACCATCAAAGCTGCGACCAACGTGGGTAAATCCAAAGGGCCCAATCAACCGTTCCTGAATCCGAGTCCTTTTCAATGCTCCGATGGTTGGGTCAGTCGCCGGCAGTTCGGCCCCTTCGCTAAATTCAAAACGACCGATCTTAATGCCAGTATTGAATTTCTGGCCTTTGATACCCCACCGTAAATATGCCTGTTTGAGGAAAATACTGGCTCTCTCGTCACCACTCCCAGCCGCATACGTTCCACCCAGGCCAAGGGCGCCCTGCGGAGCTGGCGCCACCGCATTGCGTGGCAGGCCAATCAATGATGGAAATGCTGCCTCGGCTGCCCACTCAATGGAATGGGTATCATTGAGGGAATGCTTTCCCTTGAGGGCAAATCGAAAGAGCGTCCCAACAAAATCCTGCTGACTATCACGACCCGGAACATCAAACCAGCCCCAGTTTTCATACCGTGTCCGCAAACTGCCCGTGAATTCAACTGAACCTTTCTTTATCAAAGGTGGTGGATCACCTTGTTGAGCTTGAACTTGCGCTCCTTTAGCCCAACCACTGCCGAACATCACACAAAGTACCATCAACCAGAGATAAAACTTGCCGCTAACCGTTTGCCAGAGATTTTTCATGGGATTGTTTCCTTCTTTTTGAAGATGATTTCTGAAGCTGTCGATATGAAAAGGTTTTGATCCAGAGAAGCAGTTCACTGAGTGCTGATGAGGAACTACTTGAGACGAATCAATTTTTTCCATGCAAACGCTACGCCGAAACTACCCCATACATTGAAGACATCTGGTATGTGTTGAAAACAAAAAAGTTGCATCTAAGATGCAACTTTTTATACCAGCCTGCTGATGTTGTGAAAGCTGAGTTCTTTCTTTCAATCGCGAAATTTGCCCCACCCAGGTGCAAAAAATCACTTTGCTGAGGTTGGACTTTGGCCAGGGAGCTTATCGCTGGCCTTTCTTTTGCTCCTCCAGAAAACGCTTGCGGTCACGTTCCAGCCAGACATCCAGATCAACTGAGGCTTTTTCAAGTTCATCGCTATTGATCAACCCCCGCCGAAGCGCCTCAAAAAACGCCCTGGTTCGCAGGTTATAGGCCAGCTTTTCAAAGGCTTCGTAGTCGGTCCCTTCCGCACTGGCTGGAAAAAGCTTTTCATAGAGTGTCGCCAGCCGGCTTTCAACACCTCGTTGGGAAAGGCTGCACTTGCGGGCAATCGCCCAGTTTGAAAGACCCAACGCCAGATAGTACAGCGCTTCGGCTTCAAATTCGGTCAGCAGTGGGCGCTTGAATGAATCTTTAAACGCCGGGTCAATCATATCGGCGCCGTCTTCGAGCACAGCCGCAATAAAGCGCAAAAACCGCGATTCCGGGTTGTTTTTGTGGATAAACCCGTAAGGCGGCGGCGGTTCAAGCGCCTTGATCATTTTGCGAATCTCGTTGATGTAGATTTCGTGTGGAAACTGCGTCCAGAAGATAATTCGTGCCTGCGGAAATGACCGCCAGATGGTTCGTGCCGCTTTGACACCCGATAACTTCGGCATCTGGATGTCCAGAATCGCCAGCGATGGGCGGTGTTTGAGGGTGAACTCAACGGTTTGTTCCCCATCTTCAGCTTCGAGAATCGGAGCATGGGTTGGGAATTCACGTTCGAGCAGTTCGCGCAGGTAATGACGCTGCGCCGGATTGTCTTCTGCAATGAGGATGGCCATAGTCAGTAGTCAGTAGTCAGTAGTCAGTAGTCAGTAGTCGAGTGTTGGGAATTGAGAATTTGTGTCAAGTGTATTTAGTTCTATTTGTGCTGGTTACGAACTATTTTTTCTCAGAAATGAACTTATTGTATTATCAAGGTTTGGTCTACTGACTACTGTATATTGAATTATCAAC
>CAZXCE010000262.1:0-10851 GCA_964639175.1 uncultured Clostridia bacterium
CAGGCACTCAATTCTTCATTCTCTTTATCCCGTTTGTTTCCAAAATTTTATGAATTTTTTAAGTGAATTTTCGACCGGGCGTTTTGAGCGTGCGCATCAGCGGATTGCATCTTTTGTCAGGCATACCCCGCTCTTACCTGCGCCGTTAGTGCAGGAAAATGTCCCAGACAATCTGATTTTGAAACTTGAGAACCTGCAAATCAGTGGGTCATTCAAAATCCGAGGCGTCTTCAATACACTGCTTCAATTGAGTGAAGCCGAACGCGAACGAGGCGTCATCACGGCTTCGGGCGGAAATCATGGTGTAGCGCTGGCCATTGGGGCTCACAAGCTTGGGATTCGCTGTGTGGTGTATCTTCCCGCCACCGCCGACAATGATCGGGTTCAGCGAGTTGAACGATGGGGTGCCACCGTCATCAAACATGGCCTTGCCTGGGATGACGCCAATGCCCAGGCGCTGCTTCACGCTGAGCAGGACAACCTGACCTATGTCCACCCATTTGACGCAATTCAGACGATTGAAGGTCAGGGCACGCTCGGGCTTGAAATCCTCGAAGATGTTCCGGATGTTGATTGTGTGCTGGTGGCAATTGGTGGAGGCGGGTTGATTTCAGGTGTTTCAACAGCGATCAAGTTGAAAAAACCTGAGGTTCAGATCATTGGTGTGGAACCGGTCGGAGCGCCTTCGATGTTGGAAAGTATGAACAATGGAGCGGTGAGGAAATTATCGGAAGTACGTACCGTGGCAACCACTCTTGCTCCAAGAAGTGTGAGCGAACGAACTTTAGCACTCTCTCAAAGCTTTGTAAATCAAATAGTTCTGGTTACTGATGACCAGATGGTGGATGCAATGCGCTGGCTTTGGGTTGAATGTAACCAGCTTGTGGAACCGGCTGGGGCCGCCGTGATGGCCGCCATTTTCTCGGGTGCCTTCCCGGTTGATCATTTCAAAAAACCGGTGGCCCTGATCTGCGGAGGCAATGCTGACGCAGAGTCAGTCTTTACCACGTATTCGTCCTTGTCTTCACCACAGCGGACACAGCGGAACACAGAGACAGGATGATTATTTTCTGTATTCCTCTGTGTTCCTCTGCGTTCTCTGTGGTTCAAACGTTTTGGATTTTTCGATAACCAACTTACAAGGGAAGTCGAATGGTAAAGCAAGTTCCCACTCCGGACTGGCTCTGGCAGGTAATCGTCCCGCCGTGGGCTTCGATAATCCGACGGCAAATATCGAGCCCGAGGCCTGTCCCTTCGTCACCTTTGGTTGTAAAGAACGGCTCCCAAATCCGTTGCAAATTTTCGACTGGAATCCCACAACCGTTGTCAGCCACGTGAATGGCCACGGTTGAATTTTCCACGACCAGTCGGACAATCACCTGACCCGTGTCCTCTTTGGTTGCCTCGACGGCGTTGCGAACCAGGTTCATCAGGACCTGTTCGACTTTTTCTTCATTAAAGACAAGTTCTGGCGATTCAGTAAATTGAAAATGGAGCGAGCGCCGTTTGACGCCGTGATCTAATCGGAGTAATGAAATGGTACGTTCAATGGTTGGAACAATCGGACGACGAATTTTCTCAAAATCCATCGGTCGATTTTTGGCATAGGCACGGATTTCTTCAACCAGCGCCAGGGCGCGTTCCTGTCCGAGCAACACCATATCGGTAAATTGTTTTACCTCTGGATCATTGCCATATTTGATTTCCAAAATTTCAGCACCACTCAGCAGCGCCAGCCGGTTGCGAAGCTCATGGGAAATAGACGAGGCAAGTTTTCCGATGGCTGCCATGCGCTCCGACTTGACCAGTTGCTCCTGAGTTGCCCGTAATTCATTGATCAAACTGAGGTTTTCCATCACCAGCCCGACTTCACGAGCCGTAGCCATCAAAAACTCCAGGTCTTCAGAATCAAACAGAGCGGCCTGGGTTCGGCTGTAGAGGTAACAAACCCCCCAGACCCGACTCTTGGAACTAATTGGCGCTGAAAGAACTGACCGGATGTTTTGAATGATGATGCTTTCACGGGCCGAAAACCGTTCATCGGCACTGGCATCGCTGGCCAGAATGGCAACGTTTTCCAGAAACGTTTTTTCAACAATCGTTTTGCTGAATGTGGTTAAGGCTCCGGTATTGCCCCGGTCCCGGTTGATGGCGGTTTCAAGCTGCCCGCTGGCCGGGTTATAGATCAGAATCACACCGTGCTCGACTGGCAGCGCTTTGAAAATGCAGTCCAGCCACATCGAAACCAGCTCCATCGGATCATGAACCGGCAAAATTTTATGTGTGATTTCATAGAGCGACGCCATACGCTGCAGCGTCCGGGTTGAAACATACTGTGGCTGGAGCATCAACTCGGTATTGAGAAACCGGGTCTGCCGGTCGGTAATAATGGTGGCCCCAGCCATTTCTGGAACCAACACTTTTTGAGCCCGAGTCGGGGCGGTCAGAATATTTGAAACCGACGGACGACTTTCGACCGACTCACTGGTAACTGGCGGTGCAACACAACTAAACACAATTCGAGCCGCTGTGATATCCCCCAAAATGATTTCATCACCGCTGGCCAGCACCTTTTCAGTCACCATGGCGCCATTGATAAAGCTCCCCGATTTGCTTTCTTTGTCCCGAAAAACAAAGGTACCGTCAGCAGACCGTATAATTTCCGCATGGTTGCGCGAGATCAATAAATCTTTAATTTGCAAATCGTTATCTGGTCCACGTCCAATCGAAAAAACATCGCCAGTAATTTCTCTGGAGAGCGGCTGGTTATCCCTGGTAAACAAAGTGATGCACGGGGTCTGAGCATTTGGCGAAGACATGGCGAATTTTGTGGGGATTCCTTCAGAAATGAGATGTTGTCGTGAGCGGCTATTCTAAATCAGACAGGCATTTAAAAGAAGCATTTCGGGGAACGCAATTTCACCTCGCCAGCAGTTTGGGGAACAATCCTGACCTGAAAAGCAGTGAACTGGCTTAGAAATCTTCTGATGTTTTGTTTTTGAGACTCCACATTCCCATTACCGGACAATCTCTGAGGTGGGCAGTCACGGCTGTGATTTTAGATTGTGCCCGCCTGTCGCGTACAACCCAGGACTTGAAATACTGGCACACGGCTTGTCTCTCTGCGTTCAGTCAATAATTCCTTCCTCTTTCCAAAATTCCTGACCGTTGGACTCACTGTTCCAGGGATAGTTCAAGGAGAACACTATGCGACGACTGTGGATGGATCTGCAATTTGCTGGACGAATGTTTGCCAGATACCCTGGCTTTTACGCGGTTGCGTTGATCACGCTGGCTCTTGGCATCGGTGCGAACACAACCATCTTTAGTGTGGTCAATGCTCTTTTGATCCAACCCTTGCCATTCTCCGAACCCGAACGACTGGTTCAGGTGTCTCAGGCAAGCCCGTCTCCACAACAACCTGACGGCATGGTGTACTGGTCCTTTCCGCACTTCAAAGCTTTACGCGAGGCAAACTCGTGTTTTGAGAATACAGCCGCCTTTGTTGAGCAGTCGTTTAATTTGACTGGAACCGACGGCGCCGAACGAGTCCGGGTAGAGATGGTTTCCCAAAGCTATTTTCCAGTTCTTGGCGTCAAGGCGGTGGTTGGAAGAACATTTCTTCCTGAAGAAGACCAGACGCCGGGCTCACATCCAGTGGCCCTGATCAGCCATGCGTTATGGCAACGGCGTTTTGGTGGTGCCCCAGACACAATCAACAAAGCACTCGAACTCGAACAAAAAGTGTTCACCATTGTCGGGATTTTGCCCGCTGGGTTTAAAGGACAGCATGGCAGCGTTGATGTCTGGGTCCCAACCCAGATGGCGACGGTCCTGCGGTATCCAAAAATTTTAACCAACTCGAATAATTCCTGGCTTCAAGTGATTGCCCGTCTCAAACCTGGACTGAGCGTTTCACAGGCCCAATCGGCACTGGCTTCCACCAAAGACCATCTGGATCAGCTTTTTCCAGCTTCGAAAGCTGGCGCGGCGGCACCACTGGGACTCATCCCCCTGCACCAGACCAAAGTGGACCCGCAACTCAAGCTGTCATTACTCATCCTGATGGCAGCAGTTGGATGTGTACTCCTGATTGTGTGCGCCAATACGGCCAATCTGTTTCTGGTCCGGGTGGTCGAACGCCAAAAAGAAATGGCCCTGCGGTTGATGCTTGGGGCAAGTCGAAGCCAGCTTGTCCAGCAATTTCTGACTGAAAGCCTGGTTCTCTCCTTGATCGGTGGGAGCCTGGCACTGGTGGTGGCAACCTGGGGGATTGACCTCTTGCTGGCGTTTAAACCCACTGACGAAGAACAGTTTTGGACGGTTTATGCCCGTATTTTTGATCTGTTTTCGATTCGCCTGGAACCAACGGTGCTTTTGTTTCACTTTGCCATCTCAGCAGGTACAGGTCTGTTGTTTGGGTTGGTAGCCGCATTTCGGGTTTCCCTGACCAATCCGCTTCAATCACTGAAATCCAATGATCATTCGTTTCGCTTTCAATTGACTCGTTTGGCAAGTGCCCGACGGGTCAACCTGCGAACGTTGCTGGTGATTGGTGAAATTGCAATTTCTATGGTGTTGCTGGTTGGGACGGGACTGATGATTCGGAGTCTGCTCCAACTGCAGGCGGTCCACCTTGGATTTTCACCACAGCAGGTGCTCACGGTTCAATTGCCCTCGCGCAACGCCCCGCTTGAGTTTTATGAACAGGCTGTCTCGACGGTCGCAGCCTTGCCCGGTGTTGAAGTGGTCGGCCTGGGAAGTTCAGCACCACTGATGGGCTATTCAAGCCAGACCCGGATGACGATTGAAGGGCAACCTGATGCCAACCAGGCTTTAAATATCGGGTTTCACAGTGTTTCGCCGGGTTACTTTCAATCGCTGCAGATTCCAATTGTCAGCGGGCGAACGTTTACAACGCAGGATCGGATTGGGGCGCCACGGGTTGCTGTCATCAACCGGACCGCGGCCCAGCGTTATTTCCCTGGCACCAATCCACTCCATCAACGAATCCGCCCGATGATTGGGGCTGAATACCCTGAAGCTGAAGAATTGATTGAGATTGTGGGTGTGGTCGAAGATGTCAGATACGGGCGACTTGAAGAAAAAATTGGTCCAGACGTGTATCTCTCAGCCTGGCAACCCACTGATCCGGCTCAGACACTGGTGGTCAAAGCGTCTGGTGATCCTCAACTCCTGGTGGCTGGTATCAGAACTGCCATCAAACGACTCAACCCAAATGTCCCGGTGGCCAATATCCAGACCCTTGCAGAGCGAACGGCTGAGGTGACTTCCCGAACCAGATTCATCGCACTCGTGCTTGGGGTTTTTGCGACCGTAGCGGCATTTCTGGCGGCGCTTGGGGTCTATGGCGTACTCACTTTTTCGATCTCTGCCCGAACCCGCGAAATTGGCACGTATCTGGCTCTTGGAGCACAACCTCGGGATATTCTGCAAATGGTGGCAACAGAGGGCGCTGTTTTGATTGGCCTGGGACTGGTTCTGGGAGTCTGTGGTGCGTTAGGGTCGCTTCATATTTTGCAAAGCCAGCTTTTTGAAATTTCATCAACCGACCCGATAACCGTTTTAGCAGTCACCAGTTTCCTGGCCGTGACCGGATTTCTGGCCTGTTTGATCCCAGCCTATCGGGCAACCCGAATTGATCCGATGGTGACATTACGGCATGAATAATACCAGTCAGTAGTCAGTAGTCAGTCGCCAATAGTCAGTAGTTTGCCAAGTTCATTTGATTGAATGAGTTGACTGTTTTCAAATATGAGGGAGCCGCCACAAATTGGCGAACTACTGACGACTGACTATTGACGGTATTATTATGTTTTTCAATATTAACTTATCAAACTAAAAACACGAAAAGCCAGTTACTTGATTGCGTTTTTCTTTGAAAACAGGACCGACCTGAGAGTGAATTTTTTCGAACAGACCAGGAAAAACCGGACTCAGTGCTTGAATTAAACAACACTGGATTGCTACTTTTCAGGGTTGCAATCCGTGACGCACTCATCTCCTTATCAGTTCTCTTCACGTTGGGCCTTTTAGAACATGGACAAACTCGAAAAATTACAAAAGACAATGTTTCGCCGCGTTGGTGAAGCCATCAAAGATTTTCATATGATCCAGGATGGCGACAAAATCATGGTTTGTTTGAGTGGTGGTAAAGACAGTTTTACCATGCTGGACATGCTGCTCCACTTTCAGAAGAAAGCACCGATCCACTTTGATCTGCTCGCCGTCAACCTGGATCAGAAACAGCCTGGATTTCCTGAACACATCTTGCCTGAATATCTGACCCAGGTGGGTGTTCCGTTTGTCATCGTTGAACAGGATACCTATTCCATTGTCAAACGCCTCATTCCTGAAGGGAAAACGACCTGCTCGCTCTGTTCACGCTTGCGACGGGGAATTCTCTACAACACCGCCATTGAGCACGGCTGTACCAAAATTGCCCTGGGTCACCACTCCGACGATATTATGGAGACGTTTTTCCTGAATCTCTTTTATGTCGGGACACTCAAGGCCATGCCTCCAATTTTGCGAAGCGACGATGGCCGCAACACAATTATTCGACCAATGGCCTATTGTTTGGAGAAGAAAATCGCCGAATACGCCCGCGAACGGGATTTCCCAATCATTCCCTGTGACTTGTGCGGCTCGCAGGAAAATCTCAAGCGCAAGAAGGTCAAAAACATCCTCAAACAACTGGAAAATGAAATTCCACGGGTCAAAAACTCGATTCTGGCTGGCTTTGGTCGCATCCAGCCATCACATATGCTGGATAAAACGCTCTATGACTTTAAGAATTTTGAATTCCTGACTGGTGACGTTGAAGCCGAACTCGATGACGCACTTGGGTTTAATCACAACGAACACGAGATGCTCCACACCGATCCGGATCGGCTGAGCATTTCCCTGCCGGTCCTGTAAAACATTAGGGCTTGGGGCTTGGGGCTTAGGGCTTGAAACTTCAATCGTTTAAATCTACGCAAATCCCAAGCCGTCACTCCAAACAGAGCTGACTTCCTTCCTGAATTTCTATTTTCAGATAAATCACAAAACCCAGGTACCGAGTCGGTACCTGGGTTTTGTTGTTGAGCCAGTTTGCTAAATTCTGACCTCAAGATTCAAAAGATGTTGACGCTGGAAGCACAATGTGAAAACAGCTTCCCTGTCCCCGTCCGGCTGATTCGGCCCAGATGCGACCGCCGTGGGCTTCGACATAATTTTTGGCAATCGCCAGACCAAGTCCGGTGCCACGGGTGGCAAATTCAAACTTGCCAGAGCGGTGGGTTGACGGGTCAACACCGGTATAGAACTTCTCAAAGATGTGGGTCAATTCAGCCGGGTCAATTCCAATCCCGGAGTCCTGGATTTTCAGGTGAACCTCACCGCTTCCATTGGTGGAAACGTTCACTTGAATCACTCCTTCATCAGGCGTGAACTTGATCGCATTTTGCATAATGTTGAGTAGCACCAGTTCAACTTTTTCCTGATCGGCGGTAATCGGAAGCGAGGCAGGTGTCTCAACCTCGATGACCTGCTTGCGTTTGTGGATAAAAGCACCCAGTTCATCCAGGACCTGGTTGATGGTTTCAATCAAATCAAAAGTAACTGGTTTGATCGAGGTATAGCCTTCGTTGATTTTGAGCATTTCCAGAATGTCATTAAAACTCGAAACCAGGCGGTCAACCATGCGCTGGCAGGTGGTCAGGGTTCGTTGCTGCACGGTGGTCAATGGACCAAGCGTCCCTTCAATCAATGCCTCGGTGTACCCTTTGAGTACGGTGAGGGGCGTGCGCATCTCGTGCGATGTCACAATAATGAAGTTGGTCTTCATCTGGTTGAGTTCCTGGAGTGCCCGACTGACCTCCTGTTCCTGGTGGAGCAATTTCCCAAGCTCGCCATATAACCCGGCGTTTTCAAGCGCAATGGCGGCCTGATGGGCCAGGGACTCGATTAACTGACAATCAGCTTTTGAAAAGATTCGACCTGGCTTCCGGCGAACATCCAGCACCCCAACCACCTGTCCCAGCCGATTAATGATCGGCACATCGAGCATCCCCTGGACCTCATATTTTTCAAGGACTTCCATCTGGGTCAGATCAGGCATGTCATTGACATTATTCACCACCACCGGTCTGGCCGTGGCGGCGACTTTTCCAGCCACGCCTTCGCCAATTTTGAAGGTGACCGGGCTGTCTTCCCACCGCCCTTGGTTCCACAACCGCTTGAATACCACTTCGTCACCAACCAGTAATCCAATCCCGCCCGGCTCACCGTTGACCAGCCGGGCGCTTTCTTCAGCAATGGTTTGGAGCACAATGGCTAAATCAAGTTGTGAATTGATAACCCGGATGCTTTCCAGCAACTGGCGAAGCGAAGCAAAGCGCTGTTCCTGGCGGCGGCGGATTGTTCTGAGACGGAGTTCATATCCGCTATAGACCAGTCCGGCAGCCATACCAACCAGCATCATGCCAAACCACCAGGTTCGCCAGGGGGCTGGCCGAATTGAAAACTTGATTTCCAGCGGGCCCGAAACATTTCCGCGATAATCCCGGCCCCAAATCTGGAAAACATATGTCCCGGATGGCAAATTGGTGTATTCCTTTTTGATATCTCGGGTCCAGGCGGTCGGCTCCGGGTCAAATCCTTTCAACCTCGTCTGGTACCGGGTGTCGGTTTCGCGGAAATAACTCAGGAGGGCATATTCAAACAACAGGTTGTTTTCCCAATAATCGAGACTGGTGGTGAGGATCGGGGCATCATTAAAGACATAGGTTTGCTTTCCATTGATGAATGTCCGTTCCAGATGCAATGGTTTCAACACCGCGTCCTGGCGTTCCTGGGCTGGATCTAAAATTGCGGCGCCAGCCACGGTGCCAATCCAGATTCGTCCTTGATGATCAACCAGCGAGGCCCCACCATTACATTCGTTACTGGGGAGGCCATCTTCGGTACTGAACGAATATAACTCAAATTCAGCCGGCTGGGCCGGGCTGGGCACACGTGGTGACAGACGGGCAACACCTTTATTCGTAGAAAGGTAAATACGTTTTTGGCTATCTACGCAAATCTGGTAAATCGTATTGTTTGGCAGCGCCGGCGCCGAGGTATCAGACAAGACCGGAAACTTTTGCTCAGGGTGCGTCAAATTGAGCCGGGCCAGTCCTCCACCATCCGTGCCAACCCATAAGATCCGTGCTCCATCTGGCGTCCTGGTTTCCAGCATACTTCGCACCACATTGTTTGGGATATGCCCCGAAGCCACATCCAGGACCTGCCAGTTTGAAGCTGACATCAACGGGTTATGCTCAATATCTGGAATCCGAATCAGACCGCTGCCATTGGTGCCAACCCAGAGCGTATGGGTGCCGTCTGCTTCCTGAGTTTCATACAGCGACATAATAAAACTGCTCGGAAACCCGGCTGGCGATTTGTATTGACGCCATTGATTGTGATCATACCTGATGAGCCCTTCACCAAATGTTGCAATCCACAAAGTCTCAGACTGGTCAGGATGACGAACAGCGTGGAGGTCAACCACCAGCGAAGTGGGCATGCCTGAATTTGTGGCATTAAAGGTCGTCCACTGGCCTTCCTCATATTTGGCCAGACCTTTGTTGGTTCCGACCCACAGCGTCGGATTGCCTGGTGGTCTGATGGTTTCGAGCAAACTCATGACCAGATCCCCAGGCAGTCCATCTGTCGTGTGAAAAACCGTCAGGTCATTTTGATGGAGCCGCGCCAGCCCATTTCGAGTTCCAATCCAAAAAACAGGTGTTCCATCCTGATCTTTGGTTTCAAGAATGCTGCGGACCCGGTCGTTGGGTAATCCGCTTCGAGTATCAAGCGATGACCACTGTACCTGATCAAGGCGAGCCAGCCCGGCCCCGCTCATTCCAATCCAGAGGGATCGAACCCCCTGAAACATCGGGGCTTCAATCAGACTAAATACCAGGTTATCGGGTAATCCTAATTGAGTGTCAATCACCTTCCATTGCCCATGCTCAAGGCGTGCCACGCCCCCGCCAAATGTGGCGACCCAGACTTGTGAGGTGCCAGTGGGTGAAGTAATTTCCAAAATATCCCAGACTTCATCGTTTGGAAGTCCCGACCGGGTGTCAAAAATAGTCCATTTTCCCTGAGCATACCGGGCAAGGCCGGCATTCGTACCAACCCACAGCATGCCCTGCCCATCTTCACCCAGACTTTCATACAGACTGAGCACCACGTTATTAGGTAAGCCTGAGGTCCGATCAAAAACAGTCCATTTCCCCTGGTTGAGGCAGGCAAGTCCACCGCCATTGGTGCCAACCCACATCATTTTTGAACCGTCAGGAGCAATTGTTTCGAGCAAACTCATGACAAAATTGCTGGGGAGCCCCGAAGTTGTGTCAAACGTGGTCCACTTCCCATTTTCAAGCCGGGCGAGCCCTCCACCATTGGTACCAACCCACAGCACTCGATTTCCATTGGGTTCAACCGTCTCTAACAGGCTGAGTACCTGATAGTTTTTCAGGACCTGGGTTGAAATGTCATAAACCGTCCAGGTGCTCCCCTGTAAGTTCAATACCCCGCCTCCGTTGGTGCCAAACCAGATGCTCCCGTCAGACCCTGCCACCATTGACCGGACGTGGTTAGAGAGCGTGCGATTGGGCATATTGACCACGGTCCAACGATTGCCGTTATAGAAAGCGGCGCCATCCTGAGTACCAACCCAGAGATAGCCTTCCCGATCAAAAACCATGGTTTGCACCGTGTTTTGAGGGAGGCCATCTGTATGTGTTAACTGATGAAAGGTAGGTCTGGCGCCAATATGATTTTGAGGTAATCCAT
>CAZXCE010000263.1:0-10840 GCA_964639175.1 uncultured Clostridia bacterium
ATCTCTGGTTTTGGAGCCCGGAACCCGGAACCCGGAACCCGGAACCCGGCTTTGAATCGCTCCTGTGTCAACTCCGGCCTTCTCAAATATCCACAGCCGACGCCTGCGCCGCCCAGGTAGAGTTCGCCAGGAATGCCAATCGGAACGGGGTGCCCTTCAGCGTCAAGCACCAGTGCCGTCATATTTGAAACTGGCTTTCCAATGGGAACGGTGCGGCTCGAATCGTCTGGCTGGCAGACATAAAAGGTAGCGTCAATTGTGCATTCGGTGGGACCGTACAGGTTGACCAGTTCGACGGCTGGAAGTTTTTCAAAGAACCGATCCCGCAGGTTTCCGGAAAGCGCTTCGCCACCAGCAAAAACCCGTCGGAGTTGAGAAGGCTGGGAAAACAGGGGTTCTTCAAGTAGCAGCGAAAGCAGGGTCGGGACAACTTGCAGAATGGTAATTTGTTGAGTTGCAATCACTTGCGACAAGCTTTCCGCATCCTGATGAATTCCTGGCTCAGCCATCACCAGTTGGGCACCAGCCATCAATGGCGCCCAGAATTCCCACACCGAAGCGTCAAAACTAAATGGCGTTTTTTGCAACACCCGATCATCGGCGGAGAGGGGAAAGGTCTCGTCCATCCAGTGCATGTGGTTGCAGATGGCCCGATGCGGAATCATCACACCTTTGGGTTGACCCGTTGACCCGGACGTGTACAGCACATAAGCCAGATCTTCAGGAACTGGTTGTGCAACAGGAATGGTGTTGCTGGGGATGGCTGGCACCGAAAATGGCTGATCCAGGCAAATCGTCTGGGCTGAGGTGTGGGGCAGTCGTTCGACCAGGTGCGATTGGGTCAGAATGAGTGAGGCCTGGGCATCACCAATCATAAACGCCAGCCGATCAGCCGGGTATCCTGGGTCAAGTGGAACATAGGCCCCCCCAGCTTTGAGCACACCCAGTAATGCCGTCACCATCTCAATTGAGCGTTCAACCAAAACTCCCACCAGTGCGCCGGGGCCAACGCCCAGATGCTGAAGATATTGGGCCAGCACGCTTGTCTGTGAGTTGAGCTGGTGGTACGTGAGATGCTGATTCCCAAAAACAACCGCAATGGCATCAGGTGTTTGCTGTGCCTGGGTCTCAATGAACTGATGGAGCAGTCCGTCAGTTGGAAATGGTCGCTCGGTTTGGTTCGGTTGCACCAGAACCTGATCGCGCTCAGAGTCTGGCATCAAGGGCAGGCTGGAAACCAGTGCTTCCGGATTGGCACAAACCCCCTGCAAGAGCGTTTCCAGATGGGTCAGAAACCGGCGAATGGTCGCTGATTCAAAGAGTTCCGTTTTGTATTCAAACCCGGCGATGATTCCGGCTTCGGTCTCAGCCATTGACAGCGTCAGGTCAAACTTGGACGTACGGTTTTCAACTTCAAGCGTGTCAATAAGCTGGGTTCGATTGGGTGGTGTGGATTTTTGACTGGCGCGACCTTCCTGGCCAAAGGCAAACATTACCTGAAACAGCGGCGTGCGGTTCAGGTCGCGGTCCGGATGGAGCAGTTCAACCAGTTTTTCAAACGGCACATCCTGATGGGCAAAGGCCCCCAGCGCCGTTTCCCGAACTTGCCGGAGCACATCCCGAAATCCAGGCTTACCAGAGAGATTGACCCGGATGACCAGTGTATTGACGAAAAACCCAATCAACTTCTCAATTTCGGATCGGGTCCGATTGGCAATCGGAGTGCCGATGAGAATGTCATGCTGCCCGGTGTACCGACTGAGTTGAGCCGCAAAGGCCCCCAGCAAGGTCATAAACATGGTGCAGCCTTCGCTTTGCGAAAGCCGCCGCAACGGCTCGACCAGATATGGCGCCAATGTCGCCTGCTCCCAACCGCCCCGATGTGACGGATGAACCGGACGTAAATGATCGGCTGGCAACTCAAGAACTCCGGTTGTGTCACCGAGTTGTTGCCGCCAAAACGTCAGTTGTGTTTCAAGCGCGGGACCGCTGAGTTTCTCGCGTTGCCAGACCGCAAAATCAGCATATTGAATGGGGAGCGGTGGCAACGGCGATGGCTTCCCTTGAGAAAAAGCCGCGTAGAGGGCCTGGAGTTCACGCAAAAACACCCCAACCGACCAGCCATCCGAAACAATGTGGTGCATCGTGACCACAATCACCCAATCCTGAGCACCGAGTTTGAGAACCTTCACCCGAACCAGCGGCCCCGTGGCCAGATCAAATGAACTCTGGGTTTCTTCAATTACGTGAACTGCCAGAAGTTGTCGCCCATCAGGTCTATCAGCCAGATGAGAAACATCAGACACTGAAAATAAACAGGCTGGCTCCGGGTTGATCACCTGGACCGGCTCGCCATCAATGACCTGAAATGTGGTGCGAAGTACTTCGTGCCGGCGAATGATTTCCAGAATGCTCTGGTGCAGGATGGCCGTGTTGACCGGGAGTCGAACCCGAAAGCCGCCCGGAAGGTTGTAGGCAGCGCTCCCTGGCTCAAGCTGGTCGAGAAACCATAATCGTTGCTGAGCAAACGAGAGCGGCAGCGGGTGTGTCCGGGGAACTGGCTGGATTCCGACGGGTGGCTCAGTGGAAGTCGCAGCCTGGCTCTGGCTTTTCTTTCGCAGGCGTTGGAGGAGCAGCGCCCGTTGTTCAGGTGTCAGGTTGGCAGCACTCAGGGCAGGAGCCCCTCGATCCTGGCTGGAAACAGCAGACGGGTCAACTGTTGTGGTCGCGGCCAGGGCTTTCGGCCTGGAGGCAAGATGGTGCAGGTAGGCAACCAGCGGTTCAAAACTCAACTGACTCACAAATTCTATGGCACGTGACCGGGCATCGGCGGCGTGCTGCTGGTAGAAGTCACGATCTGAAAGCAGTTTCTCTAATGCTGCACACCAGGGAGCCAGATCCTGGGTGGGAACAATCGGAATCGGGAGGTGGTGCTCGTCAAGCTGATCGGTAAAGCGCTCGATGGGATAGACCGGAATTACAAATTCAGTGCCAAGTTTCGCCTCTGGGATTCCACCTGAATTGGCGGCAATCACTGGAACCCCGCGCAGCATGGCTTCAAGCGTGACAAACCCGAGTCCTTCAAACCACAGCGACGGCACCAGCAATACTTTTGTGTGTCGGAAGAGTTCGTCAATGTGCTCAGTCGGCGTCAGGAGCGAAATATTGGCGCGCTGTGCCAGTGCTACGCGATCTTCCTGCGTGGCGCCCCAGGTCGGTACGGCGGCAAACTGAACCTGGGGAAGGGCATCTGCCAGACCCAGCAAAATTGAAATGCCTTTGACGGCACAGGGATTGATGTGCGTTACAAACGGGTTGTCAAAACTCCCAGGGTGCGGAAACGGCGGCTCGCCATAGGCCGGCCAGTAGAGTTGGAGCGAATCCAGCCCGCTCCATTCCTTTATATATTGCTGCACAAATTGACTGACCGAAATAATCCCGGCGGTTTGCCCAATCAGGCGCGCACGTGTCTGGCTTGGGAAAAAGGCGTGGGGTCCAAACGGGAGAAACTCAAGTGTGTGAACAATATACACAACTTTCGATGGGCAAATTCTCAAGGCCGCATCAAGCAGATTCTGGGTTGGATCTTCGGTCGAAATAAACACGAAATCAGGTTCATCGCGCTCAAGTTCCGTGACCAGTTCTGCCCGAAGCTGCGCCGGGTCAGCAATTGAATGCACTTCGACCCCATTGAAGGTAAACACATCTTTGTGATCTTCAGCCCGAAATGAAATTTCCCGGCTCCGGAGCAATGCCTGAAACGATGACCGGGTTAACTGGTCGGTTGGGCTAAAGGAAGGAACAATCACTCGAAACGGGTGACCTTGAGCAGAGAGGGCTTCGGCCAGCATCCGATTGCCTTTATTAGCCCCATTGAGCCGCAAATAGGGCAGATTCATACTTAACAGCAGCTTCAAACCATATACCTCACAATGCCTTTGATTTAGGGTATTTCACCCCAACGGAATCATATTAGAACTCAGGGCTTGGGGCTGAGGGCTGAAGATTTTCGGGCTGAAGAACAGGTTTTCTTTCATCCCTCATCCCTTCGATTGCCCCCTGGCCCAAATGTCTTCAGCCCACTTTCTTGAGCCCCTGTTCTATGTCACTGTTCCGCCGTCCTGGATAATCATCTCGCCATTCATATAACTATTGCGGTCAGAAACCAGAAAGGCGGCCAGTTCGCCCATTTCTTCCGGTCGTCCATAGCGCCCCAGTGAACACCAGCCTTCGTATGTTTCGCGAAATTTATCGGGCAAGGTGTGGCCCAGATCCGTGTCAAAAATACCAGCGGCGATCCCATTGACGACCAGGCCAAACGGCGCTCCTTCGCGGGCCAGCATTTTGGTAAAACCGACCACGGCAGACTTGGTTGTGGCATAGTGGACGCTCGTCGGAACGGTGCGGATCCCACCGATTGAACTGATGTTCAAAATCCGGCCATAGCGTTGGCGGACCATTTGTTTAAACACGGGTTTGGTCACGTTAAACAAGCCATTGAGATTGGTGTTGACGACTTCATCCCAGGCGCGGTCCGTCATCGTCAAAAACATATCTGCCCGGTTAATCGCCGCATTATTCACCAAAATATCAATTCGGCCAAATTGCTCAATAATTTGCCGCACCATTTGCTTCACCGCCGCGCGATCTGTGACCGAGACCTGAAAGGCCAGTGCACGCTGACCCAGGTGCTCGATATTGTCAACTACGGTTTGAGCGGCCTCAGGCTGGCTGTGGTAATTAAACGCCACATTACAGCCTTCGCGGGCAAATACTTCGCAGATTGCGCGCCCCAGTCCTCGTGAACCGCCGGTTACCAGTGCCGTTTTTCCTTCAAGTAGTTTTGTCATGTCGTGGGTGAGTGATATGTGATATGTCGGGTGAGGGTATTTGAATCGCCGATTGTATGGGCAACCTCCCGTGATGTCCAGACAGGAGATGGAATATCCTGAGAAGAGCCCTGTCAGTCTGATGGCCGCTTAATTAATTTAATTGAAGTTGAATTGTGTTTTATTGGCACTGATAGGATTTAATTTCCAGAGGTCGCTAAATCTAAATTGATTTAATTTAATGAATAAAGGCAACTGTGTGGGTAAGGTTATCAATCAAAAGCTGGTTTCTTGTAGTGGGATCGAGATTGTAACTATTGGTTTTAAAAGAAGTTAAGGCAGATTTATTTTGTATTATAGACGTTTTAAAACGGTACTTCAAAATAAGTATTTTGTTTCATTCAGACTGAATTTTTCAGCATAGGGCCCCATCAATCTTTTGGCACAAAGGTTGCTCTTAGTCTGGCGTCCGTACCATCAGGATCAATCGGTGGGTAAAATGAAAACTCGATCTGCGAGGTATTGCCATATGGGCGTCAGTTCCCCTGCACAACTTGAAGAAACTCAACTGATGATGCCGCAACTGTTGCGCAACTTGCGCCGGGTGATGGCTCAAAAATATGCCGGGTCAGGGTACTCACTGGTGGTTCATGGCGAAGAAGTCGGCCTGGCCGCCGCCCAAATTGCCCGTATCCTGCACCGTGCTCATCCTGAGTGTGAGCAAAAAGCGCAACTGGCATACCTGGCCGGAGCGTTGCACGATTACGGCAAAATTGTGGTTCCTGATGAAATTCGGTTATCGCGGCAGGTGTATTCAGAGTCGGAACGCCAGGTAATGGAATACCATCCAGTGTACGGGAAAATGCTCCTCGAATCAGTTGGCTGCCACCAAGAGATTATCGCGGCAGCCTATTACCACCACCTTCGATATGGCGGCGGCGGATATCCAAATTGCGGGTTGACAGGGGATCAGATTCCGTTGATTGCCCGCATTGTCACGGTGGCTGATCATTTTATTGCCCGGATTGAGCATCGTCCGCATCGCCCAGGTCAGTGCCCGATAGACGTCTGGGCTGATATGCAGCGTCAGCGTCATATCCTTTTTGATCCGCGAGTCCTGGACGCTTTTGAGGAGACTGAATTGTTGCAGTCAGCTCTTGGAACCCACCCCCTTCGAATTTTTGCATAAAGGAAGCTGCCATCATGTTAGGAGTCATCCGCTTTGGCTATCAGTCAGCCGGGGTTACCCTTGGTATTGTCAAAACCGATGGAACAAACGGCCCAACACTGGTTCATCTGGAACAGGTTGCATCACAAGGTGATGCCGTCGCTACGCTCCAATCAATTGCCAGTGATATCCAGGTATTGACCATCTATCCCAGCCCAGTTGAAGTCCGTCCAGGCGAGGCATTTATGACTGATCTGGCGGGGTCAGTTGCCCTGTCAAATCTGGTAACTGCCCGGTGTGATTTTGACGCCACGTTGATGCTGGCCTATCTGGATCCGATGATTGTCGAGCAACTCCCGGTCGGATCGGTTTTGTGCGAAGCCGCCTGTCTGGCTAAAGCCTTTGCCACCGTCTATCACAAAGAAACGGAAGTTGCCGTTCGAGCCGGGCACCTTCATATTTCCAGGACGCAAATTGACTGGTTTGTCTATGAGCGTGGAGAACTGGTTGGGCATAGCCTCGAATTTTTGGACGCCAGCGATATTCAGGGATTTGAAAATGCGATGAACCTGATGATTGATGACGTTCAAACCCGGCTGCAATCGGCATTTGAGCTGGTGGTTGTGTCCGGTGAGTGTACTGGTGATCATCGGTTCCGGATGGACTGGTTACGAGCGCAGCTCCAGGTCGAACTGGTTCAGGTCTTTGATCTTGCTGGCCTGCACACTCCTTCCACCGCACCGCCAGCCACCAGTCTGGCTGCTTCCGAGATGGTGCCGTTGCTTGGGGCCGTGTATGCTTACCTCACCGACCACGGCGCTGATTTTCGGGGAATGGTGCGTTCGCGACCAGTTGCGCCTCAGTCACTAGGAGTTCTTGATCAACTCAAAGGTCTGGTGGCTGGCGGGCTGGTCACCAGAGCGCCTGGTGGTACCCGTCGGGTTGAGTATCTTGGGGTTGTTTTGGGACTGATGGCGATTGCGGTTCTGGTGGGCGGGCAATATACCTGGCTGGTTCGCCGGGAGGCCCAGTTGCAAATTGAACAATCCGTTCAAACCCGACGTGCCGAAGCCAATCAGGCACTCAAGCAAGAAGCGGAACAGTACCGGCGGTATCTTGAGGCCTTAAACCGGCGGATTGAAGTGGTCAATAAGATGCGGGAAGCCCAGGGGATGAACTATCAGATTTCAAACGACGTGAGCTGGCAGGTGCCATCCGGGCTGGTGCTGACAACGCTTAAAGTCCAGGGGCGCAATGTAACGATCACCGGGTATGTTACGCCGGGCACCCTTACCCAGGCTCAGGCAGAAGCCGGCCAGCCAATGGTGCTGGATGTCGTCAATCCGGTCACCGAATTTATCCGCAATCTGGAAGGTACCGGGGGCCGCTACACCAATGTACAGTCAGAGTACAATCTCCAATCCAGAGAAGAAAAAAGTGATTTCACCATTACCTGCCAGTATCAGGGCAATGTTTTTACCGACCCAATTGAACCCCAGCCGGTGCCCGAACTGGTTGTGAAAGCCACGGAAACTACGACCGCCGCACCGAAGACGGCGACGGCAGCCAAATCTGGGAAATAAAAGAACCAGTTGAGAAATGAATGATGAGTTATGGCATTTCAAACTCCATCTGATCTCACCATATCTCTTTGATAGGAAATGCTTTCATCATTCATTATTCATTATTTATAGTTCATAATTTATAGCGGCGGAGGAATTGATTATGTCGATCCGACGAATTGTAACGCAAGGAATCATTGTTGTGTTGATGGCTGCCAGTAGTTGGGTTGTTGCCGACCAGTTCTGGTTCTCTGAGTGGCAGTCAAAACTGACGGCTCAACAAGATTCAATTGCCAAACAAACAAAGGAAAATGATATTACGGATCGCTATCGGCAAGAGCATGATCAACTGGTTGCTGAAGTCGAAGCCACCCGTGATCAGTATCGTCAGGTTGAAAAATATTTGCCGTCCGTAGATGGGCTTGGCGAGTTGTTTGAACAGGTGAAAAATCAGGCTCGGGCTGCCCATCTCGTCATTGAGCGCAAAGATGATATGCATGCGCCATATAAACCAGGAATCAATGAATCGAGGCTGGTAATCCAGTTGCGAGGCTCGTTCCTCAATCATCTCAAATTTTTGGAATGGATGGGCAATCACCCACGATTGCTGGTTTTTTCAGAACAGGAAGTTCGAAGTACTGATGGGACAACCACCATGACGCTCAAAGGGTTTGCTCCGGTTGATGTTCAAACCAAAGAAGTTGCCGAAGCGACCAATACGATTCTGGCCAAACGATAAGGGAACGGGTTTCGGGGTTCGGGATTCAAAAAAGACACACCGGACCTGAGAAACATAAGGGATATAAATTCGAAGACCCTGAACCCTGAACCCTGAACCCTAAAATGGAGCGCGAAATGGAAACTCTGCGAGACCAGATCGAGCACAAATTGATTGATTTGATGTTTTTCTTTCCATTTCCTTTTTCGCTCTTTTTGTTTCCATAACCTGATTCAAATAGGGGACCAACCGTCATGTTCAGATCATCACTTTCGCTTATGACCCGCCCAAATTTGCGATCCAATCCGCAACTGGCCGGAGTCATTCCAATCAATGAAGCTCTGGAACACAAAGTCCTGGTACTGGGAGTCACGTCACAGGAATTAAAAGCCGCCGTGGTTGACGATGCCGGATCCGCCTATTTGACTCAGGTGATGCACCACCTTGAGTTCCAACGCAGTCTGGCACGTGCGGCCCGGTTAACACTGCCTGAAGTGTCCCGGCTGGTGCTCAAAACCAGCCGTCATGCAGTTGAAGATGTGCTCAAAGGGATTTCCAATTCCTATCCAAAGGCGATGGAACTTCGATTCCAGGCTGCCGTGGCAACGGTGATCCCACGTGAAACAGCCGAGCGCCACGCCATCTTGCTTGAATGCCTGGTTGGCACGACCATCCATGCTCTGTATGCCGATGGAAACGGGCGACAGACGCTGGAATTTCTCCTCAATCGGGCTGATATTCGCACGGCGATTGCCGTGGCCGCACAGGTTGATGAAGGCCTGGCCGGTGATTTTCGCTGTGAGCCTCGACGGGTTCCCCGCGATGTGATTGACCGCTAAATCAAACGACTCTATGCCGAAACCCGATATGAAGGATTTACCCAGCGTGACACGCGGCGCTATGTGCAGGCCGTCAAACGTGAATGGGCAACCCAGGCGGTTTCCACACCTGGCCGTCCAAAAACTGAGGCGCCCCAAAGTTTTAGCCATACCAGACAGGTACTCTATGATATTGCCGGATCCGCCTTTCGCCAGGAAGCGTCAGATGTTCGGATTTTCTATGACTGGGATCGGCGTGCCATCCAGCACGAATTGTTTTTGGATGGTGAGTGGCGGCGGCAGGCTGAAATCCCACTTGATTTTGCGGTGTATCAATCAATGATCAATCTGGCGAAATCCGATGCCGGGATCCCAGACCTTGAAACCCATAAGACCCACGACGGGGACATCCATTTTAAAATTCCGAGCCAGGGGAAAACCCTGGAATTTGATGGTCGAATTTGTATTTTTCCCTACTTGAAAGCCTCTGCCCGACAGGTGCCGCTGGCGATGATCACCATTCGGATTTTGCGAAAAAACGAAGAGATCCGAGGGTTAGGGGAACTGGGATTGCTTCCATTCCAGCGGCGGATGATCGAGAAGTATGTCCAGGGTTCAACTGGCTTGCTCCCGGTGTGTGGCGTCATGAATTCAGGCAAAAACGGAACCTTGATGTCAATCAGCGCTGAAATTCATCGGCAGTTTCCAGGGAAGTCCTTTATCAGTTTGGAAGATCCGGTTGAAACAGATATCCCGTTTGCCTTTCAAACCCAGGTGGCCCGCCATCGTGGCATGCAAACTTCAGATTATTTGCCGTCCATTTTGCGCAGCAATGTCCAGGTGATCCAGATGGGCGAAATCAACGATGCCGACAAAGCGCAATTTGCGATCCGGGCCGCCCAATCCGGCCATTACACCCAGTGCACGCTGCACGCCAAGTCTCCGTTTGATATTTTGCCGCGCCTGCAAATGTATGGTATTCCGCCAGAAATGGTGGGTGAAGTCCTGATCGGTGTGATTTACCAAAAGCTGGTACCGAAATTGTGTGATGCTTGTGCCATAGATGAAGACCCAGCCATTGTTTGGAACGACCAGCACTATCCGCATTTGCGGGCCGTGCTCGAACATTGGAACGTAGATATCATGCGATTCCGCCCACGCCGGGCAACGGGAATCGTAGACGGGAAACCCTGCCCACACTGCAGCTATCAGGGCCGAGGTCGGGGATATCGTGGTCGAATGGGCTTATTTGAAATCTGGGATGCGCCATTTCAACGCCGGCAATTACAAACGCAGACCAGCTTGGGGGAACTTCGCGCAACCGCGTTAAAATTGAACCACTGGACGATTTTACGTTCGGCATTGTGTTATGTGCAGGCCGGAGTGATTGATTTGCCAACCGCGATGGCGGTTTATAACGGCATTGATCCAACCTATGAAGGGGTGCCAGGGTACCGGTTTGAAGATTTCGAACAGTATGTCCGTGACCTCGACACAGAAGTTGCAGCCTATAAACAAGCTCATCCGTCACAACCTGCGGAACCCTCGTCCCCGTCGCCCAGTCACGCTTCGCCAATCAATGATTCGGTGATTGACGCTGAAGTCTTTGAAACGATGGAAATGTAGCAATGACAAAGTGACAAATGACAGGGTGACAAAGTGACAAGGTGACAAGATGATAATTTCTTCATCTCTGTACAGGACAAAATTTTAGGGTCGGGGAGAGGAGGTGGAAAAACAGCCAT
>CAZXCE010000264.1:0-10824 GCA_964639175.1 uncultured Clostridia bacterium
GGTTCAGGGTTCAGGGTTCAGGGTTCAGGGTTCAGGGTTCAGGGTTTTCGAATTTTGTCTTTTGCGTCCTTTTTGTCCTTTTTGTCTTTTCAACCTGGGGCCCAAAGCCCACTTCACTTCTGAGCTGAAGCAATGCCGTTTGTCGCGGCCCATTCGCTGATGTCTCGTCGGTTGATCGCAGCCGCCATCAAGTCTGGGAATAAATCTGGGGTACAGGCAAACGCCGGGACGCCCAGCGTGGCAAAATGTGCGGCATTGTTGTGGTCATAACAGGGGGCGCCGCTGTCACTGAGTGCCAGGAGCGCCACCACCTGCACCCCGGAATTCACCAGATGTGCAATTCGGCGGCGCATTTCTTCCTGATTCCCGCCTTCGTACAAATCACTGATCAATACAAAAATCGTTTCCTGCGGGCGCCGAATCAGGTTCTGGCAATAGGCCAGCGCCCGGTTGATGTCGGTGCCACCGCCAAGTTGTGTTCCAAAAAGGACTTCGACCGGATCCTGGAGCTTTTCCGTCAGATCAACAATGGCGGTATCAAACACCACCAGACTGGTGGAAACCGCCGGGAGCGAGGCCAGCACCGCCGCAAAAATACTTGAATACACCACCGAGGTCGCCATTGAGCCGCTCTGGTCTACACAGAGCACAATGTCACGCAGTGATGATCGCTTGCGACCATACCCAATGCGAATTTCAGGAATAATGGTCCGATATTCCTTCTGATAGTTCTTCAAATTGGCCTTGATCGTCCGATTCCAGTCAATTTCGTTATGGCGTGGACGACGATTTCGAATGGCTCGATTCAAACTGCCCAGAACCGCCTGCCGGGTCGGATTGGCCAATTTGCGCTGCAAATCTTCAACCACCTTGCGAACCACCATCCGGGCCGTGTCTTTGGTTTTTCCGGGCATCACGTGGCTGAGTGAAACCAGCGTGGCCACCAGATGCACATCGGCTTCGACCGCTTCTAAAAGCTCTGGTTCCATCAACATCTGTCGAAGATTTAACCGTTCCAGCGCGTCTTTCTGCATCACGCGCACGACTGAGGTTGGAAAGTAGCTTCGAATGTCTCCCAACCAGCGGGCCACTTTTGGTGCAGAAGCGCCCAATCCGGCGCTACGTGGAGCAGGCTGCCCGCCATCTCCGCCCATATCACCTCCGGCGCCATAGAGCGCCTGGAGTGCCTGGTCAATCGTGACGTCAGTTCCCTTGAGACAGGCGCCAGTGCCGTCAGCGGGTCCGCCACCTAAAATCAATCGCCATCGGCGAAGGCGCTCTTCTTCGGAAAAAAATTGAGTTGGAGAGGTTTGATCAGTCATAGGAATCAGGGCTTGGGGCTAAGGGCTTGGGGCTGAAGATTTCGGGGTATAACCTTTAAAATCAGAGTTTTAGGCCCGAAGGGTCGTTGTGTAATAGCCGTGGTGCGAAGCCCACGGTTTTGTCATCACATTCCCAATAATTGAGCCGCCAATGGCAGAATTTGTTCCGCACGGCCAGTATCAAAATTGGTCGAGGACATTCCCACGGTCTGGCCTGGGGATGTTTCATCCACAGCCAGTCCGCGACGAACGCGCTCGCCCATCTGACGCCGTTCCGGTACCGTGAACGTTGAAAAAGTTCGGCACAGCAATGGCAGCAAGGCCAGAAACATATCACCGTGAAGCGTCGTCACCCAGCGGTCCAGAATATTCCACAACGCCGTGTCGTGGAGCAGCAACAGGCCGCTTCCCTTTAAAAATCCTTCAACCCAGGCGGCAGCGTGAGCTGGATCATTGCCGACAGAAAGCGCCAGGCTCATTCGCCGGGCGGTGTCTTCGGCGGTGAAAAAGTGTGCATCGAGCAACAACCTGGCGCAACGACCAGCGACTAAACCGTGGACTCCTTGCTGGTCAGCAATTTGCCGCAAGACAGAATGCCAGTTCGAGAGATGTTCTTCATTCTGAAGGAGGCTCACCGCCCGGTTGACATTGGCAATATGGTCAAACATCACCGCCGCTGCCGCATCGTCAAGTGAAGCACAGGCCCCCGGCAATCCAACACAGACACGAGCCACCATCCCATCCACGACGTGACCGACGGCTGAAACATCTGTCTGACGAACATTTCCATAGCGGACGATGTTGGCCAGCGCCGGAAGCGACTGCATCAGGTGAGTCACATCACTGGCCAGGGCGGCTTCGTTCTGGACGCGTTCCATCAGGTGCCCAATTGCTTCGGGTAAATTGGCCAGTAAAACCTGATTGAGCAGGGTTGTCAGCCTGGGCAACATTGCCCCTGTTGGGTCTGGAAGATCAGCCAGATGGCGAACATAGGCAGTGGCAGCATTGACGATACTGTTTCCCCACACGGCGACTTCGATCACTCTGACAGAAAATTCGGGTTTCCACTGCAGCCGCCATTGTTCGTGGAACGTGCCTGATTTGCCATGCACCTGACTTTGCACGCCCCAGGGAATTTCAAGCAGATTCAACCGATGCAACACATGGCTGCGTTCCAGGTCATTGGGCTTGCGCAAGTCCAGATCAATATCTTTATGTGCAGCTTCGGGTTGCAGCCGGAGCCGTTTTTGTTCGCGTTGCAAATCCTGCTGGAGCGGCACCATTGGCGTTTCATCTGGCACCGTGCCAAGTAATTCACCAACCACAAGTTTTTCGTGAATCAGCCGCATTGGGGCATCACTTCCGAAGCACATAATGGCCTGCGCCGCTTCGTTGAGTTCAGCCAGCCCCGGTAATGGCCGACCTCTCAGGGTTGCAAGCGATTCAGCCAGCCGAACGGCTTCAATGATGTGCGCCACTGACGCCTGCAAATCTTCGTCCCGCATCAACTGGGCAACGCGGGACATCCAGCGAATCGTCACGGTGGTGGGTGAAACGCCCTGCCCTGACGCTTCCCGGATGTGCCATAAATGGTGATACCAGCCAGGTGATTCGACCCCGGCCCCGTACCCATTCTGAAAGCTCAACCGGCTGTAGGTCCACGGTACCCACGTGGCATTCACTTTAACTTTCGGTAAGCCCTTTAACACTTCGGCATCGGCCCGCGCCGGAGGCATTTCCGCCAGTGCCGGACCATGCCAGGCGCCACACACGACGGCAATTTTTTGGAAGCCTTCTTTCTGGGCCGCCCGAATGGTCTGACGCATATAAGCTTCACGCTGGACTTCGGTTGTGGCATCGGCGGGTAAATCCTTAAACCCAATCCCGGAACTGCGGAGTGCAGCCATCGCTTCCAAAATGGCGGCAAACACATCGGTCGTATCGCGCCGATGCTCAACCATGTATTCCCACCAGCGTTCGCTGTCTTCAAACCCGGCAGCCTGGGCCAGCCAGTGGAGTGGATCTGAAATTAAAGGTTGCGATTCAGCAGTCAGTGGTCGGGGGTCGGGAATCAGGGATTGGACATCTGGGATCTGGGATTGGGAGTTTGACGATTGGTCGGCAGGTTGAGCCTGGGGTTCGTGCACCACAGCCAATTGATGCGCCTGGGGGAGATCCATAAACCGAACTGGAATTTCGTGTTTGAGTCCAAATTGAATCGCCTGCCATTCCGGAGAAAACACGGCAAATGGATAAAACACGGCCTGCTTTGGGTCATCCACGGCATAGATCAAAAGTGCCACCGGGGGCTTCATCTCAGCGTGGGTCAAAAGCGGCAATACGCCATCGCCATCCGGAGGCCCTTCGACCAGAATGATATCCGGCTGCATGGCTTCGAGTGCCTGCCGCACGCTCCGCGCCGAACCCGGCCCGTGATGGCGAATCCCAAGGATTTGTACTCCAGAAGTTGAAGGTTGAGGGTTGGAAGCTTGAAGTTTAGGCATGATGTTCTCTTTTTATTCCGCCGCTTTCTTTTCCGCAAGCGGTTTTGTTTCCAAAACTTCTGCCAGAAGCGAGCGCTCTTCAATCGGAAGCTCCATCAGAATGCGCCCGTCTTTGGTGGCACGATAGCGAACCGCCGCATCCAGCAGCCGCAACGGAAGCTGAAATTCCGGGCGATTTTGCGTGAGGTTTTGCCATATCTCAAGCCATAATTGTGCGGCTGTGTCACTCACCATCGGTGAATTAAGCGCAGAGATACTTTGGGCAAGGGCTTCGCCTAATTCAGCACTGAACCCATGTTTGGTGTAAATCTCAATCAGCGATGAAATGCGCGGGTTCCAAAGTGCTGAATTATTTGTATTTGCAAACAGGTTTTGGAGAATGGGTTTTGTATAATTCGTTAACGTATTCTCTGCATTTCCAAATCGGCTCAGAGCTTTATCTAATTCAGTACTCCCTTCTTCCCAGCGGTTCAAGGACAACAGAACAACCGCCTGAACAAAATAT
Organism: uncultured Clostridia bacterium; assembly: GCA_964639175.1. Classification (GTDB taxonomy): domain Bacteria; phylum Acidobacteriota; class Blastocatellia; order Chloracidobacteriales; family Chloracidobacteriaceae; genus JACQXX01. Next base: position 4,332 of record CAZXCE010000264.1, read on the forward strand.
GAAATCGGATAGGTTCCATCTGCCTCAATTACTGCATTTAGCAAACGCAGCGCTTCATCTGTTTCCCCAAGGTTGGTAAGTGAGGCTGCCTGATTTGTTCGAACCCTCATGTCAGTAGAATCAATTTCAATGGCTTTTGTAAATGATGCAAGGGCCTCAGCCTGCCGATTAAGGTAGCCTAAGACTACCCCCCTTTCGTTCCAACTTGATGAGTTGTTTGGGTCTAATTTGATTGCACAATCAAAAGAGGCTAAGGCTTCTTCCCATCTATTCAGGAAGCGTAATGCCCCGCCTCGGACATACCAAAAAATTGGTTCAACTTCTTGAAATTGTTCGGGTAGTTTATGGTTAAGAGTTTTATCCAGTGATTCCACCGCTTCATCAAATCGAGCAAGACCAAACAATGATACGCTTCGAATAAACCAGCTACGAGGATCTTCTGGAAATAATTCAATTGCTTTATTTGCTGCGATTAATGCTTCTTCAAATCGGCGAAGCAGGAACAAGCAATTACTTCGGTTAAACCAATCTTCAGCAGCATTTCGCAAGATCATCAATTCTTCTGCTACCTGAAGCGCACTCTCATACTCTTCATTCCCAAATGAAGCTTTATAATCCCTTAAACACGCTGAGACTCGTGGGTCTTCCGATTCCTCCGAACTCTGCTGCAGTGCTTTGAGGATGTATCCCTTGTCAATTCCTTTTTCAAATTGAAGCTGCGAAAGCAGTTGCGTTAACTCATTCTGTGTGTACCAGATCCGCAGGAAATCGACAAACAATCGGATTGGTTCGCCCCGGCTTTTCTTCATTTCAATACAGAAGCGCATAAGTGGTTCGAGGAGTTCATAGTACGACTCGCGGCCAATGGTTTCAGACTGGACGTAGCCCATATCCTTCAGCCCTTTAAGCTGACCAGATGCCGTCTGATGAGTCATAAAACACCGCTGGGCGATTTCTTTGACTGTCACGGCGCCACGACGGTCAATCAGAAACTCGACGATCTTGCGTTGTTGCGGAGAAAGCCACGCCATTCGGGCCTGATAGTAAGGCGTCAGGTCGTTCAGCATTTGAATGAACGGCGTCTGCAGTTCGTCGAGGGATTCACGTGTGAGAAACTGCGAGAAAATCACGTACACCCGATGATTGCCACCAGCCAGATGCTGCAGGGCACGAATTCGCGAACGCCCGGTTGGTGATTGAATGAATGATTCCAGTTCGCGATCATTTTTGAGGCGAGCAATTTTGGCCAGCAATTGCACGGCTTCATCACGGGTCAAATCTTGCAAATGATCAATGCGGAAAAACCCATAAAATGGTGATGTTTGAAGTGATACACCATTGAAAAGCCGCTGGGCGGTCGCCACAATCGTACAAAACGGATTTTCCTGTAAATACGCACGCAGCCGTTGTTGACCTGCCATTTCAAGCCCCGCGAACATATCATCCAGGTTTTCACACAAAATGAGTAGCGTGCGGTCGCCGACATATTCTTTGAGCAGGTTTCCAGCAACTCGCTCCGCAGCCTCGGGAGACAATTCAAAAATCGGCTCAAGTCGCGATTCAAGTTCCCTTCCGGCATTCAGGTCAGTGCGGTCCAGTTCAGCTTTTATCGCTCGAAAAATCCGTAGCAACAAGTCCAAAAATGAGGTAACGCCCCACTCTTCCTCGCGAAGCCACGCAATCAACAACCGGTCACGTAAGTCCTCTATCGCCCTGACTCGATGGTAAATCAGTGAAACCAGGTGGGTTTTCCCAACGCCACGCGAACCAATCAAGAGCCGGTAATGTTTGGATTGGGTTGTGGCGCTTTCACGAACAACTTCGACAATCCGCTGGGCCAGTTTTTCGCGCTGCACAAAGATGGCTTCCAGGTTTTCGTGGCTCATTAAGCTGGGGGTAAAATGAGGAATTGCGGTCATGCCCTTCCTCCTCTGGACATCCGCCACCATTGTTGAATCAAGGGAAACCGAAAATGGTAGGTACCATCAGGTTCCAGTTGAATGTAATGATCATGCCGAAGCAGGTTGAGAACTTCGTGGACCTGTTCTTCTTCAACATTTGCCTGATGTGATCGCAACAGGTTGAGCGTCTCATCAAATGGTAAAGATCGAGAGGAAGAAGCAAGAATGTCCAGCAGTCTCAGTGCGATAGGCTGTTCGGTTTGTGTGTAATACTCATCTATTCGCTCTCGAAAATACCGAAGGTTCATGCAGTCTTGATCATCAGCCAATAGTTGCCCTCTCATCTGACTGACGATAGCTGCATTTACTCTTTGTTCACAATCCTTTAACCGATCAACAATCCAGTGAATATAGTAAGGAATACAATCTCCGGCAGTCGCAATTTCCTGAGCGATTTTGGCGTCATCTTCAGTTGGAATGGATTCACCTTTCAGAAGCTGGAGAGCCAACCGTTCGGCATCAGAAGCTGAAAGCGGCGGGACATCCTGAGTGTACATATCATTTATTGGAGCATTGGCATATCCAGCCCGTTTCAGCGAAGTAATCACATTATGCAGGCCGATTGAACCAGTAAACACCATGCGCAAGCTCGGATGTGTTTGCCTCAGGGATCTCAAAACGTCCAGAATTTCCATTGCGGCGGGTGCGCCGCTACGTTTTTTGATGTTGTTGAGCATATACGGGACTTCATCCCAGAGAAAAACAACACGGCGCTGGTCTTGATGTTCAATCAAATCTTCAATGGTTAGTGCCAATAAAGTTTTCCAATCGGGGGCCGCAAATTCAGGAATTTCCACAACTCCACCAATTTTGACGCTTTTAACCTGTTCCAGCCAGTGACGGACCCTCCCTTTTGCTCGTTTGCTTCCGCTCAGTGATTCCTCAATATTGTGGTAAACCTTCCTGACAAACTCCAATGGCGTATGTACCCCCTCCAGTTCACTGAAGCGAGGAAGCGTGCCAGGGAAAGGCTCCGTCAGCATTTTTTTCAGAATGCTGGTTTTCCCGGTTCGGCGCTCTGCAGTGAGGACAAGGCTTTGCTGTTCCAGCTTTTCCCAAATTCGTTTGATCAACTTATCTCGTCCAATCAGGTGAGCCGGATCAATATATCCGCCAGGATTTGCTTTCATCTGAAATTCCTTCTTCGCTTCCTTCCAGGATTTTTTCATTTACGATGAAAACATCATACGTTATTTTCAACGTACATCAATATCAACGTACATTGAAAATAAATAAACATCAGCCTTCAGGAAAAGAATTTGGAGTGCTGTGACTTGTCACAGCTTTGGTTTCCAGCGACTTGTCGCTGATTGATTCCGTTTCAATGGCGACAAATCGCCAAAATCCAAAGCGCCGCCAAGTCGGCGCACTCCAAAAAATATTGAGCTTTTTCGTTTAGCTGACTTCGCGGCAGGCACGGTAGAGGTCTTTCCAGCCGTCGCGCTCTTTGACCACGGTTTCCAGATATTCCTGCCAGACCACTTTGTCTTGAACCGGATCCTTCACCACGGCGCCAATCAACCCGGCAGCAACGTCGTGGGCTCGCATCTGCCCGTCTCCGAAATGAGCCGCCAGTGCCAGACCGTTGTTGACGACGGAAATGGCTTCGGCGGTGCTCAAGGTCGAGCCTGGCGTTTTCAACTTTGATTTTCCATCGGTTGTCACACCGCTCCGAAGTTCACGGAAAATCGTCACCACACGCCGGATTTCTTCCAGCGCCGGAGGCTCAGCCGGCAATTCCAGCGCGCGTCCCATACTGGCAACACGGCGTTCGACGATATCCACTTCTTCATCCACTGTGGCCGGAAGCGGAAGGACCACGGTGTTAAACCGCCGTTTTAAAGCGCTGGAAAGTTCGTTCACGCCACGATCACGGTCATTGGCCGTGGCAATCACGGTAAACCCTTTACGGGCCTGAACTTCTGAATTGAGTTCCGGAATCGGCAATGTCTTTTCCGAAAGAATGGTAATCAATGTGTCCTGCACATCAGATGGAACACGGGTCAGTTCTTCCAGTCGCACGACTTTGCCGTCCTTCATTCCACGCATAACCGGGCTGGGAACCAGTGCATCCATTGACGGCCCGTCGGCCAGCAATTTCGCGTAGTTCCAGCCATAGCGGATGGCTTCTTCGCCCGTTCCCGCCGTGCCCTGAATCAACAGAGTCGAATCACCGGAAATCGCCGCCGTTAAATGCTCTGAAACCCACGATTTCGCCGTTCCCGGCACACCAATCAGCAGCAGCGCCCGGTCAGTCGTTAACGTTGCAATCGCAATTTCAATGATTCGTCGCTGGCCGATGTATTTCGGAGAAATCTCAAAACCGTTTTCAAGTTTTCCTCCGAGCAAATAGGTTGCAACCGCCCACGGCGACAGTTTCCAGTTCGGTGGCCGTTGATGTTTGTCGGCTTTCTGGAGTTCGTGGAGTTCTTCGGCAAATTGCTGTTCAGCGTGCTCGCGCAGCAGAGTCGTCATGAATAAGTATCTCCTCTAAGGAATTAGGGCTGAAGTCTTCGGGTTGAAGAAAATGGGCCCGGGGCTGAGGGCCAAAAGGCTCATTCTTTTGGCCCTCGTTGCTCAATCACAATCTCACTCAGCGGTTTACCAAACGACCTGGAAAATGCCTGCTGAACTTCAGCCAATGATGCGGCTGAACGGGCAGCCCGTTCTTGCGTTCCAGGGCCGGGCTCAGCCAATAATCCTGCCTGACGAAGAACCGCTGCTGCACGATCACGGTCATTTTGCGCGGTCGTTTGGATCACAAGCTGAACTTTTTCATGTTCTCTGAGTTGAGGTAAGGGATGCAAAAGTTTCAAAACACCAGCCTCATAAATGGCTTCAACTGTGATTTCCATAAATACCTCCTGAGCCAGGTCATGGTGAAATACAACCACAACTCACAATAAGTCCATTGCCTGACGCATTTCCAGGCGAAATTGGGTGACAGCCAGAAATTGTTCGACAGCATCGCCCCACCCGCCCAGTTCAGTTCGGTCAGTCGGCCAACCTTGCACAGCTTCGGCCAGACAGGATGGCGACAGGCGTACCGCCAGTGATTTGAGTTCGTAGGCCAATAGCCAGTCCCGATGATTGGGTTTTGAAGTAATGGTTAACCGCAAACACTGGACAAAACTTGTTGAAAGTTCAGAACTCCAGGGATGGGTACAACTTTTGAGAACATCAAATATAAACCCTGAACCTTGTAAGATTTCCCGTCCAGATTTGAGTTGTTCGGCAATGTACTGTTCACGAACAGCCGGAGGTAACGTCCTCAGAAAATCAGTCAGAAGATAATTCCATTTTTGGGGGAATTTCCCTGCCTGATGAAAAAAAGTGTTGACCCACAGAACGTCCTGATGTCGGGCGGCAGCAACCAGCCAGCCTTCAATCAAGAGTTCTTCCCAGTCTGATTTTTTCGTCAGTGCCAGCAAAACTTCTGCTGAAACAGCCAGCGTTTGGCACCAGAACGTCGGCGGCACACTTTTGAGCATTTGCAGGAACCACCAGGCTTTTTCACCAATTCCGGAATGTGGCGGTTTTGGCTCAATACCGTCACGAACCATCGCCTTGCTGCATTCCTGGGGTAAAGTTACCTGAAGTTTGAGTTTCTCTCCCCGCTGGATGGAAAGCAGTGGTTGCACCCGATCCAGCATGCGCTGTTGCAACTGTGAACCTGGAAGTCGCTGCAGCAGTTCAGCGGCTTTGACACGCACCTCTTTGCGACGGTCATCCAATGCAGATTCCAGAAAAGTTTCATCGTCCAAACTGAGCCCGGTTTCAAAGATCGCCAGCCATAGAGCCCGAAGTTCGGCTGGATCTTGAGCCCAGCTTGATGCGACCAGTTCACGTGCTTTGGCCGGGTCTTTGGCACGTACTCGCCGGAGCACTGTCTCACGAGCTTCACGAGTTCCAGTTTCCCAAATTGAATCGTCAGGTTGGGTTTCACTTCGATCTAAAACATAATCCCAGTTTGAGTTATGGGCAGCCAGCCACCTTCCGCGCTTCCCTAAAACTGGCAATATGGCATCGCGCAATTCCCGACGTTGGCGACCATACTCAAGCAATGCCGGCAGATGACGGGTGGGCACACGTTTTTCACCAGCCGCCGTGAGAGTGAACCATTCAGGGAGCATTTCACTGTGTTGGCCACCCAGCATTGACAGCAACTGTTCGCCAGAACGCCGACTGCACTCGGGGAGGTCATCCAACTCGCAAGGCGTCGGTGCGGAATCAGCGTCAACGACTGGAAGTTGACCTGCTTGCCGATACCAGGCCACCGTGCCAGCCGCGGCCAGAAGTTTCTGGGCAGGTTCTTTGTCTTGAAGTCGCGCCAGTAATTCGGTGAGGGGTGAATTTGGCGACGGAAATTCAACGGATTGACGATCCGTTCCAACCAGAGCAGTGCTGACAAGATCATCCCAGAGTTGCATATTGAGGGTTCAGGGTTCGGGGTTCAGGGTTCAGGGTTCAGGGTTCTGGGTTCAGGGTTTTCGATTTTTTGTCCTTTTCGCCTGACTACACTTGAGCGAGGT
>CAZXCE010000265.1:0-10784 GCA_964639175.1 uncultured Clostridia bacterium
GCACCCGCTTCGCTTTCCCATACATCACTTTCTCAACCGCTCGCCACGCTCGTTTGGCCACCTGCTGCACGATTCGTGAATTCGTCAACCCAACACAATGTCCTGCGACCAATCGTTGCGCCACCTTTTGCGCCTCGCCGACCAACAGTCCGTATTTCTTTCGCACCTCGGCAAACGCCGCGTTGCGTTCCTCACTTCCTTTCGGCAGGTTCCGCGCCGCTTCCCATTCTGGCGATGCCTTCGCCCGCTTCAACCGCCTTACTAACTCACTCAACGTCGCGTTATACACCTGCCGGTAGGCATTCAACATCTTCTCCAGTTGCGCGAACCCGGCTGAGTCCGCTTCCAGTTCAAACGTCGCTACAAAGGATGGTGTTTTGGGTTGTTTGGGTTTATCCGCTTTCTTTTTCATCATTTAACTCTACCGCCAAACAACCGTTCCGGGCAAGATTTATTACTTTGTCGAGGGGCAGGTTGATCTTTTCAGCGGCTGCGATTCATCCCCACCCGACCGCTTCGCGGTTGAGGATGGGGCTTTCTCGCATTTTTTCTGGTAAATGGAAAGGATATGCTAGCATCCTGACATTCTACCCATATCAACCGCTTTCTGCATCAATCAAATCAACATTCAGTTCAGTCCACTTTCGTCTGGATAGGCAACCACTGTCTGGAAGAAAGGCTCTTAACCCGGTTCCACAAAAAACCATTGCTTCCTGTTTGTTTCACACCCTGAGAAATGAGGAGACTGATCTATGCACCCACCATCGAGATCATGCAGATTTTTTTATCACACCCTGTTCATCTTGCTTGTCAGTTTTTCTTTTCAGCCAGTGCCAGTCTTTGCCGTTGAGGGACCTACCCTTGATGCTTCTGCCCTGAGTTCTTCAGTATCAAATCAAAACCAGGACCGGTTGACGGTTGAGGAAAAACGGGCGTACGACAAAGGATATGGCCTTGGCCGAGATGACTATCGCGCCAATCGGAGCCCTGATTATCAACGACACCGGCGTGAATTCACGCCTCGATATGAAACCATATTTAATGAAGGATATTCAGATGGATACGAAGCCCAGCGAGATAAGGAAAGCGGATATACCAACTCACAGGGCGATGCCTATGAAAATGGATTTAAACGAGGGAAACAGGATTACCGGGTAAACAACAAATCCGACTATCGTCGGTACCGGGATGAATATTCCAGCCAAACTGAAACCTATTTTAAGCAAGGGTACGAGCGCGGGTATACGGCTGAACGTGACCGGGGCGGATCAATGAATGATACGCAACGGTCCTATTATGATTTCGGCTACAAAAAAGGCCGGGAAGATGCCCAATCCCGAGCGAGCCGCAATGCGGACCGGTACCTGCGTGAGTATGACAATAAATTTGAACCATTCTTCAAAAAGGGATATGAAGATGGGTTTAATCGGGGAGGGGGAACTGCTGGAAATACCCAGATCACCGATGATCGCCGGGCCTATGATCTCGGGTATCAGCGTGGGCGTGAAGATTATCAATCCCGGCGGACTCGCAATTACCAGCGCTATGCTTCGGAATATAGCCGAACTTCTGAATCCTCATTCCGGCGGGGCTATGATGCTGGATTTGATGGTGTTTCACAGGGCGATAGCGGTGGATATTCAGGGACAGAACGCGCCAGTTATGAAAATGGATTCCAGCGTGGGAAAGATGATTATAAGGCAGGTCGAACCCGTGACTACCGCCGATATAGTCGTGATTATGAGCGACGGTATGAAGAAGCCTATCGGCGCGGATATGAAAGCGGCTATGACCAGGCGGCTAGAAATGACGAACCCTTTAAAACCCGCGAACGAGAAGTCTATCTCGAAGGCGTCGAAGCCGGCAAAACAGATTTTCGGACTGGCCGCACCAAAGACTTTCGTCGTCACAATCGGGAATATGATCGGCAGTATGAGGACTATTTCAAGCGTGGGTATGAGGAAGGTTATGAAAAAGAAGCTTCAAAGACAGGCGGAATCACCTCAAACGATCAGTCAATGTATAATCGTGGATATGGCTATGGCCAAAGCGATTACCGGGCTGGTCGGAGTAAGGATTTTCGCCGCTACCGCAATGAGTATGAGTCCAGATTTGAGTCTTCTTTTAAACGAGGGTACGAAGAAGGGTACGAAGCTGAGTCCCAAAACAATAATCCCACCCGTCCCAATGATCGCCAGGTGTATGATCGAGGATATCAACGTGGTGAGCAGGATGTACGTAACAATATGAGTCGGCTCTATACGCGATATTCCCGTGAATATGATTCACGAACTGAAGAGAGTTTCAAACGCGGATATAACGATGGATATGCCGCTCAGAATCGCGATGATGATGGTCGGTTTCAGGTGCCAACCGATCAGGTCCAGACTCCCAAAGTCAAAACGGCCTATGATGATGGGCATAAGCTCGGAAAACAGGATCGCAAGGATGGGTTAAGTTTGGATTATCGCCGCTATCGTACCCGCTATGACAGCCAGTCTGAAAGTGATTTCAGGCGTGGATATGAAGATGGATACAATAAAGTGCCAAAAGGGCAGGGAAAGAAGCGTGATTAGGACCATCAAGTGAGTGGGTCGGACCTGCAATCGGACGGCGAAGGGGCTGGGGCCAGGAACTGAAAACAAATTCAATCAGTTGTGTCTCAGCACTTCGCCCCAAACCCTCCGCCCAGGGTGGTCTTACTGACATCCACCCGCCGCCATGGCCGCGGCTCCCGCTGCGGTAATTTCTTCAAAAGTCAGATCCTGAATATGGGTCGCCACAGCCCAGTGATGACCAAATGGGTCTGCGACAATCCCGTAGCGATCTCCCCAAAACATATCTGCCAGCGGCATGATCACGGTCGCACCAGCGTCCACCGCCTGTTGATAGGTTTCATCGGCGTTGGTCACATACACATGCAGCGAAACCGACGTTCCGCCTCGGGATTCGGGTGACAGGTTGCCCATTTCTGGGAATTCATCGCACAACATCACAGGTGAATCACCGATTCGTAATTCGGCGTGCATAATCTTTTCACCATCCGGTCCCGGCATGCAGCCAATGACCTCGGCGTTGAAGGCTTTTTTATAAAATTCGATGGCCTGGGCTGCATTTCGAACGATGAGGTGGGGGGTAATGGTGTGAAACCCATCTGGAATTGGTTTGACTTGGTTTGACATGGAATTCTCCTTGAGGATCAAAAAAATTGTGTGGAAGCCTGGATTTTTTGTTTTACGAATTGAAAAATTCGTGGCAATATGCAGTTGGTAGATAACGCGGTAATTATTACTCGGTGATAAAAATATGTCAATACCAAAAACTGATCTTCCACTTGGTCGTAAAATCTACGAAATCCGTCAGGCAAGTCACCTCACTCAAACCCAACTGGCCAGGAAAGCCCGGTTGACTCAAGGCATGATCGCCCAAATTGAAAATGGGAAGCGTTCTGTTTCTGATCGGACCTTGATTGTCCTGGCACAAACCCTGGGCAACGATTTTGGCGAAGAATGGCTCACCCCATTTGTGTCGGCATCGTCTTCAGTGGTGAATGTTGAAGGGGCGATTGCGGCAGGCAAGCCCATCGAACCAATTTCCCAGCACCTGGAGTTAGCCATTCCGACCTCAATGCTTCGGCGTGGACGCGAGCACTTTGCCTTGCGAGTCCAGGGTGATTCGATGATCGAAGAGCACATCTGTGATGGTGATGTGGTGATTGCCGTCAGAACCCCAACGGCTGAAAACGGGCAGGTCGTGGTGGCGCTGGTTGATGGAAATGCCACGCTCAAGAAGTTTTACCGGCAAAAAAATACGATTGTGCTCCAACCTGCCAACCCGAATCATCCACCGATGGTGTTCGATAAAAAAACGAATGTTGAGGTTCAGGGGGTGGTGGTTGGAATCGTCCGGAATCTCTAAGTTCAACTAAACTCAATCAAAGTGTTGATCATTTCCAGGAAATGGGCCAGGTGGCCCATTTTTTGTTTTGAGCCATAAATTTTTGTACTCCCGGTGTCAAAAAGCGTGGTGTGAAAGAAGGGGACCGTCCTGATGACAACCAAGAAATTGCTTGACAGGTCCCGTTGGCTAAGATAGAAGTTGAATATCATTTTCGATATGAACCTTCACGACAGCCCCCTTTTTCCTCTAAGTCCTGCCAGTTTTTTCTTCCCAAGCACAGGCCAGATGACTTTTTTGGTGAGTTTCAGGTGGGTTGGTTCCCTGAAGCAGGTGGTTGCAATCTCCTGTCCTTGTAACTCTGGAGCGTTGCTTTTTTCCAGAACTGCTCTGGTAGTTTTGAGGTTGATTGCCGGTGACCCACACACTGTTATTCAGAAATTTCAGAAAATGACCTTTGTGTTCAACTCAAAAATTAGAAGCAAGCGAGATCACTTCACCACGTGTAGCGGTTGATGGTGCAAGGAGTAATCCATGAATTTCATAGCTTTTTTATTTCAACAGACCGGGCATTATTTATTTCACGGGGTTTGTGCCCTGGCACTGGTTCTGATGTGTTCAACCTCGACCCTGGCCGATGAAAAGCGCGGAACCCTTTCCGGTCGGGTAAGCGATACGGCTGGCGGTGCGCTGGTTGGTGCCACGGTGACGCTCCGGCAAGCCGCGGTCGGGTTTGAGGTTTCAGTCCAGACCGATAGTACCGGGAGCTTTCAATTTTCTGAGCTTCTGGCCGGTGATTATACCCTCAGTGCCAGTGCCCGTGACTATGCACTGAATTCAAAGCCCGTGACCATCAGTGACGGGGCAATCGCAACCCTGGATCTGACCCTGCAACCAGGTACGTTCTCTGAAGATATCACGGTGGTGAGCGGTTCAATTGCTGGTGTACCTGAAATCCTGCAGCGAATTCCCGGTACGGTTGATATTCTGGAGCCGAAAACCCTTCAGCAAAGCCGGCTCTTTAATTTCAACGAAGCCCTCCGCAAAGTGTCAGGCATCAATGTTCGCGATGAAGAAGGGTTTGGGTTGCGGCCCAATATTGGCATCCGAGGATTGAATCCAACCCGCTCGACCAAAGTTCTGTTGCTCGAAGACGGTATTCCGCTGGCCTATGCGCCATATGGAGACAATGCTTCTTATTATCATCCACCAGTGGAACGCTTTGAAAGCATTGAGGTTCTAAAGGGTTCTGGTCAAATCGTCTATGGCCCGGTCACTGTGGGCGGGGTGGTCAACTATGTCACCCCCATGCCTCCGACCAGACCTGGTGGATCGTTGATGTTGACCGGAGGAAACCGCGATTATTTCAATGGGATTGCCAGCTATGGCGGAACCTGGGGAAATACTGGTTTTTTGGTTGATTATATGCGCAAGCAGGGCGAAGGCTCGCGGGTCAATCTGCGGCACAAACTCAATGATCTGAATGTGAAACTGGTTACAACCTTGAATGCCCGCAACTTTCTGACCTTCAAAGCCAATTATTATGGTGAAGACTCACAGGTGACCTATTCGGGGTTGACCCTCAAAGAATTTCAGGATGATCCGCGCCAGAATCCGTTCCAGAACGACGCTTTTGAAATTGACCGGTTTGGGTTTTCAGGCACCCACAACTTCCTGATTACCAGTAATTTTGTGATGAACACAAATCTTTATGGATCAATTTTTAAGCGTGACTGGTGGCGACAATCGAGCAATTCCACTCAGCGTCCAAATGATGCCGCCGACCCGGATTGCGGTGGATTGCAAAACCTGAACACCGATTGCGGCAATGAAGGCCGTCTACGTGAATATTACACCTGGGGAATTGCCCCGCAGTTTCGGTTGAGTCATGGGCTGTTTGGAATCCGCAACGAGGCTGATTTTGGTTTCCGGGCCCACTTTGAAACCCAGGATCGGTTACAACTCAATGGGGACTCTCCCCGGGCCCGAACTGGAATCATCGTTGAAGATAACATCCGCAAAAACAAGGCATTTTCCGGCTATATCCAGAACCGGTTTATCATTGGCAAATTTGCGGTGACGCCAGGGGTACGCATTGAAAAAATCAACTATAAGCGAACCAACAACCTGGCCAATGCTGGTGCTGGAATCACCGGCACTACGGAAATCACCCAGGTGATTCCTGGTCTGGGGGTGTCGTACAGGGTCAATGAGCGGACGACTCTGTTTGCCGGGGTGCATCGTGGGTTTGCCCCACCGCGAACCGAAGACATCATCAATAACACGACTGGTGGGGCAATTGAGCTGGATCCGGAATTAAGCTGGAATTATGAAGCCGGGATTCGCAGCCTTCCCATTCAGGGGCTTCGGCTGGATGCCGCCTATTTTCGGATGAATTATGAAAACCAGATTGTTCCAGCCAGTCTGGCTGGTGGTTCGGGGACGACTTTGACCAACGGCGGTGAAACGCGTCATCAAGGTATCGAATTGAATAGTCGGCTGGATACAGGAACGCTTTTTCGGTCTGAGCATAACTTCTTTGTTCGGTTCAATTATACCTATGTCGGCACGGCTGAATTTGTTGGTCGTCGGTTAAGCAATGTTCCAGGATTTAGCACCGTGAGTGTTTCCGGCAATCGGCTTCCGTACTCGCCAAACCATCTGGCCACCACCGGATTTGGATACTCGCACCAAAAGGGAATCGATGTATTTGTGGAATCGGTCTATGTGAGCGATCAGTTCGGAGACGATTTAAACACGATTGAATCATCGGCTGACGGTCAGCGAGGCTTGATTCCAGGCTATACCATCTGGAATGCAACGCTCAATTACCGGGCTGAACCGTTACACACCACATTTTTTCTTACCTGCAAAAACCTGCTTGATGAGACGTTCATTGTGGACCGGGCACGGGGAATTTTGCCCAGTTCTCCGCGACTGATTCAGGCCGGGTTTAAGTGGAATTTTTGACAGGCCGTGAACCTGCACATTTGTCGGAAACCGTTTCCCAGAAACGGCTGAGTTCAGCCACAACCCGCATCGAAAAAGCCCAATTGTGAGAAAGCTTTCTTTTCTCCAGTTGGGCTTTTTCTTTGGCAAAATAAAAATGAGTGACGATTTGACCCCTGGCAAGTGATATAAGGCAATATCCCCTCGCTGGCTCTAACCTCTGTTTCAGAAGCATTTCCTTTTCAACTGGCTTGAGTTCCAGCCCAGGGAGTTGTGTATGAACTTGTTTCGTCTTTTCTGGATATTCATTGTTGGTATGGGCTGTTTTTTGGGTACCAACACGGCGCACTGTATCATTTCAACCAAAGCTGGAATCAACCCAGACCAGGGTTCAGGAAAACAACTACCGAAGCCCAACCAGACTAAAAATCTCCAATCAGTGCTCACTCCTGGAGTGAAACCAATCCAACGGGAAATCACGGCTGGAGAAAAACACAGCTATTTGGTGACGTTGAAATCCCATGAGTATTTGAACGTTGTGGTTGAGCAGAAAGGGATTGACCTTGTTGTCCGTCTGGTTGCCTCAGATGGAAAAATTCTGTCCGAAGTGGACAGCCCAAACGAAAACAATGGACCGGAACCGGTTTTATTTATTCCTGAAACAAGCGGCAAGTTCCATCTTGAAATCGAGCCTGGAACCAAAGATGCCAGACCTGGGCAATATGAAGTAAGCCTCAATGCCTTGCGACCAGCAACTCAGTCAGATATTGCCGAAGTTGAGATTACCGGGCTTTTGCTCGCAGCACAGAAATTGCGGCAGGCAAATAAGATGGACCAGGGGACCGGGCTGGCACAGCGTGCCCTGGATCAAAGTGAAAATGTGTTTGGCCCAGATCACATTTTGGCGGCCAGAAGCTTGCAGATGCTGGCCTGTGTGTTTTTTAGTCAAAAGGACGCTCAAAAAGCTGAGCCACTTTTGTTGAGAGCCATAGACATTTGGGAACGGGCGAAAACGGCTGATCCTCTGGAACTGGCAAGTTGTTACTATGATCTGGCAGAGGTGTATCGGGTCGGCGGTGACCTGGCAAAGGCTGTTTCTCGGTATCAACAGGCATTGAACATTTGGGAAGCCAGACACGGTTTAAACAGCCGGATTATGGGGGTGAACCTCGCGAAACTGGCGGATGTGTATCGAGCCCAGCGCGATTTTTCCCAGGCAGCAGTGACGTATCAGCGTTCTTTGACCATTCTGGAGCAGATTTACGGGCCTGATCATCTGGCAGTTGAGGGAGTGGTTACCGGTTATGCTGGCTGTTTGAGTGATAAAGGGGATTTTGCGAAATCTGAGTTATTGTACCTGCGTGCTCTGGCAATCCGGGAAAAAAAGTTTGGACCGGACCATCCACAAGTTGCCACCACGCTCAACAATCTGGCGGCAGTTGATTACTTTCAAGGTCACTTTACCAAAGCTGAGCCGTTGTATCAGCGGGCACTGATCATCCGGGAGAAAGCATTTGGTTCAGACGATCCAATTGTCACCAGTACATTGAGTAATTTAGCGTCGCTCTACCATGATCAGGGCAACTATACAAAAGCTGAAGTACTGTTCAACCAGGTGATTTCGATCCAGGAACGCACCATTGGGAAAAATCATCCAGATTTTGCGCTCAGTCTCAACAATCTAGGGGCGCTTTATTATTTTCAGGGAAACTATGCCCAGGCTGAACCTCTCTATCTGCAAGCCCTGGCGATCTATGAAAAAACAGTTGGTCCCAACCACCCAAATTATGCGCTCAGCCTGAACAATCTGGCCGGGCTCTATACAAATCAGGGCGAGTATACCCAGGCTGAGGCTCTTTACCTGCAATCTCTGGCGATCTGGGAAAAACTTGTTGGCGCTGGTCACCCCAATGTTGCCCTCAGTCTCAATAATTTGGGTGCCGTCTATTTTAACCAGGGGAATTATGCGAAATGTGAGCCGTTGTATCAGCGCTCTCTGGCAATCAATGAAAAAATATTTGGCAAGGACCACCCTGCCTTCGCACGGAGCCTCAACAATCTGGCAACACTCTGCTTTCAACAGAAAAATTACTCACGAGCTGAGCCATTATTTCAGCAGTCACTTACTATCTGGAAAAAAACGTTGGGCCCTGACCATCCGCAAGTTGCGCTCTGCCTTAACAATCTGGCCCGACTGTATTGGGTGACTGGCGATATTGCCCAGGCAATAACCTATCAATCACTGGCCAATGAAACCACCGAACGTGATCTGGCCCGAAATCTGGTTTCGGGTTCAGAACAGCAAAAATTGCTCTACCTCGACACCACTTCCCCTCGAAATGATCAGACGATTTCATTGCAGGTTCAGGCCGGATCAGACCGAAATCGCGCGCTTCAGAATGCCTTGACACTTGTGTTGCGAAGAAAGGGACGGGCGCTTGATGCCATGGCCCAGGGGATCGAAGCCCTGCGTCAACGAGCTTTGCCAGAAGATCAATTGTTGTTCGATGAACTGGCCCAGACCAGTACTCAGCTTTCCAACTTAAATCTAAAAGGTCCAGGCAAAGCCGGGCTGGAGTCACATCGAGCTGCGATTCAAGGGCTGGAAACTAAACTCGAACAACTACAAAATCAGGTGAGCGTGCGAAGCGTCGAATTTCGCATCCAGGTGCAGGCGGTTACCCTGGAGGCAATCCAGAAAGCAGTGCCGCCAAATGCCGCCCTGGTTGAATTTGCCACCTATCGCCCCTTTGATAATGCATCTACCAGATATGGGAATCGCCGATATGTTGTGTATGTGCTGACAAACAGTGGTGAACCCAAATGGGCTGACCTGGGTGAGGCTAAACCGATAGATGACCTGGTTGCAACATTCCGAAAGACCTTGAGCAACCGAAGCAAAAACCTTGAAAAAGAAGTCAAACCGCTCTCCCAGACCCTCAATCAACTGGTGATGAAGCCGGTCCGTTCTCTGATTGGAAATGCCACCCATTTGATTCTTTCCCCAGATGGGGCGCTCAACTTGATTCCATTTGCCGCTTTGGTGGATGAACAAGGGAAATTCCTGGTTGAAACCTATTTATTGACCTATATGACCAGTGGCCGGGATTTATTGAGGCTGGAAGTCAACAAAGGTGAGGACCTGGAACCGCCACTGGTAATAGCTAACCCCGATTACTCAACCGGAACTGGACCACGATTATTGGGACAGTCGTTTCACCCGCTCTCACAGTTAGCGGGGAGCCAGGTTGAAGGGAACCGCCTCAAAACGCTCTTCCCTGACGTGCAATTGAAGACTGGTTCTGAGGCGACGGAAACTCTGATCAAAAAGGTACGGAAGCCAGTGCTGATGCACATTGCGACCCATGGCTACTTTCTCGAAGATGCTCCCCAGCAAGCACCACATGAGGCGGATACCAGTCTTGGGCAAAGAAATTTAACCGTGCTGTCAGGTACACATAAAAAGCTGCGTGAATGCAATCCGTTGCTGCGGTCAGGTTTGTTTTTTGCTGGTGCCAATCAGGGTGGAAGTGCTGAAAACGATGGCGTTATGACGGCATTGGAAGCCACTCAACTCAATCTTTGGGGGACAAAGCTGGTGGTGCTCTCCGCCTGTGACACGGGACTCGGGGATGTTCAAAACGGTGATGGGGTTTATGGTCTCCGGCGGGCGCTGGTTCTGGCTGGCAGTGAAGCCCAAATGATGAGTCTGTGGCCAGTTTCAGATCAAGGGACTCAGGAGTTGATGGATGCCTATTACACCCGTCTCAAGGCTGGGGAAGGTCGGAGTGATGCGCTACGCAATGTCCAACTCAAAATGCTCAAAGATTTGAAACGCCGACATCCGTTTTATTGGGCTTCATTTATCCAATCCGGAGACTGGAGAGTTGAGAAATGAATCGTCAGATATTACACCGACTGACCCACATCCCTTTGAA
>CAZXCE010000266.1:0-10773 GCA_964639175.1 uncultured Clostridia bacterium
CGGTCTCCGGGTTGAGCCGCGACACCGCCAGTTTCAGCCATTCGGAAGGGAAGTCGTGTGCTTCGTCAATCAGAATGGCGTCATAGCGGATCAACCGCCGGTCGTTTTGTTCGGCCAACTGGGTGAGTTGAACTGCCGTGGCCGTAGTTGAAACATCGCCATCTGAAAATTTTCCCGACGGAAGACCAACGGCTGCGGCTGATTGATTGAGCCAGGAATGAAACGTGCGGATTTCCAGCTTTCGGTGGTGTTTGACATCCGGGTCAGCCTGGATGGTTTGTTCCAACCAGGCCGCCAGCGTTGCGTTGTAGCACAACACCAGAATGCGCCATTTTGGATGGAGTTTTGCCAGCAATCGCGCCCGACACACCAGCGTCCAGGTTTTTCCTGAACCGGCGACGCCGCGAACGAGTCGGTGTCCGTCACCCAGGTTTTTGGCCAGCCGTTCCTGTTCGTAATCCATCACCGCCAGCATCGCGCGGTCATCCGGTTGCTGGTCGTCAAGGAGCGTCGGCCCGGTTTGTGGCGCCGGTTGCAATCGCGATGGAACATTTCTCGGGAGTCGAATTTCAGGAAACAGCAGCCAGCGAATCCGATCAATTTGAGCGCGGGTGAATTCAAATTCGAAGTGAACCGGAAATAGTTCGGCAAGTCGTTCTGAAAATTCGATTGGGTCAATTGACGGGGCGAGCGATTCACGAAAGAGCATTCCGAACGGGTCAATCAGGCCGCCGAACGCCGTTTTGAAGGCGCTTTCCTTGAGATTGGCCCAGACCACGCCATAACCGAACGGACACACCAGCCGACCTTTGTGCTGAGCGTCGTTCCGAACGAGGCCAGTTGCCGATTCGAGCAGGGAAACGACCTTGTGCACGCAGGCGCGGGCCTGCTTGAGCGGATGTTCGACGGTTTTTTCACCATTGGGTGTGTTGAGGACAACGTGGGTAGGTGTGATGGTGCGGATAGTATCAAGCGACCAGTCCTTGACCTCCAGGACCAGCACGCCCAACCGTGGATGGAGCACGATAAAATCGCTGTAGCGTCCGCGCACCGGCACGTCATACCAGACGAGGACGTCATCCGGGAGTTTGGTCTTGAGCAGCCGAAACACCCGCGCCTCACCCGGCGTGACATTGGGAAGATTTTCGATGGATTCGGGAATTGTGAAAGACATCTGAATGAATTATGAATTATGAAGGAATTATCTCGTTGGTCTACAAAAGTTTAGCAGTTTCTTCCTTCATTCTTTGTTCATTTTACAAAGGAGCTATCTGGTTGATTTACAGAAATTTAGCAGCTTTCTTCATAATTCATAATTCATTTTGGGAGGTGGAGCTTTAACCTTTAGCTTTTGGTTTTCCATTCCAAACGGCAATCCTTCGGAGTGCAAATCCTGACACTTTAATGGAAGGACTGTTACTTTGAACCGTGCCATCTTTCAAAAACCCTGAACCCTGAACCCTACTTTTTCAGCGCTTCGGCCACGGTTCGGGCGCTGCCGGAGAGGCAGCCGCTGTCGTCAGTCAGTGAAGTTTTCTGGTGCAGCACCCACAGCGTAAAGCGTCCGTTGCCTTCGACAATCGGTGACGCCGTTTCAATCTCCAGATCAACGTCGGTGGTTGAAATTGAAAGCTTCGTGCCGGAAACGGAGCCCAGTTTCTGGAAGGCGTATCCTGGACGCGCCACCAGCGAACACACAAACCGACCATAGCCTGGAACGTCAATCCACACCAGCGGCCCTTGAGCATTCGAACACCCAAGCGTTTCCACCCGGCGATTGATGCTTAATCGAGGCTCGGTCAATCGCAACTGAACATCCGCAACTGAAAAATCACGGGTTTCCTGCTTGTTGGCACCAACACCTTCAGAAGCCACAGTTGGCGGGGTTACATCCAGCTTTGAATCAGCACGTTCGACT
This sequence comes from uncultured Clostridia bacterium, assembly GCA_964639175.1. Classification (GTDB taxonomy): domain Bacteria; phylum Acidobacteriota; class Blastocatellia; order Chloracidobacteriales; family Chloracidobacteriaceae; genus JACQXX01. The sequence continues at coordinate 1,919 of CAZXCE010000266.1, forward strand.
GAAGGTTTCGGCGCTGGTTTGACCGCTTCGCGAGGTGCCGGACGTGGCACAAACACTTTTTTCTCAACCACAACCGGGCGTTCGACAATCTTTTCCTGGATGACCGGCACTTCGACCGGTTTGATGACCTCGACAATTTCCTTTTCGGCTTTAGGCGGTGTCAGCAACTTCGGAACTTGCAACAGCAGGGTCGTCGTCACCACGAGCAAGGCCGCCAGAGCAACCGCCGGAATCGGAATCGTGAACGTCAGCATCCGCTTCCACCACGGCAGGCGTGTTTGCTGCCGGTACGAAGCCAGCACTTTGGCCTGCAAATCAATCTTTGGCGCGGGAACTTCCCACGTGCGAAGCACCCGCCGCAGTTCACGGTCTTCGTGGGTTAGTTCGGCCTGATTTGGCTCTGGATTTGGTGTGGAAGGCATAACATCAGGGTTCAGGGTTTAGGGTTCAGGGTTCAGGGGTTTCAAGTTGGGCGCGGTTCAAGGCAACAGCGCCCTTACACTTTCTTTGTCCTTTTCGTCGTTTCTGTCATTTGTGCCCTTCTTATTAGGTTTTCCCTGACCCCTGACCCTGGTTTTTAGGGTTGAAAATAAGGTGCAAAGACTTTTTTGAGCCGTTCGCGGGCGCGGGAAAGTCGTGATTTGACCGTGCCGACGTCAGTGCCAACGACGGTGGCGACTTCGGCCAGCGAAAGTTCCTCAAATTCAAACAACACAAGCGCTTCACGTTGGAGCACCGGGAGTTCGGCAATTGCCTGCTGGACAACGGCAGAGAGTTCGCGATCAAGCACCTGTTGCAGCGGTCCACGATCACTGCCTGGTTGGTTGGGGGCAAACGCTTCGTCTTCGCTGATGAGTTCGTTTTCAGTCCGGCGAAATTGTTTGAGCGCCAGATTGCGGGCCGCTGCGCACAAATAGGTGCTCAGCGACGCCAGATTTGGGTTATACCGGTCCGGATGTTTGATCAGGCTGACGAAACAATCGTGTGTGATGTCCTGTGCGGCTTCGACCGAATTGACAATGCGAAAGGCAAAACGATACACCAGTTCCCAGTGGCGTTCATAAAGCTGCGAAAAAGCAGCTTCATCGCCAGCAATTGCCTGTTCTAAAAGAATGCGATCAATTGCAGCGTCTGACACGTTGAGTGATGTGATGTGCTCTCTCGGAAGAATGAAGAATGAAGAATGAAGAATGAAGAATGAAGAATGAAGAATTGTTAAATAGTTGATATTCAGTTAGATAGCTGCTTCATAATTCATAATTCATAACTCGTAATTTGTATAGATTCAGTCTTTATTACCACAAATCAGAGAAAAGATACGCCTTCAATCAAATATTTTCGGAGGAACCAATCCATGATTCCGCTTCAAATGCCTTCAAAATCAAAACTTCGACGAAAATGGCTGGTCACGGTGGCGCTGGTATTGCTGGTTGGATATGGCGTCGTCACCGGGCTGGCTGCCTGGTATCTCCCCAATATTTTACTCTTTGCCTGGACACCGAACCGAACCGAAGCGCAGCTTGAAACAATCCGCTTCAGTTTCTGTCTGCCCGGTGATTCCTGGACACGACATGAAATCAAGGGCGGGGAAGGTGTCCCGATTGAACTCCACTGGCTGCACCGAAAGCAATCAAGAGGTGTGGCGATTCATCTGCACGGGGTTTTTGACGATGCCTGGGGCGCGTCGTCTCCACGACTGGGCGAACTGCCAGACTGGGATGCGGTTCTGTTTACCTTTCGCGGACGTGATAAACACCCGGAAGTCCCCTGCACACTTGGCGCCTGGGAACGCTTTGACGTGGTGGCCGCCGTGCACTTTCTTGTATCCCAAAACCAGCCGCTGAACCGAATCATCATTGTTGGCAACAGCATGGGCGCCGGAACGGGTCTGCTGGCGCTTCGCGAACTGGAAAACCAGGGAAACATACTGGGTGGAGCGTTGCTTGAATCACCGTTTCAGGATGTTCCAACGGCGGCGAGCAATCACATCCACAACGCGATTGGGCCAGCAGAACTGTTGTTGCGGCCAGCCTTGATCATTGGGTTGCACCGACTCAAGTCACTGGCGAGGTTTGATCCGTTTACCATTTCGCCGCTCAAGGCTTCGCAGGGGTTGCGGACGCCAATTGCCCTGATTACCGGCGATGCTGACCCGATTACACCACTCGAAGGCGTCCAGGCAATTGCCCACAACACTCAGGATTTGACCATCGTCAAAGGTGCCTGCCATATGTGCGCTGGTGGAGGCTTTCCTGGAGGCTGGCGTGTCTGGGCTTCTGGTCGTCTGGCAAAGTGGGGACTTGCGGGGTGAGATCACTTTGGGCTCCGGGAAAAGACCAAAGGGACAAAAAAGACATAAAAGACCAAAATTCGAAAACCCTGAACCTGAACCCTGAACCCGGCTTGTAATGTTTTTCCCGTCTGTCCCACACCCTGTGAACTGGTTACCTGCAGTCAGACAACCTGAGTGCAGTCCGACACCGATTTCACCAGATGGATGAATATGCAGGTAACCTTGATTGGCATTCCTTTTTTGAGTGCGCTGACCTGCCAGTATTTTTATTTTTTTTGTAATGATTTTGGATTTTCAGCACTACCTCGGTGCTGGTTACTGTTTCTCAACAGTTGGCGAGTTAGCTGACACCGATTTTGCTGATTGTCTGAGAAAGCAGTAACCAGGGATTCCCCCAAATCCAGCCCTGGAAACTATCTGACTCTTTTGATTAAAGTCTTATCTCGCAAAACTGAATATTTCGAAAGGGAGCTGTATGCGACATAACCAGGCCAGTTTGTCGTTACTTGGAATTTTGTTTGTTTTTACCGGAGTGCTGCTCCAGCCGTTAATGGCGGCGCCTCAAAAACAGAAACCTCGCTCTCAGACGGCCCAGCAGAAAAAAAGGCCAGCCCCATCAAAATCACAAGCGTCTCGCCTTCCAATTCCAATCAATCTTCCCCAATCCCCCTCACTGGGAGAGGAGAATGAGTTTGAGCAGGTTGAGAAACGCCAGGAATGGTTTCTCTTTCAGCGCACATATCCCTTTGACTCAATTCCGGTCAATGCCCGTCGTCAAGCCTGGGAATCACGCCCAGGAGAACAGTTTCAGCCCAATCAGGTATCATATGACTGGCGTCCGATTGGTCCAGCTCCGACCGACTCTTCCTTTCCAAAGAACTGGGGGCAAACCAGTGGGCGCATCAATACCATTGCTATTGCCCCAAACAATCCTCAGATTGTGCTGATTGGCGCCGCAACTGGCGGAATCTGGCGCTCAACCGACGGCGGGCAAACCTTTGTTCCCACAACCGATGAGCAGGTTGATCTGGCCGTCAGTACAATTGCCTTTTCGCCGAGCAATCCGTCAGTGGTATATGCTGGGATGGGAGACGTTAAAGGCGGTTATTTAGGGACTGGGGTGTTGAAGTCAACTGACACAGGTCAAACCTGGCAGCGGATAAATAACGAGTCTTTGCCGTCACCTGGGTATTCGAGGAGGATTAAGGTTGATCCCTTCAATCCAAATCGTGTGTATCTCGCGCTGTCGTCTTCGCTGGGAGAGTCTGGGGAGACGGTGGTTGGTGGAATCTATGTTTCCAGTGATGGGGGAGTAAACTGGAAGATGACCCTTCGTGGACTGAGCCGCGATTTGGAGGTGGCAGGAGGACCTCTGGGAGTGGTTTATGCCGCAATGAAACCCTTCGGGCTTGAAGACGCTCCAATTGGATTGTTTCGTTCCAGTGATTATGGTGAGACCTGGAACGTGATTTTTGACAAACTTCCATACATTCCATCATTGATCTTTGGTCTTCATATTGGTGTTTCACTCACCAATCCGCAGGTCATCTATTTGTTTTCTGGCGGCTATCTTCCTCAGACATTTAAGTTTGAGATTCGGATTGACGTCAGTACCAATGGAGGGAATCAATGGGCACAACGGAATACGGCAACCATTGATCCCACTCAATTTGGCTATAACAGTTACATCGTTGTTGACCCAGGAAATGCTGATACCCTGTACGCCGGGACACGTGATATTTACAAGTCAACAAATGGTGGTAGATCCTGGTTGAATTTGACCCGGAATTTCAACCTGGATTTCGGAGGGTTTATCAACTACACCCCTGAAAAATCCCTTCTTCACACCGATCAACATGCCTTTGAGTTCATCCCTGGCAATCCCAATGCCTTCTTCGCCGGTTGTGATGGGGGGCTGTATAAATCCTCGGATGGTGGCACAACCTTTCAATCGCTCAATACCACGTTGGGGCTAACCCAATTCTATGGAATTACCGTTCATCCAACGGATCCATTTCTGATGTATGGTGGAGCTCAAGACAATGGCCTCCAGCGTCGATCAGGAGCGTCACTTGTTTGGACCGAGTTCAGCTCAGGCGATGGTGGACAGATTGTCATTAACCCACTCAATCCAGAACAGATTTTCACCGCTTATATCCAGGGAAATATTTATCGGTGGGGGAAAAATGGAAATCAGTTTGAGAAGGTGGTCGCCACCAATGGGACTTTTCAAGTACAAGAAGTTCGGCGAGTGGCCTTTATTGCGCCTTTTACTGGGAACGAAGTTGATTCAACGCTCTATTTTGGCACCTGGCGGTTGTTTATCAGCAAAGATTTAGGTGAAAGCTGGTCGCCACCGGCTGGAGAACTTGATTTAACCAAAGATGAGTTTGATGTTTTATCAACGATTGGTGTAAGTCGTTCAAATCCAAAGGTAATTTACACCGGTTCAGGACGTGGACGGGTGATGGTTTCGACCGATGGCGGGAAAACATACACGGATATCACTGCCGGGCTACCCAACCGCTATATTTCAAGCATCAAGGTTGATCCAACCAACCCAGCCATTGCTTACCTGACTGTTTCCGGATATCGAAGCGGGCATGTTTTCAAAACCGCAAATTTCGGGGATTCCTGGACTGATATCAGTGGAAACCTGCCAGATATTCCGGTCAATACATTTTTAATTGACCCATCCAACGCTACCAGAGTTTATGTTGGAACTGATATTGGTGTCTTCCGCTCAACCACGGGTGGTGGGCAATGGGAGTCTTTTCAGCAAGGGATGCCCCCGGCGGTTGTCACCGGGTTGGCGGCACAAAAGAGCGGGGTGATTCGAGCCGCAACCTATGGACGTGGAATGTATGAACTGGCCCAGGACAATATCCCGCCAACGATTACAGTTTTGGCGCCAAACGGCCCATCTGACAAATTGCGAGCGGGAACGACGTTTCTCGTCCGCTGGCAATCAAGTGATAACGTTGGGGTTGTGACTCACGATGTGTTGTTTTCGACGGATAGCGGCGCCACCTATCCAACCACCCTGGCCACCGGGTTGACTGGAACGGCTCAGTCCTTCGATTTTGCGATTCCCACCTCACAACCAAAGACCAAAACAGCGCGAATTCGAGTCATTGCCCGTGATGCCGCCGGCAATACCGGCCAGGACGACAGCAACGCCAGCCTCAAAATCAAGCCGGCCAGATAGTGACCGGGTGACAGAATGACCGGGTGACAAAGTGACCGTGTGACACAAATCTCTTTTCATCTGGTCATTCTGCCACCCTGTTACCTCGTCATTTCGTCATTCTTCCTTCGCTCTTGCCTTTCATAATTCCCCATCTCTCATCCATAATCGGAAAATCTCAAATCCCAACCTTTTCTGATTTCAACTGGATGGAGTAATTCCCGATGCGTCTTCGTGTTTTCTGCTGGTTTGCCATTTTGATGCTGGTGACTGGAGCTTGCTCACCGTCAATCCTGGCGTCTCAACGGTCGAAAGTCCGTGCTTCACATTCCAAAAAAGCACCTTCCCGCCAAAAAAAGCTCTTCTTCAATAACGGTAGAAAATCAATTCCGGTGAATGTGCCGCGCCAGCCGCCAATTGATCGCGAGCATGGCTTTGAAAATGTCAAAGCCCGTGACCAGTGGTTAATGTTTGAACGAATGTATCCATTTGATTCAATTCCAGTTGATGCCCGTCGGCTGGCCTGGGAAAGCCGTCCGCAAGCACGGTTTCAGCCCAATCAGGCGCAGTTTATCTGGCGGTCACTCGGGCCGACACCTACAAACTCTGGTTTTCCAGACAACTGGGGACAGACCAGCGGTCGCATTAACACCATTGCCGTTTCACCGACTGATCCGAATCTGGTTCTGGTTGGTGCGGCGACGGGTGGAATCTGGCGCTCGGTTGATGGTGGACAAACGTTTGTCACCACCACGGATGATCAGGTTGATCTGGCGGTCGGTTCAATTGCCTTTGCCAAAAGCAACCCATCTGTGGTTTATGCCGGAATGGGTGATGCCAACGGAAATTACCTGGGAAATGGGGTGTTGAAATCAACCAATGCGGGGCAAACCTGGACCCGCGTCAGCAATTCATCTTTGCCGGCTCCGGGCCGGATTTTGAAAGTTGGGGTGGATCCGACCAACCCAGATCGCGTGTATGTGGCTCAATTTGATCAACTTATCGCTTCGGGCAGTGTTGCCAGCAGTGGATTTTATGTGTCTTCAGATGGAGGTGTTACCTGGAAACGGACATTGACTGGACTTGGACGTGATCTGGCCATTTCTCAGGGGAATCCTGAGATTGTCTATGCTGCAATGAGCCGGGTTGATGAAAGCGGAAAATCGGCTGGGCTGTATCGCTCAACTGATCGCGGCGAGACCTGGACCGTGGCCTACACTTCACCCTTTACCCAGGGCACACTTGATCTGCAAATCGGGGTCACATCAGCCAATCCGCAGGTACTCTATCTCTTTACCGGCGGATTTAGCAGTAATGCGTTTAGCCTGCGGGTCGAGGTTAGCACCGATGGCGGCCAGTCGTGGACGGCACGCAATACCAGCAACGTTGATACGGCACAGTTTAGCTACAATGCCTATATCGCGGTTGACCCCAACGACCCGGAAATTGTGTACCTTGGGACGCGGGATATTTTCAAATCCACCAATGGTGGCCGTGCCTGGACCAATCTCACTACCAATTTCCAGTTCTCAGGTGACTACACGCCAGACAGGTCCACCGCCCATCCTGACCAGCATGCGTTTGCCTTTATTCCAAATAGTCCAAACACATTTCTCTCCGGATGTGATGGTGGTTTATACCGATCTTCAGATGGTGGCCAGACTTTCCAATCATCAAATGCCACCCTGTCATTGACTCAATTTTATGGAATTGCGGTTAACCCGACCGACCCTGATTTGATCTTTGGGGGCACGCAGGATAACGGTACCCAGCGCCGCATCGGAAGCTCAAGCACCTGGGATGAGTTTATCAGCGGTGATGGCGGGCAGGTGGTGGTCAATCCGCTCGACCCCGAACAGCTTTTCACGACCTATGTCTATGGCACGATTTTTCGCTGGCGGGCAAATGGAAATATTTTTGAAGATGTCGTTGGCTCTGACGAAGTATTTGGCGAAGGAGGTCAGACCCGAATTGCCTTTATTGCTCCATTTGCAGGAAATGGTGTGGATTCAACCCTCTATTTTGGCACCTGGCGGTTGTTTGTGAGCAAAGATTTGGGTGATACCTGGAAGGCACCGGCTGGAAATCTGGACTTGACGAAAGGCATCCGATCAGGGTTTTCCCCGGATGTGTTGTCAATTATTGCGGCGAGTTCGGCCAATCCAAATGTGATCTATACCGGCTCGGCCCAAGGTCGGGTGATGGTGACGGCTGATGGCGGACGGACGTTCAAAGACATTACCGCTGGGTTGCCAGATCGCTTTATCCGAAGTATTGCCATTGATCGTCAGAACCCAGCGACCGCTTATTTGACCGTTTCCGGGTTTCGCACCGGGCACGTGTTTAAAACCACGAATATGGGCACCACCTGGACCGATATCAGCGGAAACCTGCCGGATATTCCGGCACTGGCCGTGCTGGTTGACCCTCAGAACCCAACCACGCTCTATCTTGGAACTGACATTGGGGTGTTTCGATCAACCACGGGCGGGAATCAGTGGGAAGTGTTCAATAACGGAATGCCCCCAGTGAGGGTTACCGGGTTTGCGGTTCATCCAAATGGAACTATTCGGATCGCGACCTATGGACGGGGAATGTTTGAATTAGAACAGCGTGATACGTCTGATACCACCAGCCCAACCGTGACTGTGACGGCGCCACAGGGAGGCGAAACCCTCTCAATCAATGGCCAGTTTGAAATTACCTGGCAGGCAACCGACGACACTGGTATTCGCAGTCAGGAGGTTGCTCTTTCAACGGATGCCGGGGTCACCTTTCCAACGGTGATTGTCGCCGGACTTGCTGGCGCCACCCGAAGTTTCCGCTGGACAATTCCTCAGACTCCGACCCAGCAAGCCCGCATTCAGGTGTCTGCCAGTGATCTGGCAGGCAATATTGGCCGCGCCGCAAGTGCCGGGAATTTCACGATTCAGACCCCGCCTGCTGATACGGTTGCCCCAACAGTGACCGTGCTGGCTCCAGACGGCCCAACTGACAAACTGCGAGCCGGAACGACATTTGTGATTCGCTGGCAATCAACTGATAATGTTGGGGTTATGGCTCACGATGTACTGTTTTCGACTGATGGTGGCACGACCTATCCAACCACGCTGGCCACCGGGTTGACTGGAACGGCTCAATCCTTCAATTTTGCAATTCCTGCCTCGCAACCAAAGACCAAAACGGCGCGGATTCGAGTCGTTGCCCGCGACGCTGCTGGCAATACAGGCCAGGATGACAGCAACGCCAATCTCAAGATCAAGCCGTCAAAAAACTAGCCGGCGGAAAACATGGGGCTGAGGGCTAGGGGCTAAGGGTTGAGGGAGCGTTAAAAATTATCTTCCCGTTTTCATTTGGAGGGCAGGCATTTGGATT
>CAZXCE010000267.1:0-10749 GCA_964639175.1 uncultured Clostridia bacterium
AACCCGGAACCCGGAACCCGGAACCCGGAATTACTTAATTGACACCACGCCTGATCGGGCTTCACCCAGGTTGCCAGCCGCATCTCTGGCAACCACTTTCACCACACCCGTTTTGGTCTTTGGAATGGTAGCCGGCACACTCCAGGCAAACGACTGAGTGCTTCCAGACAAACCAGACACCACTGAAGTCGAGAAATCAGAACCATTTGCGGCAAAGGACAGCTCGTGCGACACCACACCGACATTGTCGGTCGAGGTCCACGAAAGGGTCACATTGGGGTTCTTCTTGCGCTTGATTTTGGTGGTGGAGGGCGTCACGCCAGACACCACTGGTGCCGTGGAATCAGTGGCGGAATTGGTAATTGTGAACGTACCCGAACGCCCCTGACCAGTATTTCCAGCCGCGTCTGCAGCTTCAACCAGCATTTGACCATTGGCCACGACATCGTCTTTTACAATCTGGAGAACAAAACTCGTGGCGGCCCCAGGTAATCCAGAAGCCACGGTTTCGGTAAATGTCACTCCGTTTCGCGAACCGGAAAACTTCACGGTGTGCGATACCACCCCCACATTGTCGGTTGACGTCCAGGCCACATTCACCTGCGCACCAGCAATGGAACTGAATGTCGCACCAGTGACCGGTGATTGCACAGCCACGGTTGGGTTTTCACGGTCGTTGCCTGGGGTGACGATTCGAAAGTCTGTCGGTGTCACCGATTGAGCGGTCAATCCGGCAGCATTGGCGGCTGTCAGCCGAATCCGTCCAGTATCGGTTCTGAGCGAATCTGGAATCTGGTAGTCGAAACTCTGGGCCAGACCTGACAGACCAGTGATGATTGTGGTGGCAAACTCCCGACCACTGGTGGTTGAAAGCGCCAGATCGTGCGACACCACACCAGCCCGGTCATTTGAATTCCAGGTGATGTTCAAGGTACGGCCTGCGATAAAGGTCTCACCACCTCTGGGGAAGGTCAGTTGGGCCGTTGGAGCATCAACCGTGAACTGTGACAATGGAATAAAGGCCACAAAGCCGTTTCGATTTGGGGTTGAGGATTGGCGACCACCATCACCATCGCCGTCTCCGTCTCCTTCGCCGTCTCCATCGCCGTCTCCTTCGCCGTCTCCTTCGCCGTCTCCTTCGCCGTCTCCTTCGCCGTCTCCGTCGCCATCATCATCGCCATCATCATCGTCATCGTCGTCATCGTCATCATCATCGTCATCATCATCGTCATCGTCGTCATCATCATCGTCATCATCATCATCTGCATCATCGTCGCCATCGCCATCAAAATCGGTGCTGTCTTCTTCGCTATCGCCATCAAAATCATAGTCTTCGGTGTCAATTTCCAGGATCGGGGAAATTTCAAGCGTTCCGCTAAAATCGCCTGAAACCATTAACTGACCAGACGCTCGATTGACCATGAGGTTGATTGGTTCGACGTTGAGCTGGGTGTTTGGATTTTTAAGAAGCAAATTCAGGCTGAGAGGGTTTGATCCCTGGAGCAACCGGGCATATTCAACGGCCCCAGCCGCGTTGTAGACCGCCAGAAACATGCTGACCCCGCTGGAGCTGAGGGTCTGGGCATTTTGACCGATGCCGCCAAAGATCGCTTCGCCTCTCAGATATCCAACCACGTAGACAGTCCCGCTGGCATCCACTTCAACCCGGTTTCCACTGGTATAGAGGTTTTTCCCAAATTCCTGGGCAAACAACAGCGTGCCGCCGGCACTGTACCTGGCCAGAAATCCCGAAGCACTGACCGCATTGCTCGTCAGCGTGACATCACCAAACACCGCTTTTGAAAGAAAAGCCCCGGTGACATAAAACTCACCCGCACTTGTGACGGCAATACCGGACCCGATGGTACTGCCCCCACTGATCTGTTTGGCAAACAAACATTGTCCATCCCGAGTGTACTTTGCGATATACGTCTCTTCATCCTGGTCACTCATAGTGAGTGTGGTTGGTGATGAAGGAGTTGGGAAGGTAACTGGCTGTGCAATATAGGCACCAACAAGATACAGATTCCCTGCTGAATCAAGCCCCAGATCAAAGATAGTTTCCGTACCGGTCGAAACCGGTGCAGTTGTCCAGACCGGCTCACCAGTGGCTGGATTGAGCCGTGCCAGAATCGAATCCTGTGCTCCGGAAATCTGAACTGGCTTTCCAAGAAAAGAATTTCCAGCCAGTTGGCCAGTCACAAAGGGCGTTCCCTGACGATCAACCACAATCTTGAGGATGCTGTTGATGCTGGTATTTAACGAATCGGTTGACTGAGGGCTGCCGCTGTTCCCGCCTCGCGCCCACAACAAAGTGCCATCCGTGCTGTATTTCGCCACGAAAGCTTCGGTGTTGAGCCCCGAGCCGGAAGCCGCCAGGGTCACTGCCGTCGTACCACTTTCGGTTTTAAATGCCAGCGATGAAACAAACCCACCACCAACATAACAATTCCCCTGACTATCAACGGTGATGGTCAGCCCACCATCCAGCGACAATTCCGAAGGAATATCATCTGGGCCATTTGCCATGCGGGCCCACAGACATTTTCGGTCCGGGCCGTATTTTGCCACGAAGAAATCATAGCCTCTGGTGGCGGTCAGTTTCGTGGGGGGTGTCGTGGCAAAGAAGATATGTTCCGAAAACCCCCCGGTGACATACACATTGCCGACTTCATCCACAGCCGTTCCACCAATTTGAGTGGTTCCGCGTCCACCGATTTCCAGCGAAGCGACAAAATCCGGGATACCGTTTCCGGTTTGTTTCACAGGTGCCGCCGGCATCGGTTTTGCAAGAGAATGGGATGTATCGGGCACACCAATCACACCGCGAACCCCAACCATCGCGGCCAGCACACATATCCCGGCTCCCCACTTCCCAGGCAGCAGCGCGCTGGCGCCGGGTTTCATTCCAGAAACAGAAACCAACGAAAACGCCAGGATCAATCCACCCACCAGGAAACAGAGTGAAAACGCGATAGAACCTGCGGCTTTCAACGATGAATCCACTTTGTTTTCAGCCGGATGGGTTGGATCAGAAAGATGATCTGAACCAGCACTGGAAAAATATCTGGCTTCATCTTTGATCTGAGCCGCTATTTCCCTGGCAGGTGCTGGTTTGCCGGGGTCACTGTCACAGCTAGTTCCACACTCAGATACTGTTCCTGCCTGAACCTCATCTGATGACAGTGACAGATCAAACATCAGTCCTCCGAAGAGCACAGTGAGGACGAACATTATGAAAAGCAATCGTTTGGACATACTCTTTCTCCTGGAACATAAGGAATGGGGTGGGACATTGGCGACCGATTCTTCGGGCTGAAGAAAACAAGCCTGGGGCTGCGGGCTGAAGAACTGATTTTCTTTCATCCCTCATCCTTCATCCCTCATCCCTTCGATTGCCCCTAGCCCTGGTTTTTTCAGCCCGGCCTCGAAATGCACCGAGAACCACGGCCAGTGTCAGCCAGACACAAATTTTGGGAAAAACATCCGGGTAGCGAACATACACACTGAGCCGGGTTGAAAGCGGAACGGTCCCAACCAGAACATCTTCCTGCCACCACGGAAGCGCCTGACAGGTGCGCCCATACGGATCAATCAGACAGGTAATCCCGGTATTGGCACATCGGGCAATCGCCCGCCGGGTTTCAATCGCCCGCAATTCAGTAAAAGCCGCAATCTGGTACTCGCCGTGGGTTTTGGCAAACCAGCCGTCGTTGGAGAGCAGCACCAGCAGATTGGCGCCGTTGCGCACAAAATCGGCCATCAATTGAGGATAGAAATGTTCATAGCAAACCGGCGCTCCGACCGTAACCGTTTGCTGGGTCGTGGTTTGGAAGGAAAATGTGCTTGTCCTGCGCCCCGGAATCAGCCGATTTGTCGTCGCCGGATGAGACGTGAAGCGCTCCAGCGAAGGGAACCAGTGCACCAGTGGCACCTGCTCAAAAAACGGCATCAATTTCTGTTTGTGATATGGCGCCGAAACCGTCGTTCCGATGACCTGCCCACTGGCATTTCGCTCTGGTGACACCATCACCGAGCTATTCCACACTAAACGTGGTTTTGATTTCGAAGCGGATGACGAAGGCGACTGAGAAGGCATATCAAGCGTTCCGGTCACCAGCGGAACGTTCCAGCGTCGGACCTGGCGCGAAAGAAATTCACGGTCTGACTGATTTTGGAGCAGCACGGACGGCACGGCGACTTCGGGCCAGACAATCAAATCCGGCCTGGAACTCTTGAAGGCGTTGTTTGTTGCAATCACGGTCTGACCAATGACCTGTGCGGCGAGTTCCGGCGTCAGCCGAACCCACGGGTTGACATTGGGCTGGACGAGCATGACTGAAAGTTGACCGTAATTTGAAAAGCGTTCAGGTTGTGAAAAAACCCAGGCTGAGTACAAAAGCGGACCGATGAGCAGCGCCGCGCCGGTCAGAGCCAGTCGCCGGACGAGATATTGCCGCGCCATCGGTTCACCTTCAGACTGCTGTCGGGCCTGGAATTCCTCGATGGCGACAGTAATGGCGACATTCATTAAAACCAGCCAGAAGGTCAGCCCCCAAACTCCGGTCACGTCAATAAATTGAATCAACCACGTCAATTTGTGCTGGGTGACCCCAAACCCTAATCCGCCGAAAGTACCCTCCAGACTGTGATGAATCCAGTCTGAAGCCGTCCACACCACGGGCAATGTCCAGAGCGCAACCCGGCGATTCAACCGTTTCTGAATCACCCCAAAAACGGCAAACGGTGCCGCCAAAATAAAGGTAGCCACCACCACAAAACCACCAATCAGCCACGGATTGGCCCACATACACCACATCATGGTCTGTAGACAGCCGACAAACATCGTGACCCAGGCCAGAACAAACATCACACGAAATGAAGTGACTGACCGCAGTGCCAGCAGCATCGGCACCAGACAAACCCAGGCCAGCAATTCGAGCCGAACCCACGGATATGACGGATATGACAGACTGAACAAGAGTCCGCTCAGCACATAAGGTCGCAACTGGTACAGGTGTGTGATGAACCGTGATTTCGACATATGCTCAGTCCTTCCCAATCGTCTGAAGTGCGCCTGCTGCTCTCAAAAGTGTGATTCATTGACGGTTTGCCGAAAATCTTTATTCTGTGGATGGCACAATTCGTCGCCCACCTGCGGTTTTCATCGGTCAATATCATGAAATTCCTGTCCCTGCTTCGTCTCATCCTCAGTGGATTGGTTGGACTCTGGTTTGTCTGGGCTTCACCTCAAACGCTGCTGGCACGCACCGAGCCAGTTCCAATCAGGCTCATCAATGCCAAAGCCGATCTAAATGAATTCAAATGGAAATTTCAGCCCGGAGATGACCCGACCTGGGCCGACAGCCGGTTTGACGATTCAACCTGGAAAGACATTTCAACCACTGAAAGCTGGGTCAAACAGGGATATGTGGGATATAGCGGATCTGGCTGGTATCGGTTGAAAGTACAACTGCCCACAGAGCAGGTGACCACAGCGCCTCAACGCTCATTTGCAATCACGCTGACCCCGCCGCGAACCAGTGCCGGCGAGGTGTTTATCCAGGGGCGCACGGTCGGGAATTGGGGGAAATCGCCGCCGCCGCTTTTTTCACTTGACCGGTTGGAAGGTCCCCAGGTGTTTTCAATCCCGTCGGAACTCATCCCGGCAGATGGAATACTGGTCATTGCAGTTCGCTTTTTTTGGAGTCCCCAAGCCGCCCAATATTTTCCGCGCCAGGGTGGTTTTCAAGGCGGTCGGTTTCAACTGGGCGAAACAACCTTGCTGACTGAACTGGCCATTGCCCACAAACGAACCCGGTTAATCAATTACTTGCCTCAACTTCTCTTTGCCGCAATTTTTGTTGTGGCCGGGTTCTATCACCTGCTGCTTTTTTGGCGACGACGGCAACTCCGCGAGTATCTGTGGTTTGGGTTGATTCTGCTGGCTTCGGCAATCAATAACCTGGCGCTCACGCCCTGGGCCGAGTTTCTGCTTCCACCATTTGTCGGCAACATCCTCACCAACTGCACGCTGTATCTGGTCTTTATGGGCATGCTGCCGTTTACGCTGTCGTTTCTGGGTTTTCGCTTTCACCGGCTGGCCTGCATCACAGAAGGCTTGCTGGGATTGTGTCTGGTGCTCACCTTGCTCTTCCCGGCATCAATCGTCACCAATCCACAGGCGGCGCTGGTTGATTTTTGTTTGCTGATGTCGGTTATGGTCTGGTGTTTAGGGCTTGTCATCCGGGAAAGCTGGCGTGGAAATCCAGACGCCCGAACGATTCTTTTTGGAAGCATTGTCACCACCGCGTTTGAAGTTTACTTACTGATTGCCCCAATTGGAGTTGTGCCATTTTTTATTCTGCAATATGTGGGGCTGGCCGTTTTTATGTTTTCCATGGCCGCAGCGCTCGCCAACCGATTCAATCGGGTGTACACCGAACTCGATGTCTTGAACCAGGAACTGGAACAGAAAGTCGAGACCCGAACCCATGAACTGGCTGTCGCCAATGGCCAGCTTGAAACGGCAGTTGACCAGTTGCGCGAATCTGAGGCGGCGGCCCTCAAGGCCAAAGCCGAGGCAGAACGCGCCAATCGGGCCAAAGACATCTTCCTGGCCAATATGAGTCACGAACTCCGCACCCCGCTCAATGCGGTGCTCGGGTTTGCCCAGGTGATGAATCGGACGTCGAGTCGTCCAGCTCAGGATCGCGAATACCTCAGCTACATCACCCACAGCGGTGAGCATTTGCTGGGGTTAATCAATGACGTGCTCTCGATTGCCAAAATTGAAAGCGGTCGGTTGACGTTGACCGAACAGCCGTTTGATCTCCGCGAACTGGTCAGCAGTTTGCAAGATGTTTTTCGCCTTCAGGTCGCCGATAAAGGATTGAAATTACAGGTTGAAATCTCGTCAGGGGTCCCGGCTTTGCTGCGCGGAGATGCCGGGAAACTGCGTCAGGTCCTGATGAACCTGATCGCCAACGCTGTCAAATTTACCCGCGAGGGTTCAGTGACAGTGCGCATTGATGCCCAGGAGGCTGGATTTCGATTTGAGGTGGCAGATACGGGGATTGGGATTGCTCCCGAGGATGTTGAAAAACTCTTTCAGCCATTTTCACAGGTAGGAGAACTGGCTGGCCAGTCACAGGGTACCGGACTTGGGCTGGCCATCAGCCGCAATCTGGTTCACCTGATGGGTGGCGAATTACGTGTCACCAGCCAGCCAGAGGCTGGAAGTGTGTTTTCATTCTGGCTTCCGCTGACGGCTGAACAATTCGAAATCAGATCGCTTCAGCACCAAATCGTGGCCTTGGCTCCCAATCAACCGCGCTGGCAAATCCTGGTCGTAGACGACCGGCTGGAGAACCGACGCGTGATGGAGACGTTGTTGCAGACAGTTGGGTTTGACGTCCAGACGGTTGCAAACGGTGAACAGGCGCTTGAACGCTTCAGTCAGAATCACCCGGATCTGGTGTTTCTGGACCTGCGCATGCCTGGAATGGACGGGTTTGAAGTCGCACGGCGCTTACGAGCCAATGAATCTCAACGCCAGTCAACACGGCTGCCAATCATTGCCCTGACCGCCAGCGCGTTTGAAGAAGACCGGCAAATGGTTCTGGCCTCTGGGTTTGACGACTATCTCGCCAAACCATTTACGGAAAAGATGTTGTTTGAAATGATTGGCAAACACCTGAAAGTTCAATTCCAGGAAGAAGTTACATCTGTCACCCCATCAAGTTTCGATCAATCGTCAAACCTCACTCAGCAGAATGGGTTGGACGAGGAATGGAAAGCTGCATTTCACCGCAGTTTAACCACTGGCCGAACCGCGAAAGCCCTGGAATTGATCGAGCAACTCCCCTCGCATCATCAGTCGCTGGCAGACACGCTCCGCCGACTGGTCAAACAGTATCGGTTTGATGAACTTTTTGCCCTGCTGGAACAAGAGCCAGGGTAGGGTTCAGGGTTCAGGGTTCAGGGTTCAGGGTTCACGGTTCAGGGTTCACGGTTTTCGAATTTATGTTCTTTTTGTCCTTTATGTTCTTTTTGCCTTTTTCCTATTTCCTCAAACTATTCTCGATTGAGCGTAATCAATGGATCAACCTGGGCAGCGCGCCAGGCCGGGATGATGCTTGTCACCAGCGAAGTCATCACCAGAAAAATAACTATCAGCCCAAGTAAATTCCCATCTATCGCATTCTGGCTGTTCACCAGACTTTGCAGCCAGCGGTCCCACACCCGAGCGCCAGCTAATCCAATGACAATTCCCACTCCTGTCAGCAACATGGCTCGTTTGAGGACCAGATTTAAAATGTCGTGAGACTGGGCGCCGAGCGCCACCCGGATTCCAATTTCTGAAGTTCGCTCCGAAACCCACCACGACAACACGCCATAGACCCCCAGCAGCGACAACACCAGGGCAATTCCAGCAAACAGAGTCGAAAGCTGCGCCACAAATCGTGATTCGTTGAGTTCATCCCGCAAACGTTCGGTCATGGTGCTGATCTGGTCCACCGGAAGCAGCGGATCTACTGAATGAATGGCTGATTGAACGGCTGTCACGGCATCGGCAGTTTCTCCCTGATATTTCAGCGCCAGTAAAACAAATCGTGGATCAAGGGACGGAACTTGCTGAATTGAAACATAGATATCGCGCTGATCAACATCACCCGTGATGCGTCCCTGAAATTTGATATCTGACACGACTCCCACCACAGTAAACCAGGGACCAGGCTGCGCCCCGCGAACATACCGGAGTTGTTTTCCAATCGGATCAGCTTCGCCCCAACAGGTGCGGGCCATTGATTCGCTGATGACTGCAACTTTTTGTGATTCAAGCGTTTGCCGGTCTGAAAAACCTTCGCCTCTGAGCAATCGCATTCCAAACGCATCAAAAAAACCAGCATTGACCCGATGAATACTGGTTCGCATTAAATCGGCGGGCCCGGATGCCGGCTGGTCCTGGCGTTCGATATGCCAGGTGTATCCTCCGCCGGTTGGCGGAAGGTCTGATTGAACAAGCCCAACCTGGGTCAGCCTGGGGGTTCCCTTGAGAGCAGTTTCAAGCTGGCGATTGATTCTGGAAACTGCCTCGTCCGTGGCGTACTTTTCAGCCCCAAGGTGGACTCGAAGCGTGAGCAGGTTTTCACTTTCAAAACCAAGCGGTTGTGACTGATGACTCACAAGCGTTTTCAGCGTGATTCCAGCCGCCACCAGCAGCATCAACGCCAGCGCAATTTCAGCTACCGCAAAGGCCGACCCAAACCACTGGGTACGGCCTGACTTGACCGTTTTTTCGCGTAACGCGGTGTAAATATCTGGGCGAACGACCAGTGCCAGTGCCGGAAATAAACCAGTCATCACGGTTGAGAGCACCGTGGTGGCAATCGCCATCCCCAGCACTGACCAATCCACGGCAAACGAGACAAAACTTGGAAATTTGACTGGCAAAAAGGCAACGGCGGCTTCATCCAGCCACAGCGCCAGACCAACCCCGAGCAGACTGCCGAGACTGGTCAAAATCAGGCTTTCAATCAGTAACAGCCGAACGAGTTGCCACCGACTGGCACCGAGCGCCGTCCGAACCGTCATTTCCTTTTGTCGCCCCGAAGAACGACTCATCTGCAAATTGACCACATTGCTGCAGGCAATCAACAGAATCAACCCGACACTCAAGAGCAACGCCTGGAGCGTGGTGCGGTATTCGCCAACCCAGGCATCAGTCATCGTCTGAATTTGAACCCGAAATCCGGTGTTGGTCACGGGATATTGGGTTTCCAGTCGGGCAGCGATCGTATCAAGTTCAGTCTGAGCCTGGATCAGTGAAACATCTGGCTTCAGTCGTCCAACACCGGCAACCCACCGCAATCGCCGATCTGTCACATAATCAAACTGATTCGCCGGATCATCAGAAGGAAAAGCAACCGTGACGCTACAGAACGGCAGCCACATATCAGCATGGTCAGATTCGCCGCGAAACCCCTCGGGCATCACCCCAACAACCGTGTAGGGTGCATCATTTAAGGTAATTGTTTTCCCAATGATGGATGGTGACCCACCAAACTGCCGCTGCCAGAAACTGTGATTGAGAATCGCAACCTGATTGGGACCAGTCATTGAGTTTTCTTCAGCCAGGAACGCACGCCCAATCAGAGGAGAGACGCCCAATACTGAAAAGAAATTCTCGCTGATATATTCAGCCTGAATGTGATGGGCTTCGATGGAGGAAGTAAAGGTCAACGATTCGGCCCCAGATCCAACAGCCAGATCCTGAAAGCTGGTGTTTAACGCACGCCAGTCCTGAAAATCCGGGTAGGAAATCGGGTTCCGCTTCCCGTCTTTTGTTCGGAGCGACCAGACAACCGTCAAGTCTTCGGGCTGTTGAAAGGGCAAGGGTTTGAACAAAACACCATTCACAATGCTGAACATGGCGGTGGTGGCGCCGATCCCCAGCGCCAAAGTCAGCACAACAACCAGTGTAAACGTGGGTTGCTTGATGAGCACACGTCCAGCAAAGCGAAAATCCTTCAACACAGAGGTAAGCATGAGATTGATCTCCAGATCACAAAGTGGAATCACGGCATGAGGAAGTACCCAACGAAAGACAATTGGCGTACCACAGCCGATCTCCACCAACTGCTGGAGTTTCAATCAGTTGCAGAAATCTTAATGATTGGAGGGATAGAAACTGTGCGGATATGGGACGGAAATGTATCGGAAATGGGGTTCCGTGCTTCAGGGTTC
>CAZXCE010000268.1:0-10685 GCA_964639175.1 uncultured Clostridia bacterium
TTCAAAGGGATGTGGGTCAGTCGGTGTAATATCTGACGATTCATTTCTCAACTCTTGTGGGCAATGAATATCAGGCATTGTTCCAGGCTCAGCCGGGCGATATCGTGGGACCGCTCCGGAATGGTGACCGGTATGAGATTTTCCGAATCTTGAAGTTCCAGCCGGCTGAGTTCACTCCGGAATTAAAAGACGAGATTCGGGAAAAACTTTTTCAGAACTGGTTGAAAGCCAGACGAGCTGAGGCCCGCATTTCCTGGTTTTGGGGAAACATCGAGCGGCTAAAGGATGAAAACACCTCGGAGGAAGAAACTCTTCACTCTTGAACCTCCTCTCCCTATCGCTACGCGATTGAGGCAGGGGATTCCTGCTGTTCCCTGCCACCGCTTCCGATCCGGCCTGGGAGCCGACGGCTCTAAGTGGCGCTTCCCAGCTTTCGCACGAGACGCTTCGGACGGTATGTGGAGTACCGTTTCGGGAAGGAACTTCCCTCTCTCGCATCTTGTTCGCTCCACACGTTTGGGATCAACCGTGCGGTGTCAAGGTTCGATGACACGAATGTTGAACCAACGGTGAGTCCGAAGGCTCACCGAAACCGAGATTTCCAACGCTCCCTGTCCGAGCGATGACGCTATACGGATGAATATGCCTTAGATATGGCTCAGGGAATGACACAACAAGAGTCGGCTTTACTCAACAAATCAATGCGATTCATCCCCACCCTACCGCTTCGCGGTTGAGGATGGGGCTTTCTCGCATTTTTTTCTGGTAAACTGGTAGTGTCCAGCAATCGATTCCACAAAGACGCCTGAGTTCGACGAAATTGAACTCAGGCGTCTTTTTTGACAGATACGGCTTCGAGATCCTGGAAAAGGTGTAATGGATTCTTGAAAATTTTCACTACTGGCAAAGCGAAAACCAATTTCTCTGTTATCCGAACTCAGTTTTCATTTCTTCTGGAGTTGAAACCCTGTGCTCATTCTTGATTTGTCGCAGAACACTGATGGTCAAGGACTGGATATGAACCAGTCATATTTAATCAAAGGAATGACTCGAAACCCGTCCCGGCAGATACAACAGATTCACCCGCTTGAAAGCCAGTCTCCTGTGGTTGCGGCAGTTGCGTACGTCGCTCAACCAGATGATCACGGTGTCAGTCATACAACTTCGATTGAGAATCGGCTGACCAATCCGAACCAGAGAACCCGGTTTCAACTGCATCAAACGCACCGCCGGAAAAACCAGCTTCACAGCCAGGGGCAGGTCAATTCTGAAATACCAGGGACATAATGCCACTGAGGTTCGAGGATATCGGGTCATAAGCATCAGGGTAAACCAGACACCCTCAATCTGGACAATGGGACAATCCGACACCAGAGATTCCTTCGCCCTTGCTCCCAGCCAAAGGTGATTCAGCTCTGCCAACCCTGGAGCCTTAGTTTCGGCAGGTATCAAAACCAATAATCAGGTTCTACTTATTTTCGAATCTCTGAAAAAAATATGTAATGGATTCTGGGTATGTATCACTACTGGGACGCAAGAGAACTAAATTTTCTCTCTCTACCAACTAAGCCTTTGTTTTTTATTAGGAGTTCAAAAAATCATGAAAATTTTCGATTTGGTACAGGAAACCAGCGAAGTCGCATTGGATATAAACCAGTCGTATTCTACGAGTGGCTTGATGGGAATTCCAGCTCGTCAGATCGTAGGCGGAGGACAAAAACCAATTCCGGTTTTTAAGTGTGATGTCTATGACACACAGATTGATACAATAAACAGTAACGGAACAACCGGAGTTGAAAATACTGCTGATTGTCCTGAGCCAGGCGACTCGTTGCCGAGTGGCTCCTAAACCCGGATGTATCAGCCTAATTTCAAAAACGTTCCCAGAAAATCAGGAGCCAAAAAAGTCATGAAAATTATTGATTTACTGCATGAAACTAGCGAAGTCACATTGGATATGAACCAATCGTATTCCACGAGTGGATTGATGGGAATTACCGCCCACCAAATTGTAGGAGGCGGCACGCCTCAAAAACGAATTCCAGTTGATATATGCCACGACGCGTATGACACTCAGATTGATACCATAAATAGTAATGGGACAACTGCTATTGAAAACACCTCTGATTGTACCGAGCCAGGTGATTCGTTGCCGAGCGGTTCCTAACTCCACAGGTTCAATTTAATTTCGAAACCATTTCCAGAAACTTAAGAGGCTAAAAATGAAAATTATTGATTTGTTACACGAGACCAGCGAAATCACTTTAGAAATGAATTGTTTGCAAATGACTAACGCTTTGATGGGCCTTGATGCCCATCTCGTCATTGGAGGCCAGAAATATACAAAAAAGGTGGATGTTTATGAACCCACTGCAATTGAAACCCGTTACAGTAACGGGGACATCGGTGCTGATATGGCCCAGGAGCTTGTCGTATTTGAGGAAGGTCAGTGATGTTCCCGCAAGATCCTGTTGGGCCAGAATTTCCAGGTATACTTGAAGATACCCTATCAACAACCTTAGCCAATTTTTACCAAATATGAACTGACGCTCCAGGATGGTAAAGCCCGGAGCGTTATCTTTTTATTCTGCCAGTAATTTTTCTGAGTTTTTCAATTTCTTGAGAAATGTATGTAACGGTTTTTCAAAAAACCCCACTTTCAGTGTACCAAGCCTGAAAAGTAATCCTGTGTTTGGAAAATGAACCTTTTCACCAAAGTCACACCAACTGAGCCAGGTAGACAAAATGTAAACCATAAGGAATGAAAAACCATGACGATTCTCCGTTGCGAAAAGATGGACTGAGTTTGACATTTGCTGCCCATTTGGGCGAAACCCGGCCTTTCTGCAACGAAGGTTTTTTAACCCTGCACTTTTCTTTTTCTGATTTGCACCATGTCTATATTAATTCTTGCTTCTGAGCATGATGTCCATATCCGGAAAGTCAAAGAGATTCTGGACCAGAACGGCCAAACGGTCCATGTGCTGAACACCAGTCGCTTTCCTCAACATATATCGGTTACAGCTTCAGCTCTCAGCCAGATGTATGGTCTGACATATTCCGGCCAGGAAGTTGTCATTTCAGGCGATGAGGTGACAGCCGTTTGGGTTCGTCGTATTGGTCGCCCCAAATCGGCGGATATGTGGGGCGACCAAATAAGCCAGTTGACCGGTGCTCAATACCTGCTCAAGTTTCTTCTCAAGACGATCAATTCGCTCAATGCCCGGTTTCTCCCTGGCAAACCGGATCAAGTATTTTTTTGGGAGGATAAGGTGACGCAAATCCCAATCGCCCTTGAGGTTGGCTTTCAGGTTCCTGAAACGCTGGTGACCACCGATTTCCGCCAGGTCGTCAGTTTTTTCAATCGTCACACGGCCATCATTTCCAAGGCCGCGACCACTTTTCCAAGCGGCACCTCCGCCTCAACGACCAAAGCTGTTTCGGCAGACGATTTGATTTATCTTCAACGGGTTCGAAATTATCCAGTCATTTTTCAGGAACGGGTGGAAAAACGGGCTGATATTCGCGTGGCGGTCATCGGAGACCAGCTTTTTGCCAGTCAGATTCGAACCCAGCATACCTCCCGTGGAAAAGTTGACTGGCGAGCCGCGTTTGTCCGAGAGGAGTCTGTGTATGAACTCCCGGCTGAAATCAAAGAAAAGTGTCTGGCATTGACGCGCCAAATGGGGCTGTCCTATGGGGCCATTGATCTGGTTTTAACCCCAGAGGGCAAGCACGTCTTCATTGAGATCAACCCCGGCGGACAATGGATGTGGATGGAAATGGATCTTGGCCTGCCCTTGTCCCAGGCTGTGGCTGAATATCTGATGGCTGGCAGAGGAGGAGCTTCCCAATGAACAACAACCCCACTTTTAGCTGGCTGGCCTCCCTGGCCGAAGTGGCAAAGAAGATTGCCTCTGCCCCAGATGGCTTGCTTGCGGATGCACTGAGCGAACTATCAAATCTGAAACAGCAATTTCCAGAAAACAACGTTCGGGTGCTCTTTACCAAACTCCCTGGAAGATTCGAAAACGAGTACGACCTGTCCATTGAAGATGGGGATGGAACCTTTGTCCTGGGCTTCAGGCCAAACAGTAATCTTCCCTGGACTTCAGTTCATTCGCGACATGATGCCTACTCCAAAGAGGAATCAAAAGATGTCGTCCTGTTTCGGATAGATGAAATTGAATATGACGGAAGAACCGTACTGAGAATGCTGGAGTATTCCACCCGTACTGAAGGGATCTCAATCGAAGATTTTGAACCCCATCTGGTTCTATTGACCTGTCTTCTTGATTGCCCTGAAAAATTGAGAACCGTGCTTTCCGAAGACCAGATCACACGCATTGTTCAGTCATTTGAAAGCGAAATACCTGAAGGTGAAAAGACCGATTGTTTTGAACAGTTACGCCAGGCCGTCGGCTTTTTGGGAAATCAGTCGCTGGTGCGGCTTTCCCAGGCTTTGCTGGATGAGATGGAAGCAAGCATTTCAGATGAGCAGATTTCTCGCTTTTTTGAGCAATATCAGGAGGAATTTTCATCATTTGAGGTCATGCAGTGGTCTGCCGTTGAATCCAGCTCACTGGAAGAGTTACGTGAAGTGATTGAAAACAAAGCTGTTTTTTCACCAACCTTGACCTGGTTTCTCACTAGCCCCAAATCACGGAAAGCTGAATCTCAATCATATTCTGGAGCCGAATTATCCAAACTGACTGGACAGCCGGTTTCAACCCTGAAAATTGGTGCGGTCCTTGGCCCTTACCAGATGGGGCGATTTCATCAACTTTATAAAGTACATCAGAGATTTGAGCTGGATGTTCACGTTGCGCAATCGCGTATTCGAAAACGGCTGACTCAGCAGAAAATGAGCGAACTCAAGGCTCAAATGAAGATCGAATGGTATCTGGACCGGGAAGCGTTGCTCAGTGCCCAGGAGTCCAGCTCGTTGTCAACCAACACACCGACCGACGAGAGAACCGCCTAGTTCTTTCTCGTCTGAATCCAACCTCCAAACTTATAACACTATGATTCCATGGATAGATCTGGCTACTTCTCTAAAAGACCTGGTTGCCCATCAAATGGAGCCGGCCCAGGTTGAAGCATTGATTGGTGATTTAAACCACAACCTGGGTCCAGCAGGTGGGCAGATTTTGACAATTTGGTCCAGGCAGGATGATGAGTGTCACCGATTGCCGATGTTTCTGGTGGAAGATCCTGAAGGGATGTATTCACTTTGCTTCAAACCTGGAAAAAACCTGCCGCGCAGTGCCTTCCGACTTCGAAAAACATCTGAAAATCCCTATTCCTCAATCGTGCTTTCCATCAATGGGTTTGAGTTTGAAGTCCGAAGCCTGTTTCTGATTGATGATGTGGTTGGCCATCACAAACTGTTCTCAAAATTTGAAGAAGATTGTATTGCCGGAGCCATTTACCAGGCAGCAATGATGACCGACGGGAATATTCAAAACATTGTTTCTGAAGCTGAACTTCAGGAATACTTTGATGCCTGGCGACGAATGTTGGGCCTTCACTCGGCGGATGAAACCCGAACGTGGATGCAGGAACAGGGAATTACCGTTTTGAAGGTCAGAGATTATATTCTCCAAAAGCTTTTTGTGGCCAAGACCGGACACTTTTTTGGAGAAGTTGCCGACTTTTTTCTTGAAACCCGTGAAACATACCGCCAAAACAAAGTCAGTGCATCGCCAGATGAGCCAATTCGACTTGCAGACACACCGCTGGTCCTGGCCATGCACCAGTTGATCACGGCTCACCAGGAAGAACTCTTCCAGGATATGATTCTTCGCTATTTTGAAGCCCACCAGCCAGATTTTGATGAAATCCGTGTGGTGACTGGTCTCGAAGCCAACCCAGCAACAAATTCTCAATCAGACGATGTGCTTACCCGGTTTTGTGATCTTGAACAGTTTAAGCTGTCAAATGTGTTGCGTATGGAACTTGGGTTTGAACTCCCGTCCAAGCTTGGCCCATGGCCACAAGTTGTTTCTTATCAAGAAAATGGAACTCCCAAAACCGCTCTTGTTTTAGAGATTCAACCTGCCCGTTTTGATTCCAATCTAAGATGGAAAATCCTGGAATTGATGTATCATCAAAGTCTCCAGGAACTAAAAAAAGTTATTTCCGCTGAGCTCAAATTTGGTTCAAGAAAACTGTTCGATCAGGCCGGGTATCTCCATTTCTCAACTGATCACCTTTATCCGGAATACTTTGCATGAAAAAAGCAACCACGATTCTTTGCTTTCTTTGCGTTTTGACCATTTTCAATATCCACAGCGCTTACTCACATCAGGCGCCGGCTCACTCTGGGGCGCAACTCCCTAACCCACTGCTGGTCCTCTATACGGCAGCGAAAACTGGTGACTCAGCCAGGTACTTTGCAGCCGGAATTGAACTGCAAGCACGTGAAAAGGAATATTTGGAATCTCCCGAAGCCGCTGGTTATGTCCAAAACATCGCCATGTACCATTCGATCATCGGCGAGTACCACCAGGCCCTTTCCGAATTTGATCAACTACGTCCACCCAACACCAGTCAACCCAGTTCCAATCAGCAATCTTCGCCACTGGACGGTTATGCCCCCCAGACTGCACTTCGGGTCATCGAATCCACGGCTGATATCCGGCAGGTGATTTTCATCAATGAAGCACACCATGTTCCAAGACACCGGGCGTTTACGCTTCAATTGTTGAAAGCGTTATATCAAAAAGGCTTCCGGTATTTTGCCGCTGAAACATTGTCGGATGCGGATGCAGAATTGGAGAACCGCCGTTACCCGCTATTTGGTAAAACAGGGATTTATACCAATGAGCCTGTATATGGGGATTTAGTCCGGACCGCCCTCAAGCTTGGGTACACCGTTGTTCCTTATGAAGAAAACAGCCCCTGTTCTCCAGATGAAAAGGACCCAGATCGCTGTATCAAAAAGCGCGAGCGTGGGCAGGCCCAGCGTCTGTATGACCGAATACTGGCCAAAGACTCGAAGGCAAAAATCCTGGTCCATGCCGGGTATGCTCATATTAATAAAGGAGGGTTTGGCCGTGGATTGCTCAGCATGGCTCAAAATTTTAAGGAAATTTCCGGGATTGAGCCATTTTCGATAGATCAGGTTCAAATGATGGAGCACAGTTCCCCTGACTATGAAAAGCCGTTGTATGGGCAAGCCATTCAACAGGGACGGGTCAAGGAACCGACGATCTTCCAATCAAAAGATGGGACGCTCTTTGTCGAAGAAAAACACCGCAGTAACTACGATGCTCAGATTTTCCACCCACGCAGCAAAACCAAAGCAGGTCGTCCTGATTGGTTGCTGATGGGCGGATTACGCAAGCCGTACACATTCCCAAAAGATCTGTGCCACAACACGTTTCCCTGCCTGGTTCAGGCCCTCATGCCAGATGAAGGCACCAGCGCCGTACCAGTTGATCAAGTAACAATTTCCAGTGGCAAACAGATTCCAGCGCTGGTCCTTCCGCCTGGACCATTTTTGATTCGGGTTGTTGACCAATCGGGGAAAATCATTGCCCGTCAACAAGTAAGGGTGAAATAAGACCTGGTTGAACCCCACTGGAAAGTGTTGTGGTTGCAACGTCAAGGATAAGCCAGCTTCTGCTGCCGAATGATGACCTGATCGTCTGCCTTCAGTCTGGCTGGAGGTGCAATCAAGATTCGGTCTCCAGGCGCAATCCCAGCGGAGATCACGACCTGATCTCCGATTTTTTTTCCAGGCGAAACTGGCTTGAGACTCAGCACACGATTCGAAATCGTCCACACCCCCATTTTTGAAGCATCTTCCGGGAGTGGCACCACTGCCGCCCGTGGCACAACAATGGACTCAGAACCTGGAATTTCAAAGGTGACATTGACCACTGAGCCAGTTTGAAAATCAGTTTTATGGCGAAAGACAGCCGTGTATCCGATGCTGCCTGGACCTTCGATCAACGGTTCAATCTGGCGGATCGTGGCTGGAACTGCCTGGGCGTTTCCAGGTTCAGAAAATGGTTTGACCTGAACGTCATCTCCGACCTGCAGTTTTGGTCCTTCACCCTGTAAAACCTTAAACTTCACACTGATGGCTGTTGCCGGAGCCAGTTCCAGTAACGACTCGCCCTCTGAGACCCTGGTGTCGGCCTGCACCAGACGCCGTTGAATGAAACCGTCAAACGGCGCCAGGAGGTCAGACGCTGCCAGCTCAGCCTGAGTTTTGGTCACGCGGGCGGCCACAACTTCTTTGTCAATGCGGGCTTTTTGTTCATCAAGCACTGATTGCTCAAGTTCAAAGCGTGATTTTTCGACCATATTGCGGTTCTGTAAGCCACCAGCAAAGAGCGATTCGTTTTGTGCCAGCGTTCGCCGATGTTCCGCGACTGATTTTTCGGCTGATTGAATCTGAAGTTCGGCTGACTTGAGCGAAAGCTGAAGTTCGGTCAATTGTGCTTCGAGGTGTTCGCGGTTTAACCGGACCAAAACCGTTCCTTTGCGGATGATTCCGTCTGATAGATGCTGAATTTCCAGGATTTTCCCCGACCGTGGCGACTTCACGACAAATGCTTCACCGGTGGTGATTTCACCAGGGACATTGAATCCATCATTGGGATTGGTGTTGATGATCAACAGATCAACTTCAACTGGAAGCCGGGCAGTCGTTGATGGCTGTCCGGTTCGTGATTCAACCTCCCGACAACTCAGTTGAAACAGAAGAATGATAAAAATTCCACATCGAGCGAGCTGGTTCATGGGCTTATACAATTTTGGAATGAAATCCTGGTATGAGAAAACAGTCAAGTTATTCGACCAAATGGAGTTCGTGGACTACTGACTACTGACTACAAGCTGGTATGACTGGTTGAGGTGGCCACGACTTCTTGTTTCAGAATTTCTGCTTTGATCCATTCTTCCCAGAGTCGGTCCTGGATCAACCGGGCCATCGGTTCATCAAGTGTTGCGCGTTTGATGGTATGAATTTTGAAGATTTCCCAGCCGTCGCCCTGCCGAAAGGGACCGATGAGGTCGCCGTCTTCACTTCCGAAAACAGCCGTTGCAATTTCGGTTGATATCTCAGTTCGATATTTCCACCCGACGTATCCCGCATTGAACCCCATTTCCGGAGTTACCGCATACAGCCGGGCCAGAATGGCAAAATCAGTGCCGTCGTCTACGATTTGTGCCATAACTTCCTGAGCCAGCGCCTGTGACGAGACCTTCAACCGACCCAGACAAACCTGGTCATACTCCAGCCGGTTGCGTTTAAAAAATGGTTCAATCTGGGGAAGAATTTCCAGTTCAATCAATTTTTGTTCAAGTGCTTTTTCAGTCAGGCACAGTTCAAGATCCTCAAGGCTCAACCGGCAGTGGGCAAGCCAGGCCGTGACATCTTCGGGTCTGGAAAGGCGATATTGTTGTCTCCAGGCTTCAATCAATGGTTTGAGGTCCTGGTCTGAAACCTCGATTCCTCGGGTTTGAGCAACTCTCCTCACCACAGCCCCGTTGACGGCTTTATCAAGCCAATCCAGCTTTCGTTCAAACCGCCCAATGCGAACAGCATCAACCAGGGAAACAGATTCAGCGCTTAATTCGGGAATTGAAAATGACATAGTGTTTAAGCCTGGGGCTGAAGAAAGCGGGCTAAGGGCTGAAGACCTGGTTTTATTTCATCCCTCATCCTTCATCCCTCATCCCTTCAATCGCCCTTAGCCCAGAGGTTTTGCCCTTTGCTAACGTCCCAACCGCCCCCAAATCCATTGGGCAAGCGTCCGTTTTTCAGAACTGACCCAAATGGTGGCTTCCATACCTGGGCGGATTGGGTGGTTCGCAAATTGAGAACTTTTGAGCGACACCAGAACCCGGAAGGTATTGGACTCTTTTTCAGACAGAATTGTCCCTGGCGAAACGCTCAGGACAGAGCCGGGTGCGGTTCCAAAAGTCTGATACGGATAGGTGTCAAATTCCACTTTTGCCTGTAATCCTGATTTGAGGCTTTGCAAGTCGGTTCCTTTGGCAAAGGCTTCAAGGTCAAAGGGGGAATTTTGGGGAACCAGTGACACCAGCGGTTTACCTGCAGTGACGACGTTTCCAACCTGCAGTGCATTGATGGATGTGACAACCGCGTCAAAAGGTGATTCAACCACCATCGTATCAAGCATTTCCTGGGTGTGAACAATTTCTTTTTCAAGCTGGAGCAGGTCGTTTTGCTTGTCAAGCCCCTGGCTGAGATTGCCTGCCGTGAGCCGCAATTTTCGAATTTGTTCGGCGGCCAGCTTTTTTTCTTTTTCAAGGGTTGCCAGTTGGCGATGGAGTGGCTCTGTCTCCAGTTGAATCAGCACATGCCCTTTGCGTACCACGTCGCCTTCCTCGACCGTGAGGTATTTGATCGTTCCTTCAGTCTGGGCCTGCAATTCGACGATCCCGGCTCGTGGAATGACTTTTCCTCGAAGTTTGACCACATCATCAATCGTGCCAAAAAAAATCCACAACCCCAGACTCACGATACACACCAACGCCCCATACACCACCAGTCGAAACCCAAATTCAGGGGAATCCACATCTGGTTTCGAATCGGTGCGATTCAAACGCCGAACTGGAAATGAAAAAAAACGAATTTTGAAAAAACTCATGGTCTTTAAACATTTTGGTTGATTTATAGGCTAATACAATGTAATATAGCCAAT
>CAZXCE010000269.1:0-10662 GCA_964639175.1 uncultured Clostridia bacterium
GGCCGAAGAACTCCGGGCTTAGGGGATTAAACCCGTTTTCTTCAGCCCGATGTCTTCAGCCCTGGTTTTAAAAAACAAAAAAAGGCGTGAAGCTATATCCCCAAAGCTTCACGCCGTTCGAAGTTTCCAAAGGCTCTTGAGAGAGAATCCAAGGAAAGACAAATTGAAAAATATTGTGGAGTGGAGGTGTGGCTGTCAGTGTTTAGCCTGTCCCATTCCGCCTTAGAAGGAACTTACCGAGGACCACACCTGTAACTCCACGGTTAAAATCGGCGGCGATTGTTGTTGCGACGGTAATAATCATCATCGCGGTCACAATTTTGGTCACGACCACGGTTCCAATCCCGGCCACGGCCATTGTTGCTGTTGCGGTAGTAATCATCATTGCGACGATTGTTGTTGCCATATCGCCAGTCATTGAGAACGCTGCGTGGGTTCTGGTAGCCATTTTCATAGCCCTGTTTGTACCCTTCGCGGAATCCTCTTTTGTAGTTATCGTCATGCACCCACTGTGGTTTGAAGCCGTTCAGCGCGTAGTCATAGGTTTCATCTGAATAGTCATACCGGTTGTTTTGGACGCGATCCTGAGCGCCTTCACGGGTACCAAGTTGATAGCCTTTTTCGCGTCCTTGCTGACGAACCCATGATTCAGACGGACGGTAATTGTCGTCATCATAGCGCCAGTTTTGTGCGTTGGCAGGGAGTGAAGCGAAGAAAAATGCTACGAATAATACCCCTCCGGCGAATACTGGTGTTTTCAATAATTGAATCAAATGTTTCATTGTGATGCCTCCAAATTGTTGATCTCTTGTGTTCAGTGCTTTGCCTGCGGGTTGGGTTGGTCCAACTCTGATCACCCACGTGTAATGTGTTTTGCCCTTCTCTATGTCAATCGGTGTGCCACAGTTCCCAGGTCGCTGCAAAGTTGTGTGAAATAACTGGAAAGAAACAATTTGTGCCTGAAATTCGATGCCTGGAAAATACCGATGAAACTTCAGGTTCATACCATTTCGACCGAATGGGTAGCATTTGCTGAACCATATGGTGTAGCTTGTTTTTGGTTGCCTGAACCGAAAAAAATAATTTCAGTATTTTTAGAAAGCCTGGAAATGTATGGAAATCAAAAACTTACAAACACTTCGCCATTTTTCGGCAGAGAAAATGCAGAAAATCAACTTGTTTGAAACCCGGAATTTCTTTGCGGATATTTACTGCCTTGAACCTGGCCAGGCCCAAAAAGCACACGCCCATGCAGGTGCGGACAAAATTTATGCCGTGATGGAAGGAAAAGTGGTGGCGCTCATTGGCGAGGAAGAACAGGAACTTTCAGCCAACGACGCCGTCCTGGCACCCGCTGACGTGATTCACGGTATTCGGAATGCGTCTTCGGAACGTGCCGTGGTATTTGTCTTTATGTCGCCAAACCCAAACCAGGCGAAATCAAACCAATGAAGAATGAAGAGGTTTTATGACGGTGAGACTTACGCAACTGGCCAAACGGGCGGGATGTGCCGCGAAACATCCTCCGGGCTATCTTTTTTCACTTTTGGGTGGACTGCCTGCGATCACGGATCCAAATGTCCTGATTGGGAGTTCAACCGCGGATGATGCGGCGGTATATCGGTTGACGGCTGACACCGCGCTGGTTTTGACAACTGATTTTTTCACGCCGATTGTGGATGAACCCTATGATTTTGGCGCAGTTGCTGCCGCAAATGCCTTGAGCGATGTGTATGCAATGGGTGGTCACCCCCTGGCCGCCCTCAACATTGTAGGATTTCCGGATGCTTCGCTTGATGCGGCAGTGTTGGGGGAAATCCTGAGAGGCGGGGCCGAGAAAGCCAAAGAAGCTGGAATTGAACTGGTTGGCGGCCACACAATCAAAACCGATGAGCCGATTTATGGACTGGCTGTGACGGGGATGGTTCATCCAGACCGCATCATCAGCAATGCGGGCGGAAAACCGGGCGATAAGCTGGTGCTTTCCAAACCACTCGGTCTGGGCATTATTACCACAGCAGCCAAACAGGGACGCGATACCCTCGAAGCCATCCATGAAGCCATTGCCCTGATGACTACGTTGAACCGTGGTGCCAGCGAAGCCATGACCGCCGTCGGTGTCCACGCGGCCACGGATGTCACCGGGTTTGGTCTGCTTGGACATTTGAGAAATCTGGCCAAAGCCAGTAATTGCAGTGCCGTTGTCAACTTCAGTGCCGTTCCGGTGCTTGAAAAAGCGATTCAGTATGTCAACGACGGCATTGCCCCTGGCGGTACGCATGCTAACTGGCGATTTATGAATGACTGGACCAGTTACGCCCCGGAACTAACCAAAGAACAACAATTGATTGTCTGTGATGCTCAGACGTCAGGTGGTTTATTGATTGCCGTATCACCAGAAAAAGCTGATGAGCTGGTGGCCGAACTCACCCGCCATGCGACGCCTGCCGCTGCCATCATCGGAGAACTGGTCGAAGGTGACGCTGGCCGAATGGAAGTGAAGTGTTAACTTTTGAGGCAGGTTGTTGACAGCCTGCCTCAATTTAACTACTGCTTTTGTGGCAAAAACGATTGTCACCCTGTCATCGTGTCACTCTGTCACGTTATGGTTCAATTTGCTTTTTACCTGGTTTTGGGTCTTGTGGTCGCCTCATCAATCTATCAATTGGTGAGCCTGTACAGTGCCTTCAGTTTTTTTCGGCAGCATCGGCGGCAGATGGCTCATCCAGATTTTTTTCCACCAGTTTCAATTCTCAAACCAGTGCGCGGGATGGACGACCGGGCCCTGGAATGCTGGACGTCCTTTTGCCGGCAAAACTATCCAGGGCCGATTGAGCTTGTGTTTGGCGTGCGGGACGAAGCTGACCCGGCGGTGCCGTTCATTCGCCAGCTACAACAAGATTTCCCTTCGTTTCAAATTACACTCATTATCAACCCAACCCAAATCGGCGTCAGCGGTAAAGTCAGCAATCTCAATAATATGCTGGCGGGTGTCCACTCTGAACTGCTGGTATTGAGCGATAGTGACATCCGTGTTGGACCCAAATATTTACGAACAGTTGTCTCACCGTTTGCCAATCCACGAGTTGGGCTGGTGACCTGTATGTATCGTGCCATTGGGAGCACCCGGCTGGCAGCCTTGATTGAAGGCATTGGTATTACCGCCGAGTTTCTGCCAGGTGCGCTGGTGTCTGAACGCTTTGAAGGAATCAAATTTGCCATGGGGTCCACTATTGCCCTGCGTCGAACCGTTTTGGATCAAATTGGCGGATTTCATGCCATTGCAGATTATCTGGCGGATGATTATCTGCTCGGGAAACTGACAGCAGATGCGGGACATGAAGTACAACTTTCACCCTATGTCGTGGAGACCGTCTTACCTGACTATGGATTTCGAGAGTTTTTTGACCATCAATTGCGCTGGGCACGGTGTGTCAAATATTCCCGTCCAGGTGGCTATCTTGGGTTGTTGTTCACCCATACAACCGTGCTGGCACTCATGTTGCTCCTGCTGAGCAGCAGTTCAGTTTTGGGAATCGGGGTTGGCGTCGGAGCACTCACCCTCAGACTGGTCGCCGCCTGGATGATTGGTGTCCAGTGGCTTCAGGACCGTCGCTTAGGCCGTTACTTTTTCCTGGTGCCAGTGCGGGATGTCCTGAGTTTTGTGGTGTGGGCGGTGAGTTTTTGGGGAACAACAGTGCTGTGGCGCGGAGACCGTTTCCGATTGGAAGCTGGTGGAAAACTGAATCGGATACAGAATTGAGCTGATACCAGTCAGTAGTCAGTAGTCAGTAGTCAGTAGTTCGCCAGGCTCATTTGATTGCACTATTGAACTCCTTTCTAATAGGAGGACTCGATTGCAAATTGGGATTAAACCATTTGCGAATGAAAGCCTTGTATTTCCCTCAGCCCCTGGCCCCATACCCTCAGCCCCAATCTGCTCCAAGCTGCTTTGTTCGATCTGCTTTACCCGCGAATTTTTTCTCCAACCCAGCGGGCAAGCTCCAGCGGTGTCAGAGCTGCGACTGGCATTCCGGCACCGACCACAAGTTCAGCAATTGATTTGCTATAGCGTGGCTGCCCGGAATCATCCAGTGCCGCCAGACCAATGGTTTTCGCGCCAGTTTCCACCAGTGCCCGAACTTCCTCGACCAGACCAGCCACCGGCCAGCCTTCTTCAAAATCAGTGACCAGTATCACCAGCGAACGTGATGGAACGGTTAACAATTCACGCGCATAGCGCAGCCCTCGGGCAATGTGTGTTCCGCCACCGACTGAAACTTCGAGCAGCAATCCAAGTGGATCTTCAACGCGATGGGTCATATCAAGAATTTCAGTATTGAACGCCACAAAATGAACCGAAACTGCTGGCAATCCTGACAAAATGGCAGCCATCATCGCGCTGTAAATCACTGAAGCTTCCATCGAACCCGAAATATCAACCACCAGCACAATCCGCCAGTCCATTGAGCGTTTGGTGCGGGTCTTAAACAAGAGCCGCTCTGGAATAAATGTGACGTTCCCGGCTTCATCCTGCCGAAGCGTTTTCAGATTAGCGGTGATCGTTCGCCGAATATCAAGCGGTCCACCAGGTTTACGCGTCGGAAGCGGTACTGTCAGTCCGGTCAACGCCGGGCGCACACGCGTGGCCAGTTCTTTGACCAGGGCATCAATCACTCGCTGAACAATGCGCCGCAGGTGGCCAAGCTGGCCTTCCGACAACCCGCCTTTAAGGGAAAGAACCTGTTCAAGCAAATCAATCGAAGGTGAAACCGTTTCGGCATCCAGTTCGAGCAGGGCTGAGGTTCGGCCACGTTCAACGGCGCGACCCAGCACTTCTTCACGGACAGTTCCGCCAAACAGGGCTTCCAGTTCCTCGGCCCATTCACGGGTTGAGGGAAAAGGTGCTTCTTTTCCGCCTCCCTTCCCTCCGGCGATTTCCCCACGCGAGCCCTCACCGTGACCGGCACCATAGAGTTCATCCAGGGCGCGGGCAATTCCAGCCGATTTGGGCTTCATCTGTTCGCGCTCGTGGCCCAGGATCAACCGCCACCGGTCACGAGGCGAAATCGCACCGTCCGGGCGTGAAACTGATGATCTGTGGAGTTCCGGACCAGCCGCCTTTTGATTTTCAGCAGAAAGGGTCGGAAGCTGACCAAAGAGTGTCTCAACCGCCTGTCGCCCCGTTCGGTCAATTTCAGCACAGCGGGCGAGCAGGTGCGGGTTGTCATTGAGCACGATGTCAAAAGTTTGGGTGATACCGTCATCTTCCAAACGTTCGGCCAGGATGGTCAACATCCGGGCCCGGCTGGCGGTTGAAAGCACTTCAAACCCTTCACGAAGTGCGGGCAACCGGTGCAGAAATTCAGTATCTGTTTGCTGCTCAATACGTTCCATCAATGGTATGGCCCAGGTCGGGTCAGCCTCAAACAGCGGCGCCGCCACTGCCAGCGTGCCTTGCAACCGTTCAGCCAGCGTTTGGTGGGTGTCTTTGCTGGTGGCCGCATCTACCCAGGAAGCGACCAATTTGCCAAATTCGGTCCCAGCCGTAACACCCAATCTGACCCGTAAAGCACCAGCGGCGCCCTGCATCAGTGACGAGCCATTTTCCGCCAATTCGTTGAGTGCCCAGAGCAGCCGGCCATCACCGACACTGTTTGGATCTTCAGATTGACGTTCAAAAAGCTGGATCAATTCCAGCAAGGCCCGGGCATCCTCAATCGTTTTCGATCCGGCCAGTCCTTCAATTGCTTTGAGCGCCGCGGAAAACAACTCCGCCCGGATGTGATCAAAATCAACTACCAGTTTCTGGTTTTGAAAGGAAAGACCGGGAATGTGCTCGTGCTCGATGCGCAGGACAAGCTCAATTGCAGCAATCAGTTGCGGCAAAGTCGCTTCAGTGGCGAACGCCTGAGCCAAAGCGGTTAAATAGTCGTGGGTCAATTCGTGGAGGGCACAATCAGCGGCCTGACCAAGCAAATACAAATGCACGGCTGGAACCCATTTATCCTCGCTTCGGTAACGGGCTTCCTCGGCTTTGAGGCTGCCCAGCGTTGCCTGTTCCAGCGTCACACCGCGCACACCGACGAGTTCCAGCATGGCTTCGGTGCCGGGCGTCCACGAAACAGTCCACACCTGGGTCAAAAGCTCTGAGGCGCCAATGGCTTCGCCGGCTTCCAGTTTGGCATACGGCACGCCGCAGGCACCAAGCCGTTTGAGCGCAATCTGCCGACGGGCGTCCAAATCTGAACGGAGTGGATCAAGCCGCATGCGTTTGGCTTCGCTTGACTCAGTGCCCGGCCCTGGAAGCTTTAACTCAGCCAGTAGTTGTTCAACGTGCGGACCCAGACCCGAACGAGGCGTCCCGCCCGGAAGCCGGCCTCGACGCCGACCAACCAGGACGCGTTCCATGGCCTGAGCCAGAATTCGCCCTCGTCCGAGCAATTCCCCCTGTCCAAGCGCGGTTTCGATGGCTTCGAGTAATTCACGGCGACCCGGTGATGGAATTCCCCGCAGAGTCGCCAGATCTTCGGTCAGGCGAACGGCTTCCATAGCATCTGGCACGCTCGCGACGTGAAACTTGCGGCGAACTTCAGCACAGATGCCGACGACTGATTCTGTCACAACGGTTGAGAGGGTACGTCCGGTGCTGGCGGCTTCCCAGACCCGGTGTTGCCAGAGCGGGTCACGAATAC
Organism: uncultured Clostridia bacterium; assembly: GCA_964639175.1. Classification (GTDB taxonomy): domain Bacteria; phylum Acidobacteriota; class Blastocatellia; order Chloracidobacteriales; family Chloracidobacteriaceae; genus JACQXX01. Next base: position 6,696 of record CAZXCE010000269.1, read on the forward strand.
CCGCCGGATACCCTGACCGTGAATCCAGCAACTCGTGCGAATAGGCAATGAGCGACGTGTTGATGGTGGCGCCCCGGTCATTTTTCTTTTTTTCCACTGGTTTGGCAGCAGGTTCCGTCGGCGACCAGTACCACGAGTGCCGGAGCAGCGCTGGTGCATGAAAGGCCCCGATTACCGCCGCAATCCGGGGCATAGTTTCAACCGCGTCACCAGCCCCAGCCGACGGTCCAAAGCAACTCAACCCTGACTTGAACAGACATTCCCGCATAAATCGTTCACGGTGCAGGTCGTGGTCGCGAACTGTTTTTGACCGGATACTTTCCACGCGCAAGGCCCAACCATACAAAAGTGCGGCCCGGCGGATTGCTTCTGGATCGGAGGCTGTGGCGTGGGATTCAACCAGGACATCCCACAAACTTTCTGAATCTTCGACATTGGTTTGAGCCAGCAATTGTTGCAGAAGTGAAGGAACGGGCTCGGTGTGATCAGTTTCTGTGTGAGGATCGGCCTCGCGGATGACACGTTCGAGGCGTTCCCATTGCTCCATTGGCAGGTCAAAGGGTTCAACCGGGATGTTCTGCCGGATCGCCCATCGGATAGCGGCCAGTTCCGGGGAAAAATCAGCAAACGGATAAAACGCCAGCCCATTGCCATCTGACCTGACACCCGCCAGAGCCACAGGAGCCAGCAAGTCTTTATGACCCAACCACTTGATCCAGCCTTGAAATTCGGTCGGAAGCTCAATCACGACTTTGTCTGGTCCAAAAGCGTCAAGCAACTTTGGAATTGCCGCCGCACAGGCCGGGGAATGGTGACGCACCCCGATCAGGAGCGGCGTTTGACTGCCGGCCAGTTCATCAACCATTCGGGTTGGATCAAATACAAAATCAGGAAGCTGGTCCATAAATGAAGAATGAAGAATGAAGAATGAAGAATGAAGAATTGAGAATGAAGAATGTGCCTGGTGCTTCGTACTTGGTGCTTCGTAATTAGCGCTTAGTGCTTAGAAATCAATATTTTCGAAGAAGAATCAAAAACCAAGAACCAAGAGCCAAATATTTTCTTCATTCTTCATTCTCAATTCTTCATTCTCAATTCTTATTTTCAAAGGTTACCAACCGATTTCAACCAGCAGTTTTCCATTTTTCACAGCCACCGATTTCATAAATGTAATGGCGGTTTCTTCGATTGGAGACTTGCCTTCGAGGGGGATTGATTGTTCGGCGAGTTTTTCAGCCAGTTTTTTCTCGGCCATTTGTTTGAGTGGTTCTTCCAGGGGTTGTGGAAGTTGTTTAATGTCCAGGTTTGTAATTTTCGGGTTGCTGAGATGGATGGATTTCGTTTTGGGGTCATAACTGACCGTGGTAAAGACCGTCACCGTGCCGGTGAATTTGGGTTGAGGCGGGGCTGGTGGTTTTTGGGGACCGCCTCCAGGCAAAGAAGGGCCATCCTTTAACCGGCCACCAGGACCGCCAGGACCACCGGGGCCACCGCCAGGAAGTTTGGGACCACCACCGGGCGGTTTGGGACCATCAGCCGGAGCCGATGGCGGTTTAGGAGCGTTGAGTTGAGGCGCGGACGGAATTGCCAGGACATTCACTCTGATCCCGATTTGATTTTTTCCTTCTTCCAGGAGTACCACTGGATCACTAATCGTCAACTCAACCGGGGATTTTTCTTTCTCCCCAGCGCCCGGCTTGAGCGGGAATTTGGTTTGGACTTTTGCCTGGATTTCTTCTTTGGGGATTTCAAACGTAAAGGACAGGTTCTTGCCACATGAGGTCAAGCTAAGTAACACAGCCAGCGCGAGAAAGAGGCGTACATACTGAGCCATGCGGGGATTTCTCCATTTGTGGGTTAGGAAGTTCACAGTTGAGGGTTATTGGTTGATAGCACATCTCGGCCTGAAGTCATGATTTGCTCTCAATGATTCTTATACCATTTTTGCAATAATCTCATTCAGTATGAGCCAAAGGTTAAATTGCTGATAAAATTGTTTCCCTGAGCCCTGAGTCCGATACCCTCAGCCCAAAATGGTATTAGTTTTCTGACTCGATGACTGAGCGAAGTTCTAGCAATTGTTTCCAGAGTCGGGTGCCGCCTTCGGCGCGGCGTTTGACCGCACTGTCCCAATAGGCCAGCAAGCGCCCACGGTCTTTTGGGTCATCTTTGAGCACGACGCCGAGCAAATATCCTGGAAGGTGCGACACCAGATCGCGTTCGGTCGGGAAGTAAGCCGCCTGGAGTCCAATGGCGGTGGCGACGCTCACCGCTTCAGCCGTACTCATCACCGTTCCAGGTGTTTCCACAGCCCAGCCTTCAACCGAACGGCCTGACCGCAAATCGCGAAAGGCCGTGACCAGAGCTTCCAACACGGCCTGATCTACGCGGAGGGGCTCATCTACGCGAGCCAGAGCTGCCGTGGCCTGACGCTGTACCAGGGCAACTTCGCGGGCGAGATCTGGAATTGGTGGAATGGTTTCAAAATTGAAGCGGCGTTTGAGTGCGGCGGACATTTCCGACACGCCCCGGTCGCGCAGGTTTGCCGTGGCAATAACGTTAAAGCCTTTCTGCGCAAAAACCGTTTTTTCCTCAATGGCTTCGGTTTGTAACTCTGGGATCATCAGCCGTCGCTCGGACAGCAACGAAATCAACGCATCCTGGATTTCGGGCAGGCAGCGGGTGACTTCTTCGACTCGTCCAATGCCGCCAGTATTCATTGCCGTGAGAATTGGCGACGGAACCAGGGCTTCGGGCCTGGGTCCTTTGGCAATCAGGAGCGAATAATTCCAGCCATAGCGAAGCTGCTCTTCGGTTGTGCCAGCCGTTCCTTGAACGGTCAAACCGCTGGTGCCACAAATGGCAGCGGCGAGCAATTCCGAAAGCATGGACTTGGCCGTTCCAGGTTCACCCACGAGCATCAGGCCGCGCTCTCCGGCCAGGGTGACAACACAGCGTTCAACCAGTGCGCGGTTCCCAACAAATTTTTCGGAAATGATCAGTGACCGAGGCACATCATCCGGGGCCTTGGAATCTTTTGGTAATCGAAGCGTTTCACCTTTCGAGCCAACGATGAAGGTCACCACAGTTTGCGGCGTCAAGCGCCAGTTTGGCGGGCGCACTCCAGAGCCGAAATGCTCTAAAAATCTGAGTTCGTCACGGTACAACTGCTCCGCTGGCGGAGATTGAATGTTTTGATTTGGAGTTGATTGAGACATAAGCACCTGACCGAAAAGCGTGAAAAAGAAATGCAAAAATCAATTGAGTTGAGAGATGGGCAGAATGCTTATGTCTGAGAAGGGATGTCAAGCTAAAACTTTGGAGTACGGCCCGCTTGACGCCGCTTTCAAGTTTCAGGGCTGGGGACGGCATGCGTAAAATGCCGGATTCTTCCTTTTTCGCGCTCAACACGGAGTTGAATTTGGACGATAGGTGGCAGTTAGCAAAAACCTCGCCCTTTGCTTTCATACAATTAGCCATGTTTTACAATATTTTCGGAATATAACGCTTGACGAGGGGGGGGGGCACCGATTTAAGCTGGCACACCTTTTTGTTAATGACAACAACCATAAACGAAACCTGACCCAGCACCGTGACGGTTACCCCTCGCACAAAATGCGAAGCCGGCTGGACTTGCTCTGGTACTTTTTCCAGGCCAGATACTCTTGAAGTTTTGGAGTGCGGCGGCTTGACGCCGCTTTATGGCGGTTCAAACTTTACGAATCAGTCATATCTTAATTTCTTGAAATCCGTTGCTGGGCGGGATGCCGGCAATTGGATTGAGCATTCCGAAGGACTGCAGTTCGGATAGCCGGTCGGTTGGCCGCTTTGGGCCTACCACCGGACTCCAAGCCACCTCCTCTTTTCTCGCCGTGCCGCCCGCGCGCCGTAGGGGCGCCGGCGGCGCGGCGAGGGTTGAGGGGGTACGAATCATTTCCCGGTGATAGCTCCCTGCAACCGAGCAACC
>CAZXCE010000270.1:0-10635 GCA_964639175.1 uncultured Clostridia bacterium
GCACGGTTCTGAAGGGGGGAAAGTGCAGTAATGCACCTACCTATCCTAAGATAAAGAAACCACGGAAACCACGGAATACATAGAAAATAAATCCAAATTTTTCAATGATTTCCGAGAATTTCCAAAATAAAAACTTAGGAAATATTTATCTAAAAAACCCTAGAGTCGACAATCCTCAATTCTCAATTCTTCATTCTTCATTCTTCATTCGATTCCGGTTGAGGAGTTCGGCTGCGCGGCCAATGTAGCGCCGGGTCCACATCAATTCGGTGCCATCGGTGAGGATGATGCGATATTCACCATGAAACCATGGCTGGAGTTCACGGATGTGGTCCAGGTTGACGATGCTTGAGCGATTGACCTGGACAAATTTTTGCGGGTTGAGTTTGAGAGCAAAGCTTTCGAGGGTGCTGCGCAGGGTGTGAGTTTCAGTTTGAGTATGCAGATTGATGTAGTTTTTGGCCGCTTCAACCCGGTGAATTTTTTCAACCGCCAGAAAAAAAGCCCGTTCGTCGAGTTCAATCAGGATGCGATCTGGAAAGGTGGGAGGGGTTGGCTGCAATTGTGCCAGCAGCGATTGCAGGTTGTGGCTCAAATCACGGTTGGTGCGAAGTTTGACCTGTTCTTTGGCTCGTGCGAGCGCCTGCCGGAACCGGTCCGGATCAAAGGGTTTGAGCAGGTAATCCACAGCCTGGACTTCAAACGCCCGGAGCGCGTGTTGATCAAAGGCGGTGATAAACACAACTACCGGGCTTGGTTCTCCTGCAATGGTTTTTGCCAGCTCAAGTCCACTCATTCCTGGCATTTGAATATCCAAAAAGACCAACCCTGGCTTGAGGTTTTGAATCTGTGCCAGCGCTTCTGGGCCGGTGGCCGCTTCGCCAATCACTTCAATTTCTGGGTCAGTTTCGAGCAGCCGGCGGATTTTGCGGCGAGCGGGTCCTTCGTCATCCACAATCAGCGTTCGAATCAGCGTCATGCTGGTACTTTCTCCTGGAGCGAAGTTTGAAACGGCAAGGTCATATGAACGGTCAGCCCGGCGTGGGTGCCATTGTGAACCGCCAGCGTATGATCTTCAGGATACAGCACTTGCAGGCGTTCGCGTAAATTGGCCAGCCCAACTTTGGTTGATTCCGTCGCCGATCCATTTCCATTCAAGCCTGGCCCCTGGTCGCTGACTTCAAGTTCCAGATGCGACCCGTTGATTTTGGCCGAAACATCAATCCGAATCTTGCCGGTGGCCTGGTCAACGCCGTGTTTGAGTGCATTTTCGACGAGTGGCTGCAGGACCAGCCGGGGCACGAGCGCCGGTCGCGCTTCGGACTCGATTTCAAGCGTGACAGCGAGTTGTTCTTCAAACCGGGCCTGCATAATTTCAAGGTAAAGGTTCAGGAATTCAATTTCGTCGCCAAGTGAAATTTGCTGGGTGCTGGCAGTTTTGAGGGTGGCTCGGAGGAAATCACTTAGCCGGGCAATCATCCGGTCAGCTTTTTCAATGTCTTCATAGAGCACGGCTGAGATGGTGTTGAGCGTGTTAAACAGAAAATGAGGCTGGAGTTGCAGTTGCAGTGCCTGCAGCCGGGATTGAGCAAGCTGTGATTCAAGTCGTGAGGCCCGCAGTTCCTGGTCGCGCAATTCCTGATAGCGATCAAAGAGGTGGATAAACCCAACCACGGCTGAATACCAGAGCAACTGGTTGGGAAATTCCATCAGATAGCGCAACGGCATATACCCATAGTCATAGACCCCGAGTCCACACAGGGAAAAAATGGCCTGTCGGGTCACGGCCATCAACGACGTATGCAGAAATGATTGAAGCACCACCGTACCGAGGTGGGCTGCCAGTGATTTGAGCAGGTGCGGGCGATAGAGCCGAAACCGACGGGCGGCCCAAAACACCAGCGGAACCAGCAGCATGGCCGTATAGGCACCAGTCATTTCTTCAATCAACCGAGTCAGAAATGTACCGGATTTAAACCGTGTTAAATCATCCAGATACCGGTATGAAAACAACAACAGTCCATTGATGGTAAAGAACCCAAATACCATCAGCCAGATAAATTTCTGGTTGCGCTTCTGGTCTGACTGGCTTATATCATTTGCCATACCAGTGCTCTCTTTCTTTTCCACCTTCCCAAAATAAAAAGGTTGACAAAATAAAATTACGGAGTAATTTACTAGCCATTGGCCCAACCTTACGGGTTAAAGGTTGGCGATTGCTCGAAGGAAGGGTGGAGGATTGGTGAATTCAGGGGTAAAAGGAGTTTATCAACCTTTTTCCCTTCCGAGCAAACTCACAAGTGATACCAGTCAGTAGTCAGTAGTCAGTAGTTTGTTAAGTTTATTTGATTGAATTACTTGACTGTTTCCTAATACAAAGATGTTCATTGCAAAATGAAATAAACTTACTGGCTGGGATTGAAAGATCAGAATTCCATCCTTTTAAGTACCTTATCACAAATTGAATGAGAGATTGATTTTGGTAAGTGTTTGATTTTTTCGTGTTTTTCGTGGTTAAGAATACCTGGGATTTTCAGTTGGATACCTGCAATCATCCACCAAACCCTGAACCCTGAACCCTGAACCCTGATATGAAGCTCATCAAGCAAACACTTCTTTCGTTTCGCGAAGGCTCATCTGACAAGGTCTATGAAGTTGACCTGTGTGAAGTCAGCCAGAATCGGTATGTGGTGAACTATCGGTACGGACGGCGCGGAACGACCCTCAAAGAAGGCACCCAGACGGTTTCGCCGGTCTCACTGGCTGACGGCGAACGAATATTTGCTGACCTGGTCAAATCAAAAACCAAAAAAGGGTATCGGGAAGGTGCTTCTCCTGAACCCACGCCCACGGAACCTGCCGCCAAACCCGCCACCCCTCTCAGTCCACCCAATCAGGAAGCTCGAAATCAACAGATTCTCCATTTACTGGCACATCCTGAACTGGCTCAGCGCAAACCAGTCAATACCGGGGTGCTGGGGGCCGTTCGTTCAGTCTTGACCGGAAAACGCCAGCCCCCAAAGAAGGGCTGGCCACTGGAACGTGTTATCTGGCGAGCCGGGGAACTCAAACTCCGCGAAGCCGCCCCGCTTCTGATTCGATTGATTGGCACGGGTGATGCGCTCCGGGATTATTGCATTGCCTGGGCGCTTGGCTGGTGTGGAGATGAAAAAACCGTTTCGACGCTTGGGCGGATTTATGGCGATGCCGCCACGCCGGAGCATGTCCGCCGGATTGCCTGCGAAGCTCTGATCAAACTCTCTGACCCGGAAACCCGCGCTGAATTTCAATCGGATATGGTAGATCGGCTGCCGTCACCGCTCAAAGAAACGGCCCGTGCCGGGAAGCCGGAAGAATTTACTTCTGCATTGCAGGGCTATCTTGAGAGCGGGGGGCCGTCACACTACGGCGTACTTGACACAATCTATCTGATTGACAATCAGACCGTTCGCCCGGCATTGCTTGGAATATTGAAAAGCGCTCCGCTCCGACCAAACTACTTTCGGGCCTTTCGACATATTTTCAAAGCGGCTGAATATCGGCGGGATGCCAAAGTTTTTGGCATCCTTGCCTATCGGTTTGAAAAAGAAAAACCGATGTTTCGGAAACTGGGGAGTTACAGCAGTTACTACATTGACGATGCAGGCCGGACCCATTCAACGGAAGACGTCAAGAAGACACTGAAATCAGCTTCGTCAAAGCTGGCCTACAGTCAAAACACCCGCAATTTCCTGCGCATTCGAGTCTGGCGCACGCTTCGCCGGCTCGGTGAACTCGGTGACCATGATTTTGTGAAAATGGCGGTTGGTGTTTTGTTGCCTTATTCAGATGCAGATGCCCACCCCACGCGAACGTCAACCCGATATGTCGCGCGACCAACCACCAATCAGCGTGGACGGCGCTCAGTGGATTATGTTTCCGTGACCAACCACTGGGACACGTTTGCTCCTTACTTTGCCTTCAACTCGATTTTATATCACAACAGCCCCCGGTATATTCGGCCAAAGGGAAGTATGGTCTGGCGTTGCAAACCCAATGCTCGCCCTGGTCAGCCTGTCCCAACCGTTCGTGAAGAAGCATTTCCCAAACTTTGGGAAGCCATGCCGGTTGGGCTGCTCCATTTACTGTCGGAAAGCAACTGCCTGCCGGTGCATCAGTTTGCCGTGCGGGCACTTCGAGCCTGTACTGAGTTTTGCGGGCAGCTTCCGGTTGATGCCGTCGTGATGTTATTAAATCGGCCTTATGAAGTGACGGCCCAGTTTGGGTTTGAATTGGCGAACGTCCGATATACGCCGGAAGCGCCTGATTTTGAACTGGTTCTGGCTGTTGCGAATTGTGCCTATGGCACTGCCCGTCAGCAGGCCCACCAGTGGATCACCACCAGCCGCGACCGGTTTGTAAAGGACAGCGGTTTTCTGGCTGGACTGGCTTCCAGTTTTTATGCTGACACCCGCCTCTTTGCCCGGACACTGCTCCGCTCAGTTTCCTTTACCGAAGATGCCGCCAGAGCCTGCATTGTCAAACTGATTGCCCATTTACTGGTGCTTGAACCCCATCAGGCTGAGCAAGCGAAAGATATTGCCGAAACGGTCTTTACCGTGTTTAGCGCGCAGTTGCGGACGATTGGACTCAATGTGGTGGCTGATCTGGTGACCCACCCCATGGCTGAAGTTCAGGAACTCGGCGGAAATATTCTGCTCAATCACGAGACCAAAGCCCACAGCCTGCCGGAAAGCCTGATTCATGCGCTGATTCAGTCAAATTTTGAGACCATTCGGGCGATTGGGATCCGGTTGCTGGGCGAGTTGCCAGATGCCGTGCTGGTCAACCGCAAAGGGGTATTGCGGGCAATTTGCATTCATGCGTTACCAGATTTGCGTCAGGCTATCCGGCCTCTCATTCGCCGCCTTGGTGCGACTGAGACCCATCCTGATTTTATTCTTGGATTTTCGACACTCCTGCTCGAATCGCTCCTCAAACCACAACCCAACGATGGAGTCTACTCACATCTGGTGCTGGTGCTCAAAGAAGACCTCAATCCCATCTGGGGACGCCAGGTTTCGAAAGAACTGGTCTGGCGGCTCATCAAATCCCGTACTTCCGCTGCCCAGGACGTGGGTGGCTATTTGCTCAAGCTCAATGTTGCCTGGGCCGAGGACCTGACAACCGACGACATTACGCGGCTGTGTAATCACGAAATGCTCTCGGTTCGTGAAGCGGTTCAGGCACTGTTTCAGGCCATTGTGCCGCGATTGCGTGGAAATCACGAAGAAATGGGCAAGGCGAGCCGATTGCTTGATTCCAAATGGCCTGATTTGCGGCAGTTTGGGGTGAAGGTCTTGCGTGAGGAATTTTCAGAAAGTGATTTTAACCCGCAGATTCTGGTCAGTTTATGCGATAGTATTCGCCCTGATATCCAGCAATTTGGCCGTGAGATGATCACCCGCTACTTTACCGAAGCCGATGGCCAGGAATATTTGCTCAAGCTCAGCGAGCATCCGTCGGCAACGTTGCAAATGTTTGCCACCAATTATCTGGAAGGATATGCGGCTGGAAACGTCGAGCGGTTGGTGCAACTCAGTCCATATTTTGTGACCGTGCTTTCACACGTGAACAAAGCCAGGGTGGCGAAAACCCGCATTCTCCAGTTTTTAGAAGCTGAAGCCGTCAAAAGTGAAGCCGCCGCTCAACTGGTGGCCGACATTATGAGCCGTCAATCGGTGACAATGGCAATTGGCGACAAGGCTTCGACCATTGAAATCATGGTCCGACTTCATCAGAAGTACCCATCCATCCCGCTGCCAATGGCAGTCAAACCCGCCGAGGTGCGCTATGCAGTTTGACTATGCTTACCGGGGAAACTCAGGTGTTGATAATCAGGCAAACCGCACCGCGCTGTCATTTGCGCCGGACCTGAAGCGTGAGCCGACGTTTTTTGTTGCCGAATTGCGGAAAAATATTGCCTTTCGCGAAGCCATCAGTGCCCTTCATGATGTGGTTGTTTCTGATTTGCGGTTTAAGCCCAAGGATAAAACGGCCTACAAGGAATGGGCTGCTCAACGTGAAGAAGTTGACTGGCAACAAGTTACCTCGATGCGCAAAGAGGTGGCCGAAAAGATAAAAGTCCTGCAAACGGAAATGAATGAACTGAACCAGCGCAGTACCAACCGCTGGGGCCCGTACTGGCAGGCGCAACGTCGGTTCTTTGACTATCTGTATCAAAAAGAACGCGATGTCTGGTTTGTCCTGGATCCGGTCATCACCGTGCATCCTGACGAAGTGTTTTTTGAGTGTTTTAGCCAGGATGAATCGAGCTATGGTCGGCTGGGCGTCAACTATGATGTCTTCAAAAACATTGATGAAGTTTCCTACGGTACAACCAACATTGATTATTCAGCCGCGCTCTATGATGAATTCCAAAAAATCCGCAGCTACAAATCAACCCGCTTTGTGATTGATCCAACTGGGTTTACGACTGAGACCGGCGAAGATGAAGCCTATAAGGAAGTCAAAATTGACTTGCCGGATAGCTGGGTGCGCGGATTTTTGCAGGTCAGTTCGGCCATGTCCTTGCCGACCACCTCGTTTACACTGCACCCGATGGACATTCACAATTTGTGTTTTGTGTTGCGACGGCACAAGGAACGCCAGGGACCACGGTCACTGCGCTACCATTTGACGCCCGGCGAACCGGTCAAAATTGTGCTTGAACCCTGGGGCACCGAAATCCTTTGCCCTCGCTCGCCATATCTGGGCAAGGCAAAGGAAATGATTCGTGTTTGGGGCCGCCGGAGAATCCACATTTTGGAGCGGTTGATCCCAGTGGCCAAATCCTTCACCGTCCACCTGATGGGAACCGGATTACCATCCTTTTATATTGCTGATCTGGGGGATATGTCGTTCACGCTTGGTTTATCGGGCTGGACCACCAATGATTGGGCCAAAGCTGGGAACTTCGATTTGATGGCGCCCCGAGCCGAAGTTGACGACTATACCAAACGCCTCGTTTTTGAAGCGCTCAAACGCCACTGGGCCGAACACCCTGACCAGCTTGCGGAACGGTTAAACCTGGACCGGGCGGTTGTTCTCGGCGCACTTGGTGCATTTACCCAGGCGGGTCGAGCCATTTACGATCTCAATAAAGGCGTGTATCGGGCACGTGAACTCAGTCGCGAACCGCTTCCGATGGACAAATTGCGGTTTGCTAACCCGCGTGAAGAAAGTGCCACGCGGCTGCTCGTCAAAAATGTAGTGCTGGTGACCGCCAGCCAGGATGGACAGGGGAATCTGGTCCTGCAAGGCAACATTCGCGAGAATAGCCACATGTACCACACCTCGGTCACCATTGATCAGGACGAACGCATGATCAATGCTTCCTGCGGCTGTAACTGGCATCAGCACAACAAGTTATACAAAGGACCCTGTGAACACCTGCTGGCGACCCGGCTACAATATCGGCGTCAAACGGAATCATTGAGGGCCAGTGCTTGAATATAGGGCTTGGGGCTAAGAGCCTGGGGCTAAGGGCTTGGGGCTGAAAGAACCAAGCACCAAGCACCAACCAGATTTTCCTTGCAACCCGGACGGTGGATCGCCGTCCTTGCGCGCAGTTTGAACCAGCATCACTGGTCTGCTCTTCACTTTGCACCCTAATGTGCTAATTGCCCAATACCGGTTTGGATGTCCCACATCAAATGTAGGCAATTAGCACATGGGTGCTTGAGTTGAGCAAGCCCAGTCCTGAGAGGTTTTCGAAGGAAAACGGTATTGTCTTTGATGAATTATGAAGGATGAATGAAGCGCATTGTATTCAATGAGATCCATTCTTCATTCTTCATAATTCCAATTTCGGTGGTTTGAAAATAGAGAGACCTTGCAATCTGGGCGGTGGATCGCCGTCCGTGCGTGGAGTTTTAACCAGCATCACTGGTTCGCTCTTCACATTGCCCGAGAGCCCCGGTGGTGTCACTTCCTGTTTGGCTTGCTCCAAACTCAGGTGACACCACCGGGGCCCTCGGGCTTGAGTTGAGCAGACCCAGTCCTGAGAGGTTTTCGAAGGTTATTTTCAAACCACTGATTTTTTTTCATCAGGAAGATTTCTATGGCGGCTGTACTTCCAAAGCCTGAGTTGTGGCCTGTCGTGTTGAGATTTGACCCGGTCATCCAGATGACTGAAGGGCAGTTCTTTGACTTTTGTCAGCAAAATGATGATTGGCAAATTGAACGCACGGCTGAAGGAGAAATTGAAATTATGCCACCAACGGGAGGGCTTTCTGGACGCCGAAATATCATACTTGCTCATTTGTTTGTTGAGTGGGAAAAACAGGACCGAACTGGAATTTGTTTTGATTCCTCTACCGGCTTTTCCTTACCAAATGGGGCCGAGCGTTCGCCAGATATTTCGTGGGTTGCAAATGATCGGTGGGCAAAACTCACTGAAACTGAGCAAGAACAATTTGTTCCATTATGCCCAGATTTTGTATTGGAGCTTCGTTCCCCAACTGACAATCTCAGTCGTCTCCAACAAAAAATGGAAGAATACATCGAAAATGGAGCGCGGTTGGGCTGGTTGATTGATCCGAAAAATAAGCGAGTTTTTGTGTACCAACCAGATCAGTCAGTTCAGACACTAGAAAACCCATCAACGCTTTCAGGTGAGCCGGTGCTCAGAGGATTCACGCTGGATCTGGCTCAAATCTGGCCATCAAAACCCAGAATAAAAAACTCTAAATAACTGAAAACAAAAAATTACTGACTACTGACTACTGACTGCCGACTGTTAACTTTTTGCAACTGACTTTGCCCAATCATTATGGACCAGCCACGCACTCGCCAGGAACTTTATGAACGCATTCGGCGGACTTCGCGCGAGGAGTTTATCCTTGAGGAAATGATCCGGCTTGGGTTTTGGCCGCGCGAAGGTCAGACACCGTCTGATCCAGCCGATGAAATCCGTCGTCGCGGCGAACTGTCACGAGAGCTGGCAAAGCTCCGGACCGAGAACGCCCGGCTGTACAACGAACAGGCGTTGATTCAGGAGATGCGCAAGCGCCGGCTGGCTGAATCACGTCAGAAGCAGCAGGAAACAAAAGCCCGGCACGAACGCGAGCGCCAGGAACGCGCCCAAAAATGGCGTGAGAAAAAACAACACGAAATTGTTTTTCTTGGAGAGAAGGTTTCCGGTGGGCTGAACTACACTGAGTGTGATGAAGCCCGATTAAACCAAAACGGACTGCCAGCCTTTTCCACGGCTGAAGACATTGCGGCGGCAATGGGGATTTCGCTCAGTGATTTGCGCTTTCTGGCTTTTGATCGAAAGACCTCAACAGTCTCGCATTATGTCCGGTTCAAAATCCCCAAAAAAACCGGCGGCGAACGCTTGATTTCGGCCCCCAAACCACACTTGAAGGCTGCCCAGGAGTGGATTTTGCACTCAATTTTGGAAAAGGTGACACTTCACGAAGCGGCCCACGGTTTTCGGACTGGCCGTTCGATTGTGAGCAATGCCCAGCCGCATCTCAAAGCTGAAGTTATTATCAATATTGATTTAAAAGACTTTTTCCCTTCGATTGCTTATCCCCGCGTGAAAGGGTTGTTTCGCTCGCTTGGGTATTCTGAGCAGGCAGCCACGATTTTTGGGTTGGTCTGCACTGAACCGGATGTTGAAGAGGTTGAACTGGACGGGAAGCGGTATTTTGTGGCGCTTTCAACCCGTCATCTTCCACAAGGAGCACCAACCAGCCCGGCGTTGACCAATATTTTGTGTCGTCGGCTGGACCGAAGGTTAACAAAACTGGCCCAGGATCGTGGATTTGTCTACAGCCGGTATGCTGATGATTTGACGTTTTCAGCTTCGGGTGAAGCCAAACAGAATATTTGCAACGTGTTGCGCGGGGTTGAGTTCATTACCGCCCACGAAGGTCTGGCCATCAACACGGAAAAAACCCGAATTCTGCGCCATTCACGTCAGCAGGAAGTCACGGGCGTGGTGGTCAACGAAAAACTCAATGTTTCGCGTGAGGAATTAAAGCGCTTTCGGGCCGTGTTGTTTCAGATTGAAAAAGATGGTCCAGAAGGGAAACGGTGGGGAAATTCAAAGGACGTGATTGCTTCGATTCAAGGTTTTGCCAATTACGTGGCCATGGTCAACCCTGAAAAAGGGGCTACGTTTCAGGCTCAGGTGAAAGCAATTATACAGAAATATGGGTGGCAACGCCCGGCTTCACATCAAAAGCGACCACTCGTGTCTGAATCCCAGTACTCAGGTCGAGCCTCAGCTCCAGAACCGGAAGTGCCTTCACCTGTCACCCCGGCAACTGAATCGTCGAAAAGCAATGATAAGAAGTGGTGGAAGCTGTTTTAAGTGAAAAGCCAATGGTGAGGAGTGAATCGTCTGGCAGGCGTTGAGTCAGGCTCAATGATTGTCCTGGTTATTCAATAGACATAATTGGAGATAACGGAATTGATCATAGGACTTATGCAGAAAAGAATAAGTCCTTAATAATAAACAGCATAGAAAGTGAAATGGCTTGATTTATCGCCCCTGACGAGGTCTTTAAACATTTTGGTTGATTTATAGGCTAATACAATGTAATATAGCCAATTATGAACCGATCCGATTGAGGTGAATCAACC
>CAZXCE010000271.1:0-10625 GCA_964639175.1 uncultured Clostridia bacterium
AACCCGGAACCCGGAACCCGGAACCCGGAACCCGGAACCCGGAACCCGAAATGGTATCACTATGTACACAACTGGACTCAATTCGGTAGATCTTTGTTTTGTGGTTGACGTCACTGGCAGCATGGGTGGGTTTATCCAACAGGCTCAAAAGCATTTGCTCGATGCTTTGAACGAACTGACCAGATTGACCCAGGTTGATTTGCACTGTGGGCTGGTTGAATATCGTGACCATCCTCCGCAGGATAACTCGTTTGTTACGCGAGTTTCTGCGCTGACCGGGGATTTCAAACAGGTTGAAAGTTATATCAAGAAACTGTCTCCGCAAGGCGGTGGCGATGGTCCGGAAGCCGTGTATGACGGAGTTGTGGTGGCCTGTACCCAAATCAAGTGGCGGCCAACCAGTTACCGACTGGTTTGGCTCGTCGGTGATGCGCCTCCGCATGGATATGCCCTGCCGGCTTCGGATGAACCACAACCTCGACGACAGCATCTGCAGCGTCCAGTCAGAATGGCTGGCGATGCCTGGCCAAGCGGGTGTCCCTGTGGAAGTACCATCCGGTCAGTGACTGCCGAAGCTGAGGCCAAAATGATTACCATTCACGGGTTGTTGATGGGTGGCTGTGTGTATGCCCGGGCGGCTTTTTCCGAACTGGCGACCTTCACGGGTGGTACCTGCGCAACGGTCCAGGGGTCAGTCATTGAGGTAATTATCAACCAGTTGAAACAAGAATTTGAAGGACTGGCGTTTGACCAGCAGGTTCTGGATGTAGTGATTCAATCGCCATTGGCGTTGATCGGAGAAATTTCCGAACAGTTACAAGCCCCCCGGCAACGGGTTGCTCGATCAGTTGCGCGACTTGGCAAGCGTGGATTCTTGTACCAGCTTGCACTGAACATCTCGTGAGAGCAAATGGCTAAATCATTAGAACAGTTGTATTTCCATGAACCCTGAACCCTGAACCCTCATTGCTTTTTTATGGGACAAAGCACCACTCTGAACCAGTTAATTCAATCTCTGCTTGATGCAGATCAGGCGCTGCAAACAACCCGGTTTGTGGCGCCCTGTGTATTTCGTGGGAAAATTCAAACCCGGATCCAGGGTCTGGTTCGCACGTTTTCCCCAGTGCCAAAGACGTTTGAAGGCTGGGGTATTTTCCAACCAAAAGACCTTCATACGGCTGACCTGATCGAAGAAGCTTCCCTTGATATCATTGCCCGGTATTGTGCCTTGCTGAAATCACTTCGGGTGCGGTTGATTGTCAATCTGGATCGGAAAACGTGGCTGGCCTATCCCGTCAATGGGGCTGATATGCAGGCTCGATTTGGTTTAGCCCGACCGATGATGGTGCATCTGGTGACCGAAGGCAGCCGGTTTGATGTCATCACCGTGCGTGGCAATGGGCAGGTCTGGTGGTACGAAGACCAGGATCGTCGGGCCGACCCGCTCCCAGCCGAATCAATGCGAGAGGCATTTGAAAAGTTGATCAGCTCTGAACAACTCAAGTTTTCTGGAATGACACCCGAAATGCGCCAGACCTACCACATTGCCAGAAGTGGTGTGTCCCCGATTCGGTCAGATGCCACCCGACGTGCCGTTCAGCGACCGGCAATCACTGATGACCAGCGGTTGCGACGGGCGCTGGAACTTGGCGGCGGGAAGCTGGTGAAGTATACCGACCGTGACGAATTCTGGCTGGTCGAATGGCAAACCCCATCCGGCGAAGCGCATACCTCAGCCATCAATAAGCACGATTTGACGGTGGTGAGTTCGGGCATTTGTTTAAGTGGACGTGACCGGGATTTTGATTTGCAGTCACTGGTCAATGTGATTGAACAACGGTTTGAAGACTGAAAAAACAGGGTTCAGGGTTCAGGGTTTTCGAATAGACATTATCGGAGATAAAACCGGGCCATCGAAAAAAGGATGGCGTCAAGTCAGTACCACCCGCGTGAGCGGGTGGGTTACCACGGCGGGGAAGCTCCACTTTTGGAAAATAGGTAACCCCGATAATGTCTAATATATGTCCTTGATGTCCCCTTCGTCCTTGAGGTCGTTTTTGTCTTTTTCCCAAACCCTGAACCCTGAACCCTGAACCCTCATTTGTATGTCACACTCATTTACTTTTCACGAACAGCTTTATCGCACCCAGGAACTGTTGCTCAAGCTCCGCGAAACACAGGTCACGGTCTGTGGCGCCGGGGCGCTGGGGGCGAACCTGATTGAAACGCTGGCGCGGATTGGGTTTCGAAAACTTCGCGTCATTGATTTTGATCGCGTTGAAGAGCGGAATTTGTCGTCACAGCCTTACTACCGAAGCGACATCGGCGCCCACAAGGTGAAAATTCTGGCCAATTCTCTTTTTCGAGCGCTGGGAATTCAGCTTGATTCCGTTACTGACCGATTGACCACTGACAACGCTCGAAAACTCCTGCAAGGAAGCCAGATTGTGGTAGATACGTTTGACAACAGCGTGTCACGTGCAGCGGTCAAACAGGCGTGCGAAGTCTATGGCATAGCCTGTCTTCATGCCGGGATGGCTTCTGATTTTGCCGAAATTACCTGGAATGAACAGTACCGGGTGCCGTCAGCGACCCAGGATGACGTGTGTGATTATCCGCTGGCTCGCAATTTGGTGATGTTGACAGTGGCTGTTACATCAGAAACGCTGATTCATTTTATTGAAAATCAGGAAAAGAATGGATTTATGATCACGCTCCGGGATTTGAACGTGAGGCAAGTTTGAGGGCTGAAGACTCGCAAACTCGGGGCAATCGAAGGGATGAGGGATGAAAGAAAATCAGTTCTTCAGTCCAAAGTTCCCAGCCCGATGTCTTCAGCCCTCAGCCCCAGGATTTTTCAGCCCTGTTTTTTAAGAAAATGATCGTTCAAACAATTCCCGGATAGCTTTGCGGCTGTTGTCTTCGAGAAACCGCGTTCCAGTACCGGAAAAATGCACATGGGTAATCACGGGCAGGGTATCTGCCGTGCATTCAACCCATTCGACCTGATTCCAGGTAAACCAGGCATCGCGTTTTTGATCAAACACATGGAGTGGCTTGTTGCACAGCTTGGCAAATTCAGCACCCCAGCCAGTGCCTCCCTTGACGGTTTTGTCTTCCAAAATCTCGCCAATGACATAGATTTCCTGGCCATTGTTAATCTGATACCAGATGCTTTGTAACAATTTGCGGAAAACCGGGCTGTCGGTGTAACGGCGATTCATCAACCGCGAAATGTATTCGAGGCTCACGTCTCCGTTTTTTAACTCTTCGTGGTTGAGAACCCGCAGACCACGCTGGCGGGCAATATTGTGGCCTTCAAAGGTAAAATTGACTTCTTCGATGCCGAAAGCTTCGGCAACCGCACCAAATTCAGCTTCGGCACCGTTGGCGCCGCCGCTAAACAGAATGCAATCTTCTTTATTCACGCTCATGATAATCTTCGAATCCTCGCCTTTTTTGGAATGATGCTGAATGAAGTACAGCGGGTGGTAAAAAGAAACCGGGCTAAGCTACCACAGCCAGCCTAATTCTTTGAAGCAAAAAGGGAAAAAGAAGCATGGATGGGCTTAACTGGTGAGACGTGACAATACGCATCAGTACCATGTGAATACCTGTGCAGGTTCAGTTGACCAGAAATGATCGTAACTTTTCCGTCTAGGACCAGTTAAGCCTAATTTTTTCAATTATTTGACCCGTTGTGAACGCGTTCACAAATTAAACCAGTTGCTCTGATTGCAGATCAACTTTCAGGATAACCGATCCCCTCTTCAGGCAGCTTTGAATGAGTGGGTCAGGTCTGATTGGTTCCAGCACCAGCATCAGGAAAAATCCGCGCCCCCAAGATTTCGAAAACCGTTTTTGGAAACCACGTCGTAGCCCCCCCTGACTCCAGCTCACACTCCAAATCACTTCGCCTTCTCACAAACTTCTCTCGAAAGCGGTATGCCTCTATCTTGCTGGTTGAGAATTTTGGTCAACACAACTCTCCCAACCACAAATCTTCTGTCTTGAGTAACGTCATGCAATCAAGAGTTCTTTCACACGTACCCGCCGCCTGCATCCTCGCCGGATGGTCTCGATGCAGATGCAAAATTCAAAGAACGCATTATTTCAATAACCGACCTTCTCAGGGGTCGAGAATCAAATCACAAGTTTGAAATTCCCTGGTTGCAATCTGGCAACAATGAAATGAAAGGAGACATCCCCAATGAGCCTATCCCTGGATATTTCCCAACCAGCCAGGACGAAGCTTCCTCCTGGGCCAAAAGGGATCCCATTTTTTGGGAGTTTTTTAGACTTTCGCCGTGACCCGCTCGATTTCCTGAGAACCGTGGCGCTTGAGTACGGCGATGTCGTGTATCTGAAATTTTGGAACCAGCGGATTTACCTTCTCAATCACCCTGATCATATTCGTGACGTGCTGATGACTGGCAACCAGAATTTTATTAAGAGTCGGGGTGTTGAGCGCACAAAAGTATTTCTGGGAAAAGGACTATTAACCAGTGAAGGCGAATTCTGGCGACGTCAGCGCCGACTTTCACAACCAGCTTTCCACCGACAGCGCATTGCTACGTACGGAGCTGCGATGGTTGAGCAGGCACAACAAATGCGAGCCCGCTGGCAGGAAGGTGACCGGCTCGACATGAGGAAAGAAATGATGCGATTGACACTGGCGGTTGTCGGCAAAACGCTCTTTGGCGCTGATGTTGAAGGCGATGCTGAAGACGTTGGTGCCGCTCTGAATGTCATTGAACAAAATTTCAACCGGTTGTTGCTGCCGTTTGCCGAATGGCTCGACAAATTGCCGTTGCCTTCCAATATTCGGCTCTGGCGGGCAATCGAGACGCTGGACACAGTGATCTATCGCCTGATTTCAGACCGCCGGTCAACCGGCAAAGATCATGGGGATTTGCTCTCGATGCTGGTCTTTGCCCGTGATGAAGAAGGCGATGGCACCGGAATGGACGACCGCCAGTTGCGAGACGAAGCAATGACAATCTTTCTGGCCGGCCACGGAACAACGGCTCACGCACTGACCTGGACCTGGTATTTGCTTTCGCAAAATCCGGTGGCTGAAGCGGCACTCCACGCCGAGATTGACCAGGTGCTTAAGGGCAAAGCTCCAACCTTTGAAGATTTGCCCAACCTGCGCTACACCGAAATGGTTTTCAACGAGGCCATGCGGATGTATCCGCCAGCCTGGGCATTGGGCCGACGGACAATTGATGGGTTTGACGTGGGTGGCTATCATATTCCGGCTGGCGCCACCATCGTGCTCAGTCCCTGGGTGATGCACCACGACCCACGGTACTTCCCTGACCCATTCCATTTCGACCCTCAACGATGGACACCTGAAGCCAGAGCCGAACGCCCAAAGTTTTCCTTTTTTCCGTTTGGCGGCGGCTCACGCGTCTGTATCGGCGAAAGCTTTGCGCGAATGGAAGGGGTGCTGCTCATTGCAACTCTGGCCCAACAGTGGCGGCTTCAGTTGGTTCCACATCAAACCGTTGAACCCCAGGCAATTATTGCCTTGCAGCCCAAAAATGAACTCTGGATGACAGCAGTTGGCACCGGGAACCATCACTTCTCAGAAAAAGAATGTAGAGCACGGTGACGTGTCAAAGCTTTGATATACAACGACTTCAAGGAGCGCAACGATGATTCATCATATTTCGATTTCAGCAAAAAATACCCGAAAAGCGGCTGATGTTCTGGCAGAAGTCATTGGTGGTCAAGTGGTTCCAGCACCGCCTGAATTTCCATCCGATTGCTGGTTTGTACTGGCTGGGGATGCGCATGGCACGTTTATTGAGGTGATGCCGTACGGTACGGAACTCCAGCCCGGAGATGGGCTTCCAAATTTTGTTCCAACCGAGCCTGCTTCACCCTATTCAGCCAGCCATGCCCTGATTTCAGTGACAGCCACCTGTGATCACATTGTACAGATTGGTACCCGCGAAGGCTGGAAAACCGAACGGTGTAATCGTGGACCGTTTGATTTGATTGAATTTTGGGTTGAAAACCGGATCTTGTTTGAGTTCACTACACCAGAAATGACGGCTCAGTACATCGGATTTTTAACCAATCCAAAAGGGATGCAACCTCCGTCTGCTTGAAACTTGAACCGCCAAAAGGCTGGAGTTTGGTTGAACCCTGAACAGCCTGGTACCATTTAACTATCCTTTATTCTATCCTTTAACCTGTTGTGAACGCGTTCACAATTTTGAAAATTATACCAGGCATTGGATCGCAACCGATGTCCTGAACTCAACTCAGCTCAAAGGGTTTATGGTGGGACATCCAGTTGCGCTTTGATTGTATTTTTGGAGTTGACTCAACCCCAGGTTCACACTTTAATGTGTTTCCCAACCTTACCCCCCAATCTCATTTCTGACATATCTCAAATAAATGGAGCATCTTTCAATGTCTGACAACAATGCAAATCCCACCACGCCAGCGCCCAGCGTGCCGGAAAATGAAGCTCAGCAACCAGCTTCTGAACTGGCCATCAAAACCAGTGTCAAAGCCGGAGACGGTGACGCCAAAGGCCCTGGTGAAGGCGGTCTTTGGGATCACAATGGTTAATCTCTGACTGGATCCTGTTGCGGAATACAAAGAGCGTGCTGTTTTCCAGGAACTTCCATCTGGACTAATTGCACGCTCTCACTCTATGTAAGTACCTTACCGAAAATTTCCAAACATTTTAACCACGGAAAACACGGAAAACACGGAAAAGAATCAAGCACTTACCAAACCCAATATCTCAGAAAATTTATGACAAGGTACTTATCAGTTTATTTGGCCAGCTTTAAGTTCTCGATAAAGTCACGGTCCTTGGTACCGGTATGACACACAAAACACGAATCCTGGCC
Organism: uncultured Clostridia bacterium; assembly: GCA_964639175.1. Lineage (GTDB taxonomy): Bacteria > Acidobacteriota > Blastocatellia > Chloracidobacteriales > Chloracidobacteriaceae > JACQXX01. The sequence continues at coordinate 6,876 of CAZXCE010000271.1, forward strand.
ACGTTCTTCAAGGTCTGAAACCAGGGCGTAGGTCAGCCCCCGATCTGCCCAGGAAATGACCTTCAGATGGTTGATTGAATCACAATGAAAGGTAATGCCTTTCGATTTGATTTCCTCTCCGCCTGACGGCATCACCACTGAATTGGCCGTCACCACCAGCGTGATCGGACGGTGGTGCATTTCATAGGCCACAAATGCGGCATAATCGTTTTTAAATCCGACCAGACGGGCACCTTCGAGCTGATACAGTCTGGTCTGCCCTGACGACTCTTGATAATTTGGTAACTTCAATTGAAATGCGACTTTGCCAGCAAACCAGGCCGAAATCTGGTCGGGCGACCCGGTTGAAATTTCGAGCGGAAGCTGTCCTCGCAACCGCCGGAGATGGGTATCCACTGCCATGCGGGCAAATTCGGACGGTGTCGGGATCAGGCGATGTGTCAGGCGAAATCCCCCGACCCAGATTCCAACCAACGTCATCACCACCAGTGATGCCGCCAGTGCCAGCCGTTTCCAGTTCCAAAAGGACGCTGAGGGTCTGGCTGTCTGGACATCTATGTTTTTTTGGATTCGTTCCCGAAGCGATACCGGCGCCCGGTGGGGGGCTGAGATTTCAGCCATTGCCAGTTCAACTCGGGCTCGAAACTCTGAACCGGCGCGGTACAGTGGCTGATGCGCCCGAAGTTGCGTCAGAAATTGCCGCTGGTCTTGAAAAATCCCGTCACACACAACGCACTGGCGCAAATGCTCGGTGAGCTGAGTGCTTTCCGGTTCGCTCAGTTCTTCGTCAAGGTAAAAGTTGATGAGGTCTCGAAAACGATCACACGAGTTCATGACTGAAAATACCGGGTTACCTTTCATCGGGAGACGGGTTCATTTCTGAGTGCATCAGGAGGAGCCGAAGCTGTTCCCTGGCACGTCCAAGCCGGGACATCACTGTCCCAATCGGACAGTGCAAAATGCTGGCAATTTGTTGATAACTAAACCCTTCGATATCACGCAAAATGACGACTTCGCGATGGGGTTCTGAAAGTCGGCGAATGGCCGTTTGCACCTGTTCGCGTTCGATTTTCTGAACCAGCCGCACGTGTGGGTTGCTGTGTTCGGCGTCAAGCCAGTCACGGCGGGAGTCTTCTTCAGCATCCAGTTCCACAAACTGTGGGCCGCTTTGATCGTGACGGATTTGATTGAGCCAGATGTTGCGCATAATGGCAAACAACCAGCTTTTCAAATTGCTGTCCGGGAGCAACCGTCCAAAGGCGCGGGCAGCCCGAAGGTACGTCTCCTGGACCAGATCTTCGGCCTCAGTCTGGTTACGGGTCAAAGCCATGGCAAAGCCATAGAGCGCATCCAGGTGCTCTAACGCCGACTGACTGAACTGCGAAGCTTGCGAAGGGTCTGATGACATTGCGGGCCTGGGGTGAAAGCTTTGGGCTCAAGATGTTGAGTTGCAGCCGGTTGCACTGAACCGAGTGACGTGAAACCGTATTCTTCGCCCAAACTTCGTCCCGTCTGCTTCAGTCTTCCGCCCAACATTTTTAGTTTGAACCTGCATCATCTCAACTTCTTTAGAACAAATTCTTCAAAAGAATTGATGACGGCATTCCCGGCATTATGCTTCAAAAGAGACACGTGTGTATCGCTCAATTCCGGAAATTCCTGACGCGGCAGCGCATGCAACTGCTCTGGAATCATCGTCCGTGGCAGGACGGTCACTCCCAGACCCGCTTTGACCGCCGCAATGGTTCCGGCATAGCTGGGACTGGAAAAAACCAGCCGCCACTTCATCCCAGCTTCTTCCAGTGCGGCAATGGCTCGGGCACGATACACACAGGGTTGCGGCGAGAGCACCAGCGGCAATGGTTTGGTTTGATCAGGGTGAGCAAACAGACTGAGATCCCCGACCCATTCGAGTTTTTCCGACCATACCTCAAGCCCATTGGGAAAATCCTCGGGACGGTTCATTTTCACCAAAACCAGGTCAAGCCCACCTCGCTTGAAGCGCTCAAACAGGTTAAGTGTCAGGTCACACTCAATATTGAGCAAAATACGCGGATGAATCCGGGCAAAATCCACCAGTACATCTGACAGAAAAACGCTGGCGAAATCTTCCGGCAACCCAAACCGGACTTCACCTTCCAGCTCTGGCTCTTTAAAGCGATCCATCGCTTCCCGGTGGAGCGCAAAAATCTGGCGGGCATACGCCAGAAAAACCTCACCTTCGTTGGTGAGTGCCAGTGTTTTGCTCCGGATAATCAGTGGTTTGCCAAGTAATTCTTCAAGCTTGGCAATTTGTTGACTGATGGCCGATTGGGTACGTCCAACACGGTCAGCGGCCCTGGTAAAACTCCCGGTTTCAGCCACAGCCAGAAAACATTGAAGCGTAATTGTATCAAAGCTCATTCGTTTTTCTAATTCTCGACATTAAAATTATTCGTTTCCCTTATATTAGCAATCCTTATATTCTCGGGCAACTGAAACAAGATTTTTGAATAACTGTGAGGAATTACATTATGTCAGGGTATTCATTCGAATCCCTTTTCCACCTTGATGCACTGGCTCAGGTACTGATGGCACTGGTTGGGTTTATCGGCCTGGTCGTCTGGCTCTTTGCCCGACGATATATGCAGGGAGATCAACACTATCACCGGTTTTTGGGATTACTGGCGCTGCTGGTGTTTTCGGTTATGACCATGGCGGCGGCTGACCACCTGTTGTTTTTGCTTTTCACCTGGGGGATCAGTAACGCGCTGCTGGTGTGCCTGATGGTTCATAAGGCCCAGTGGAAGGCGGCTCGCGCCTCAGGCTGGGTCGCCGCTCGAATATTCCTGTTTGGATTTATCCTGCTTTCATCGGCGTTTGGGCTGCTTTTTTATACAACAGGCGCCACGTCTGTTCAGACAATTGTAACAACCTCATCTGGCGGAACCTGGCCAGTCACGGTGGCGCTGATACTGATGGGACTGGCGGCGATGGTTCAATCCGCTATCTGGCCTTTTCATGGCTGGCTGCTCAGTTCGCTGAACTCTCCGACACCGGTGTCGGCCATTATGCACGCCGGACTGGTCAATGGCGGTGGCTTTCTGCTGGTTCGCTTTGCGCCGCTCTATATAAATCAATCAACGCTTCTGACGGGGTTGTTTGTCCTGGGCATAGCCACTGCACTCATTGGAACATTTTGGAAGCTCATGCAACCCAACATCAAGCGGATGCTGGCCTGTTCGACAATGGGGCAGATGGGCTTTATGCTCGCCCAATGCGGGCTTGGACTCTTCCCGGCAGCCGTGGCACATCTGTGCTGGCACGGGATGTTTAAAGCCTTTTTGTTTCTTGGATCCGGCAGTGCCGCTCAGGAAAAACGCTTGCCCGCTGGTGCCCCACCCGATGCGCTGACTTTTCTTCTGGCCCTGGCCTGTGGACTGGCCGGAAGTTACGGGTTTGCGCTGGCCAGTCACCAGACCTGGATCGCAATGGATACGACCCTGGTTTTAACCGCAGTGGCCTTTATCGCTGGCAGCCAGTTTGCCCTGACCATGCTCCCAGCCGCCCCCTGGAAACGCTTTCCGCTGGCCTTGATACTGACCAGTCTGATGGGCGGACTCTATGGCAGCAGCGTCTGGCTGGTTGAGATCGTCCTCGAACCGCTCCACCTGATGCAGCCTCAGCCGCTACATGCCATTCACCTTACAGGGGTGCTGGTCTTGGGTTTGGCCTGGGTGGGAATGGTGTTTGGTCACACCCTGTGCCAGT
>CAZXCE010000272.1:0-10605 GCA_964639175.1 uncultured Clostridia bacterium
ACCCTCAGCCCAGACTGGTATTAATTACCCCAGGGCTGAGGTGACCAGTTCGGTATCCGCATATTCCGTCACTTCCTGGATTTTGCCGTCAGCCAGGCGAAAGACAAAACAGTAGGTGTTGTTATAGGGTTTTCCATCTTTGGTTGTGTTATCGGTGCCTCGGGCCTGGACCACCACAAAGTCATCTTCCGCAATAAACCGATAGGCAGTCAATTGGATCGGGTTGGCCAGCTTAGCTCCGAGCGGCATCAGGAGATCGGTCAAAATCGCCCGTTTCCCTTCAAATGTTCGGGACCAGTTCGTAGATCCAATCAGCGTCCAGCGGACATCATCCGCGAGCCCTTCAATAAATGGCCGGGCATCCCCGTGAGAGATTTCTGAAAAGATGTTTTGCAGTAACTGTTTATTTTCGGATGTACTCATAAATACCTCATTCGGTTAGTAGTTTGTGTTCAATCGCCAGTCGTCGGTTGTCAGTCGTTCAGTTTATTGAAACCAATGATTGAATTGTTTTCTCGCTCTGCAAAAGGGTGCGTTGAGCCAGATTTTCCAGCGTGAACCACTGACAACGGATGGCTGATAATTGACCGATTGTTTTCGACACTTTACCCACCGAATTGACGAAAGACACGAAGAAAATTGATTTTTTGGAAGCGACCAAAGAAAAAAACCTGTCTCCATTTCGGAAACAGGCTTTTTCTTTGTGATTTGGTCTGAATTTTTCAGCCCGGATTGTTTTTACTGATTGTCTACGCGGGATTCAATCGTGCTCTGAATGCTGGTTGGAACGTTTGACAGGAAATCAAACCCGGTCAGGGCTTCAATGCTGTCAACCGATACGCGATAGGTCTTCCAGTCAACGTTTCGGATACCGGCATCATTTGGCATATTGACGGCAATCACGCGGGTGGCGGTTGTCACGCGGCTGGCATCGTTGTCGCCGGCTGGCAGGATCACGATGACTTTCCAGGTGCGGGTAGGAATCACCATTCCGTTGGTTGGGTGCGTTCCCTTTGAACCGTATCCGCCGCAGATGACATAGACTTCGTTGGTGCCATTCAGCATCTGGTCGCGGCTGTACTGTTCCAGGTTGTTCCACGGACCCTGGTTGTTGTCTGACGACTGGACCATCATGTTGGTCATCAAAAACGTCGCGCTGTTATTTTGGACTGTATCAGTTCGATCTGCCGAAGGGCACATATGGCCTCGGTCATAGCTGGTGCCGTTGACCGTTCCAAACGCTGCGCTCTGGACTCGGTACCAACCTGCAGGGAGAGTGGGATCTTCCCGGAAATCATCCTGGCGAGGTGCGCTCCCACGGTCGGCAATGGTGAGGTTCCAGCTTGCCCAGTTGGCGGTACGTTTGTCTCGGTGATAGCTAAGGACATATTGCGTTTTCTCCATCAGGTAATTGGTAAAGTTATTGACATCTGCGGTAGCGCCTGATGGGTTCCCCAACGCCAGGTGGCGGTTGCTTGATGGCGGGGGCGGAGGCGGCGGGGTGGTGCCCGTCGTCACGGTCAGGGTGTAGCTTCCGGTTTTATTCGGGTCATAGGTGGTGGCAGTAATGGTGTACGTTCCCGCCGTTGGCAAGGTCAAAACCAGTTTGGAGTCGGTATTGCCCGCGCTGTCATCATCTTCCTGGCGATAGCTGTTTGGTCCTTCGACGATCAGATACGCGTCAAATCCGGTGCCATCGTGAGTAATGGTCACTGATTGATTGGCTGAGCCGGTGAATGAGAACTTGTCGGCATAGCTACCATCGGAAAGCAAACAATCCGTGGTGGCAATCGTGCCATTGATCGTGGCTGGCAGTGTGATGGCTGTTGTGGTGCAGCCCGATGGTGGCGGTGGCGTCGTGTTGCTTGAAATCGTGATGTCGTCAAAGTTCAACCGGCTTGAATCGTTGTTTCCTGTCGTTTTGCGGATTTCAAACCGCACCGTGCTGGTTGTGTTGATGACAAATGAAGCCGTCTGCAAGGTTGTGCTGCTGGTGGTGACGGTGGTTCCGGCCTTGGTCCAGCTTGAGCCACTGGTGGTTGAATACCACAGTTCCCAGTTGGCATTGGCATCTGTGCCGTATTTGGCGTGCTTGACCGTCACGGTACCGGCGCCAGTCACGTTGAAATTCATCGTGACCTTGCCCAGGTTGCGAACGCGAGCGCTTTTGGTGCCTGTCTTGCGGTCAGTGGTGGTGTTTCCAATCAACGTGTTGTTGAGCGTCCAGGAACCGGTGCCCAGCGTGACGGAACCAGTCGTGTAACTGGTCTTGGTTCCACTTTCAAACCCTTCGGCCAGGGTCGTGGATTGGCGCGTGGCATAGTCCATTCCCGGCACCAGGTCAGGCACTGAATCGGGTTCGATAAACTGGATTTCTCCGGCTTCGAAGGGTTTCACATCTGAAGCGGGTTCATCGTTGGACAGTGAGTATTTATAGCGTGGCGCCTTTTCGTGGGCCTGGGAAGAAGGAATCCCAATAAATGAGGCCAGGACGGCGACGGCGATCATCAGACAAAAGTAAAAACTACGAAATGATTTCAGCATAGCTCCTCGCGAACGTGCTTGGTTTTAGCTTGCGGCTTGGAAAAATAGACAGGAGGTAAAACGTGTGGTTGTTGTGACCTTCCTTAGAGCAAGCCGTATGCCACGAGGCTCAAATGCCATTTTGTGAGGTGCTCACTGACTGCGCAGTGGGTCTCACAGAAAGATTCTCATTCGTAAAGTGATGGAGGGGTTGTGTTTATCTCTATGTGTGTAGCTGGTGACCAGCCGCGCAACATTGCTGTAACAACTGGCGGGAAGTGTCCACCTGATTGGCACCTGTTCAATCGCTGAGCACTTGTGCAGCGATTGAACAGGGCCATTTTTTCCAGGAGAGATGACTGTGAACCGTTACTTGCCTTTCGGCTGTGCCTGGGATCCAGAATTCGTACCGCGGGTAAAGGTGATGTCGTCAAAGTTTAACCGGCTGGAATCTGTATTCCCGGTGGTTTTCCGGATTTCAAAGCGGACCTGACTGCTGATGTTAACCGGAAATGAAGCAGCTCCCAGGGAGGTCTGATAGGCGGTCATCGGGACCCCAACTCTGGTCCAGGTTCCACCATTGTTGGTCGAAGACCACAATTCCCAGCTTGCCTGCGGATCGGCCCCGTGCCTGGCATGCTTAATGGCAAGGGTTCCTGGACCAGTCACATTAAAATTCATCGTGACTTTACCCAGGTTGCAGATTCGAAGGCTTTTCGCTCCTGTTTTGGGGTCTGCTGCTGTATCTCCGATCAGCGCGTTGTTGAGCGTCCAGTACCCCGAGGTCAGGGTTACGGCGCCGGTTGTGTAGCTGGTCTTGGTTCCACTTTCAAACCCTTCACTGAGCAGCATGGTTTGAGGTGCTGCTATTCCAGGTGTCAAAGCTGGACTTGAATTCAGATGGCTAGATAAAGAATGAGACTCAGGTGACTTTGGGTGTGCTTGAGTAGCCGGCATCGCGATAAATGAGGCCATCACGGCCACCACGATCATGAAACAAAAATAGAGACTGCGAAACGATCTCATCATAGGTCCTCACGAGTTGATTTGTTTTTTTGCGCAGGATGTGGAAAGAGACGGCAAGTGACAATACTGTTTCAGATTGAGACTTTCAAGCTGAAAACAGAAGAGAACTACAATCCTATCAGCAACTTAGTCTCTAAATCAGCCGAAGTGCAGCAATTCTTTGTTTGGAAATGAAGAGAGCGTCAAGCGTTCCGCCTTCAGGCGGTCCCAGTGTCGCTTGAGACCAAATTCGGGGTACCAAACCCATCTAAGTACCTTACCGAAAATTTCCAGACATTTTAACCACGGAAAACACGGAAAACACGGAAGAAAATCAAGCACGTACCACACTCAATATCTCAGGAAACTTTGGACAAGGTACTTAATACCAGTTTGGGCTGAGGGTATCGGGTTAAGGGCTGAGGGAAATACAATCCCTTCAATATTTTAGCCTTTCCATAATGCGAGGATTCCATTCCAAAATGGCATTAAGTCCCTTGTCATAAATTTTCTGAGATATTGAGTGTGGTAAGTGCTTGATTTTCTTCCGTGTTTTCCGTGTTTTCCGTGGTTAAAATGTTTGGAAATTTTCGGTAAGGTACTTAACTGCAAAATGGATTAATTCAGAGGTTGATAAAACGTGATTGGAAGCTCAAGGATGCCGTGCCCAACAAAGCAAACCGGTCCACTCACGCTGATTCCTGGATGGTTGCCCGTACGAACCGTGACCAGCATTTCGCTTGGCCGTCCGACAAAGCGCCCCTGGTTGATTCGGATGGCGGTATCTTCAGCGGCCAGACCGTGGTGAACCAGATACGCGGCGGCGGGGCCGGCGGCGCTGCCGGTGGCGATGTCTTCGACGCGTCCGTCATTGTCCCAGGTTCGGCCTTCAAATTCATTCACATCAAGAACATAGACAAACTTCGCTCCGATTCCGGCTAGAAGTGATTCGAAATTTGGAACTTGAATTGCCGCCCGATCAAGATTGGTTTTGATGGGCACAATCAGATAGGGGAGCCCGGTCGAGATGACTTCAAGCGGAAGCGGTTCGGCCAGATCCGAATGCGAAAGGTTCAATGCGGCGAGCAACTGGTCATATTGGCCTGGATCAACCATTCCTAAATGCGCCGCTTCGCCCTGATCCATTTCAGCCGAATACACCCCATTCGCTCTTCGACTCATCACCGGGATTTCCTTTTCAGGTGTCGTGAGGTGCAGGTGAGCTTCGCTGGCATCTTGAAAATAACGGGCGTGGAGTGCTGCTGCCGCCCCAATGATGGGATGCCCGGCAAAGCCAAGTTCTTCTTCCATGGTGAAAATGCGGGCGCAAAACCGGGTCGGGTCGGCGGTTGGAGACAGGAAAATTGATTCAAACTGGCGCATTTCCTGGGTCAACCGGAGCATCAACGACGCTGACAATTCTTGTTCAAGAAAAAACACGCTCAACCCGTTGCCGGAAAGGGGCTGGCGTGCAAAAACATCCACGTGTCCAAAATGTAATGAGAAAGTGTTCATTGAGGTTTCTCGGTCCGCTAAAAATTTGAGAGTGAACGTGTAAAGTGAAAGAGTTCAGTAGATTTCTGTCGCGGATGAGAAGAATTCTGAGCCCACCCAATGTATTCCAGGTTGGAAATCTTGCCGCTGAAGTGGCTTTTAACGTGTGGGTTCCAACTCATCACCCTCAACCGGTTTCACTTTGGCAACTTTGGCCATGGCTTGTTCAAATCTCTCCCGGCTTCCACGTTTAGCACGTTGACCCAAATATTCTTCAGTCATGAGTGCGGAGAGTTTCTCGGCTAATGCCAGTGTAATCAACTGGTTAATCGAAATGTTATCTTTGGCGGCCATTTGACGGGCTGCTTCATGTAGTGAATCAGGTAATCGTAAACTCAAATTGCTCATTTTGTTTCTCCAATCAGCTTTAAAAACTCTCCAGGTGTAATTGCTATGAGCCCAAATTGCTCTATTCCTCTGAAATCACGTCCGTTGAAGGTCACAATGTATTGACATTGGGCCGCAACTGCCAGTTCCATAACCATATCGTCTTTTGGATCCTTCAAAAATGGTCGCCAAAGAAAATGTATTTGCTGGCAGGTCGAAACACTACATAAATAGTCAAGAATGTCATCAACCTCATTTTTGGTGAGTGAAATCAAATTTGGCATTCGTTTGATAACTTCTTCATATTCGAGGAATAAGGCGACAGACAAATGGGTATGGAAGCGATCTGTACCAATCAGCGAAAGCAATTTATACGAGGCTCCCAATTGTGAATGAAGAGCGGCCACAATAACGTTGGTGTCAAGTACGATTTGATATTCACTCATTTTGGTATCATCAGCAATACCGAATATTTTGTCAATGGATACTACTCAAGCTGCTTATGAAACCGCCAGGCGCTGATTCCGACCAGAACGATGGCAAAGGCGAGCAATGCCAGAAAATTGGGATACAGAATGTCAAACCCCGCGCCCTTCAACAAGATACTCCGGGCAATGGTGGCGAAGTGCCGCACCGGGTTGATCAAGGTGATGGTTTGTAACCAGTCGGGCATGCCTTCGAGTGGCGTGGTCGCTCCGGAAAGCATGGCAATCGGCGGATTGACAAAGAAACTCAGTAACTGAGCCTGTTGCTGGGATTTGGAAATCGTGGCCAGAAAGGTTCCGAGTCCGATTCCCGCCAGCACACAGAGCGCTCCGGCACAGTAGATCAACGCCAGACTGCCGCGAATTGGAATGTCAAAAACCAGTTTCGCAACCGCCAGTGCAATCCAGATGTCACACGATAAAAGCACAAAGAGCGGACCCATTTTGGCAATAATGATTTCAGTTGCACTCGCTGGCGTCATCAGCAGTTGCTCAACTGTTCCCGATTCTTTTTCCTTGACCATCGCACCAGCCGCCACCAGTGAACCATTTAAAATCAACAGGATCCCGAGCACGCCGGTAATCATAAACCACGAACTCCGCAGGCCCGGATTATAAAGCATTGCCACCTGAGCAGTTAAACTCGGCGCCGGAGTCGCTGGACGTTCCAGTTTGATGCCAGTTGGAATTCCGTCACGGTTGAGTCGTTGATTAAACGCGGTAACCAATCGCTGGGCATAACTGGCGGCGATCCCGGCGGTGTTTGAATTGACGCCGTCAAGGACCAGTTGCACTTTGGCTGGTGTTCGCCGTTGCTGCTCTTCAGCAAAATCAGATGGAACGATCAGACCCGCATCCAGTTTGCCCTCGCTCAGAGCCTGGCTTAGTTCGGCGGCTGACCGAAACGAATCCGTCACGTGAAATGACTGGCTTTCGACAAAAGCGGAAACCAGTTCGCGGCTGATCATGGTCCGGCTTTCATCCACTACGCCCAGGCGCAGGTTTGACACTTCGGGATTGAGTGCAAACCCCAGCAAGAGAAGCTGAACCGTTGGCGGCAAGATCATCGCCGCAATCAATTGTTTGTCTCGCTGAATATGCCGAAATTCCTTCATAAACAGCGCCCAGATGCGCAACCCAGAAATAAAATTGATCAGGTTTTTCATATAAGGCCAATCCATAGTCAGTAGTCAGTAGTCAGTAGTCAGTAGTCAGTAGTTTGCTAAGTTGATTATTTTGAATTGTTTAGCATTTTTCACTCTCGAAGACCCGGAACCCGGAAACTGGAAACCTGACAAGGTGACAGGATGACAAGGTGATTTCTTTCATCCCTCATCCCTCATCCCTCATCCCTTCAGAAGCCCGGAACCCGGAGCCCTAATCCTCCAACTGCATCGCTTTCATTTTCCGCCAGGCAATGACCAGATACATCACCCCGAGTAAGGTGAGCGCAACGTGCGTGGTCCAGACAGCGGACCAGCCGCCTCCGCGAACAAACGCATCACGGGCAATTTCGATGAAATACCGCGCCGGTACAAAGTAGGCAACCCAGCGAATGGCATCCGGAATGTTGGAAACCGGAAAAATAAAGCCCGAGAGCAAAAACGACAGCAGAAAACACACCGTGGCAATCGTCTGGATCGTGGCGGCCTGATCTTTGATTCGAGCGCCAGTCATTACGCCAAATGCAACATTACAAAAGAGATAAACAACGGTTCCAACCAGAAACGGCGTCGGGTCACCCGCAAAGCGCAGCCCAAACAACAGCATCCCAAACAGCACCACCAGTACCCATTCGGCCATTCCAACCAGGAAAAAGGCGATGGTTTTCCCAAGCAGATATTCGTGAGCCGAAATGCTGGAAACATAAACTTGAAGGATCGTCTTCTGCTCGTTTTCGCGTGACATCGCCAGGGCGGCCAGCAACGGAGGAAACAGCGCGAGCACCACCGCCATTGCTCCGGGGCCGATGTATTTATCTGTTTCACGACCCGGATTGAACCAGATGCGGGTTTCAACCTGAACTGAAGGCGACATCGTCGTGGTTCGGATTCCATTTTGACTGAGAAATGCCTGGGTGATGGCCGCCGCATCGCCGCGCAAAATGGTGGCCGTGTTGGCGTCAGTGCCATCAATCAGCCACTGCACTTCGGTGTTGAGTCCACGCGCCAGATTGCGCTCAAAATTGGTTGGGATAGTGACAATGGCGCGAGCGGCTTCGCTGGCAAGTGCTGTTTCCGGTTTGGTATACAGCCCTGTATTTGCCAGCCGAAAGGTCTGAGATTCCATCAGAATTTCAACATACTGGCGTGACCGGGCGGTTTGATCGAAATCCTGAATCATCACCGGAACTCCAGTCACCGAAAATGAAATTGACTTGCCATAAAGCGCCACCAGAATCAGCGGTAGCAGCAGGGCGAGTGCCAGCGTTAATTTATCGCGAAATGTTTGGATGAGTTCTTTGCGAGCCTGAGCCATTATTCGAAGCATATGTTTCCTTTTCTGTGTGGTGAGTTATCGGGTTCCGGGTTCCGGGTTCCGGGTTTTCGAAAGCTGGCGCGATTCAACGTTGTCGCACCGTTCGTTCACCTTGTTCCTTTTTCGTCTTTTTCGTTCTTGATCTCATTGATTTCGTTTTCATACCCTGAACCCTGAACCCTGAACCCTGTCTTTCATACCCTGAACCCTGAACCCTAACCCGCCTTCTTTTGCCGGCGGACCTGTTCGACGATGGCGATGAACACATCTTCCAGTGAAAAGCGCTCTTCGTAAGCTTTGATCACGTGAATGTCATCGCGGCTTAACCGCCGGGTCAGGGCACTGATTCCTGTTTCAGTGGTTTCATCAATGATCACGTGGAGTCGGTCGCCAAATAATGAAACCCGCCACGAATCCATTTCACCTTTGAGCAAATTAGCGGCCTGTTGTGGGTGATCGGTAATCAATTCAATTAAATGCCCCGATTGATTGGCTTTGATTTCGGTTGGCGTTCCCTGGGCCACGAGTTCACCGGCGACCATCAACCCGAGCCGGTTGCACTGTTCGGCTTCTTCAAGGTAGTGCGTCGTCACCAGAACCGCCACGCCCTGGTCAGCCAGGTAGTTGATCATTTTCCAAAAGGCGCGGCGGGCCAGCGGATCAACCCCGGAAGTCGGTTCATCGAGAAAGAGGACATCCGGTTCGTGCATAATTGCCGCGCCAAACGCGACGCGCTGTTTCCAGCCACCGGGCAATGATCCGGTCAGGGTGTCTCCGAGGCCAGCCAGACCCGAAAATTCAAGCACCCAGCGCTTCTTTTCCTCGCGTTGTTCAGGCGGTACCTGATAAACACCGGCGAAGAAATCAAGATTGGCGTTGATGGTTAAATCGTCATAGAGCGAAAACTTCTGCGACATATAGCCGATGCGCTGACGGGTTTTGCTTGACCGCAGGCTGCCGCGATCTCCGGCCAGTTCAATCGAGCCGCTCGATGGCGACAACAGACCGCACAAAATCTTGATAGTCGTGGTTTTCCCGGCTCCGTTGGCGCCCAGCAGACCATAAATTTCGCCGTATTTGACCGCAATGTTGACGTCAGCCACCGCGCGAAAGGCGCCAAATCGCTTGTTGAGCATCTGGGCGTGGATGGCAAATTCATCCGCCCGGTGTTGACGCTCTGGCCGGCTGCGCGGAAAGGGAGGAAAGACCTGTTCGCCGTTGAGTTCGCGCAAAATCGAAACAAACGCATTTTCGAGCGTCGGCGAGCCAACGGTAATTTCTTTGGTTTCCAATCCTGCTGAAGCCAGCACCGACCGGGCCTGACGTTCGCCAAAAACCGGGTCAGCCACCATCAGGTCCAGCCGGTCTCCGAAGCGCTGAACGTCGGTGATTCCTTCGACCCGGTTCAAAAGATCCTCGGCGGTCCCAAGCTCCGACGTGCGAAGTTCCAACCGCTGGAGCCCCAACCGGTTGCGAATCTCCGCCGGGGTGCCGATTTGACGAATGGTGCCATCGTGCATCAGCGCCACGCGAGTGCAGCGTTCGGCTTCGTCCAGATAGGGCGTTGCCACGACAATCGTCATGCCCTCGGCTGAAAGCCCGGTGAGCGTGTCCCAAAATTCGCGCCGTGAAACCGGGTCAACGCCAGTGGTTGGTTCATCAAGCAACAGCACTTTCGGCTCGGCAATCAGGGCACAGGCCAGCGCCAGTTTTTGTTTCATTCCGCCGCTTAATTTCCCAGCCAACCGGTCAGTAAAGCGATCCATATCAAAGAGTTTGAGATAGCGCTGCCCACGTTCGTGGATTTGATGCGGTGATAATCTCCGCAATTTCCCGACATAGAGCAGGTTTTCGGCCACACTCAAATCCTGATACAGGCTAAAACTTTGTGTCAGGTAGCCAATCGAGGACCGGGCTTCGCGTGCCGGAAGGTTCATCACCGTGGCTTCACCTGTGGTGGCCGACATCACGCCACCCAAAATCTGGAAAACCGAAGTTTTCCCGGCGCCATCGGGGCCAATGAGGCCAAAAAGTTCGCCCCGGTGAATATCCAGGTTGACTCCGCGCACGGCCTGAAGCTGGCCATACCTTTTTTGCAAATCACACAATTGAATGACAACCTCTGATTGTTCGACAGGTATTTGAATGTCAATCACGTCGTTTTCCGGGGCGATTTCGAGAATGGTGTTCATAGGGGTTCGGGGTTCAGGGTTCAGGGTTTGAAAACCCACCC
>CAZXCE010000273.1:0-10529 GCA_964639175.1 uncultured Clostridia bacterium
CACGCATTTTGATGCTTCAGGGTACCCGGTTCGGTTTGCAGTTGAAGTCAAAAATTTTGACCTTTCGAAATACTTTGATCATCGCGAACAACGACGCACGGCGCCCTATATTCACTATGCCGTGGCGGCCTCTGAAGAAGCCCTGGCAGATTCCGGTCTGCAGGTAACGCCAGAAAATGCAGAACGCATCGGGGTCTATATCAGCAGCGGGATCGGTGGCTTTGGAATCATCGAACGCGAACACTCCCGGTTGATGAAAGAAGGACCGCGTCATATTTCGCCATATTTTATGATTTCCTATCTGGTGAATATGGCTGACGGCTATGTTTCAATCCGGCACGGCTTAAAGGGCCCAAGTTCGGCAACCGCAACCGCCTGTGCAGCGGGGGTTCACGCGATTGGCGAGTCTTTCCGACTGATCCAGGACGGAGACGCCGATGTGATGGTGTGCGGCGGGTCTGAAGGTGCAATCACCCCCATGGGGGTTGGCGGGTTTAGCGCCGCCAAAGCCATGTCAACCAACAACGATAATCCAAAAGGTGCGTCACGTCCCTTTGACCTCAATCGCGATGGGTTTGTGCTCGGCGAGGGTGCCGGGATTATGGTGATTGAAGAATATGAGCATGCGCGGGCTCGTGGTGCCAAAATTTATGCCGAAGTGGTCGGCTACGGCATGAGCGCTGACGCCCACCACATCACGACACCAGCCCCGAACGGAGACGGCGTGTACCGGATGATCCGCAATGTGCTGCGTGATGCCCAGGTTGAACCCGAAGTGGTGGATTACATCAACGCCCACGGAACGTCTACGCCATACAATGACAAGTTTGAAACGCTGGCCATCAAGCGCGTTTTTGGCGATCACTCGTACAAACTGGCGGTGAGTTCGACCAAATCAATGACCGGACACGCACTGGGGGCGGCGGGCGGCATCGAAGCCTGCTACACGGCGCTCGCGGTCGAACGGCAAATCCTGCCACCAACGATCAACTACGACACACCCGACCCGGAATGCGACCTGGACTATGTGCCCAATCGGCCACGTCCAGCGAAAATTACCTACGCCATGTCCAATTCCTCGGGCTTTGGCGGCACCAATGCCGGGCTGCTGTTGAAGCGGGTTGAATAAAAGACTGACACGTATTCAACCCCCTTCCCTCCCCAAGACGACCCGCAGCTTTTTCCAACCCTCACAAATGTTCGATGGAAAGCCTGACCTGTCAGTAAGACTCAACTGACAGGTCAGACTGGAAGTGCATTAAAACTGTATCAAAACACTGAATTTAATCACTTAAAACACCTTTGTTTGATTCTGGCGCCTTGATGCGGTATTTTGAGTTAATCTCTGAAAAAGAGATTGAGTTAAATTCACCAAACAAGATGATTAGTTTGATTAATTTGGAGGCACCAGTGGAGAAATCTTGGAAGGAAGCTATAAAGCGAGTGCTGGCTGAGTCAGATACACCTTTGCATTACACAGAAATCTCGGAACAGATACTAGCTCGTGGTTATTATGAGACTGACGGTGCAACTCCTGCAGCATCGGTGAATTCACAACTGACAGCATCGATAAAACATGAAGGTGAAAGATCTCCATTTATCCGCGTGGGCAAAGGAATCTTTACATTGAAGGATAAATCGGCGATACCAAGCCTGCCACTACCACCAATTTCTAAACAGAAAAAATCCCCCCAAACGGAATCAGATGAAGATATATCAGATTCGATCATTCGCTCTTTTGGCATGTATTGGCAACGTGATCTTGTTGTATGGCGCAACGATCCAAAAATGTACGGAAAGCAGCAAGCTCTCTCTAAGGCAGTGGATTTTGGTAAACAAAAAGGCATTTATATTCTTTACGACCACCATACAGTAGTTTATGTTGGCCGATCTAT
Organism: uncultured Clostridia bacterium; assembly: GCA_964639175.1. Taxonomy (GTDB): domain Bacteria; phylum Acidobacteriota; class Blastocatellia; order Chloracidobacteriales; family Chloracidobacteriaceae; genus JACQXX01. Next base: position 1,896 of record CAZXCE010000273.1, read on the forward strand.
TGATCGTCCTTTGGGTAAGCGGATTTATGAGCACACGATTGATCGTCTGGGCAGTCGTTGGAACCGATTTTCTTGGTTTGGGTTACTTGATGTAACTCAAGAAGGAAAGCTCAAAGAAGTTCTTTTCAATACATCCCTTCCCAGTCTTGTTGCAACACTTGAAGCTTTACTTATTGAAGCGCTTGAACCACCCCAAAATAGAAAACGCGGAGATGATTTTTCCGCGATTGAATATATTCAAGATATTGATCCAGAACTAAAGGAACGAGAACTCCAAAATGTTCTTCGGTCTATCGAGCAAAAAATGCGCGGGGGTTCTTAAGAAATCTAAAAGACCGTTTGGAAATTTATTGGGCTCACTGAATAATCTTCGTTCCACCGAAACGGCTAAATTCAGTTGTCACTATGGAACAAGAGAACAAACTGGATTCCAAGTTTGATTGAACCCAAATTTCCAAACAGTCTCCGAAAAAACTATGAATTTACTCCAAAAGTACCTGAATGAGGTGCGTGAATCAGGGCGATTCGTTGATGTGTTTCGGGATAATCACGATGATTCAGCCAGGTTTTGCCTGGACGGATAGCGGACAATACTTGGGCTGGGGCTTCACAAGAAACTTGAAGGGTTAAAATTTTGTGCGTTTGCCAACATACAGGTGCATAGATGGAAAAATTTGATTGGTCACGAATAAATCATCTTCAACTTGGCAAATATGCTGAATACTTTGCCAAAATGCAGTTTGTGCTGCACGGTTATGATGTTTATTCTTCTGAGGTTGACGACCGAGGAATTGATTTTGTGATTCGCAAAAACCACGATTGCTATTATGATATCCAGGTCAAATCCGTGAGAGGATTTGGATATATTTTCTTTACAAAAGATAAATTCTCTCCACGAAATAATCTGTTTGCAGTTATTGCAGTGTTTTTCAACGGAGCATTGCCACAACTTTATTTAATTCCTTCAACTGCCTGGCCTTCTGAAAACAAAGTTCTGGTCAGTCGTGATTATGAAGGAAAGAAAAGTAAGCCCGAATGGGGTATCCAGATTTCCAAGAAAGGGCTTGAATATTTGGAGCAATATGCGTTTGACCAGCGAGTAATGCAGTTGTAAATGCTGGTTGGTGAGTCAGGGATTCCCTATTGAATCAAGCCCATCATTCAGGGATGATGAAATCCCTTCCGTTTCCCCAAAATTGATCTATGGAGTCCAATTATATATGGCTACTCCAGTCTCCAAAAACCCGCTCAAACACCTGCGTCCGTCAGACGTCCGAGGGCTTGCCCAACTGGCAACCCAGGCCACCACCAGCGTCACCCGCATTACCGAAGGAGTTCACCAGTCTGTGCTCAGCACGATGGGCTTTCCTGGCGGCAAAGAACATGGGAAGACCCGTGGGTTCACCGGCCTGATTTACAAGAGCATTCACGGTGTCACCAATCTGGTCGGCAAAAGTGTGGATAAGGCCCTGGCGAGCCTTCAGCCAATCCTTGAAACCCCGGAAGATGACAAGCCTGGAACGCCCCAGCGCGAAGCAGTACTTGCCGCCCTCAATGGCGTGATGGGGGACAGACTGGTTGAAAGTGCGAGCCCGTTCGCGATCCCGATGACGATGCGATATGAGGACAAAGTGTTGAACTGGAATGAGATGCCGTCAATGCCCAAAGCGAACGGTAAAATATTGCTCCTGATTCACGGTCTGTGCATTAACGAACAGCGATGGGGCCACCACCCCAGAGGGCACGGGGTCAATCCGGGTAACATCCTGGCGGCGGCGCTTGGATACACGCCAGTTTACCTGCGCTACAACTCGGGATTACATACCTCACAAAATGGACGCGAGCTGTCAGCCCAGTTAGAACAACTGCTCGCCCACTGGCCAACCCCAATTGAAGAACTCACGGTGGTGGGCTTCAGTATGGGCGGGTTGCTTATCCGGAGCGCGGTTCACTATGCCAGACAAGAAAATCTGAACTGGCCGAATCATCTGAAAAACATTGTGTTTCTGGGGACTCCGCACCATGGCGCCCCGCTGGAGCGAGCCGGCAACTGGGTAGACGTCATTTTGGGAAGCACACGCTACACTCGACCGTTTGCCCGGCTGGGCCAGTTGCGAAGTGCCGGGATTACTGATTTGCGCTATGGGCACGTTGTGGATGAAGACTGGCAAGGCCACGACCGATTTCACCGCAAACCTGATTCCCGTCAGATTGTGCCCTTGCCTGAAGGCGTGCGGTGCTTCGCCGTCGCCGCAACCATTGCCGCCAAACGGAGCAAGCTGGCGGACCGCCTGATTGGTGATGGGCTGGTACCGCTCCATAGCGCACTCGGCCACCACACAGACCCACAACGAACCCTGGCATTTGCCAAAGAGGCGCAATTTATTGTGTACCATACCAACCATCTGAAGTTGCTGGGCTGCCCGGCAGTCACCCGACAGATGGTTCACTGGCTGACACTGGCTCAAATTGAGGAAGGTAGTGGTGATTGAATAGAAAACCACATCGTGATCTGAACTTTTTCCTGGTATAGCCCAACAAACAAGCACATCATTTATGCCAGAACAACTCACCGAAAAAGATCTTTGGCTTTGGAACCGTTACTGTGAAGCCTTTGACCTGTATCGCACAGCCCGAAGCGAACTATTTGCCCATATCAATCTTGAAACAATGGCTTTACCTGATGAAGACAGCCAAATCATCCAGTTGGTTCGTCGTGGGTTGGCTGATTCTAAACAGCGGTCTGTGGCCGTAGAAACCGCCGCCCTGGTTGCTCCAGAAGAACTGAAATTCCTCTTTGATGACCTTTTCCCGCTGGCGATTGAATTCGATGACAAACGCCCAACCGGAAGATCGCGGGCCGCCGAACTCCTTTTATGTCTTCCCAAAGACTGGTTAAAAAACAGAATTCAGGAATATCTCGATAGACTTCGGCTTCAACCAGGCTTTGAAATGTGTACCGGATTGCTGAGTTTCTGCGAAGACGTTGACCCAAATTTCGCGCTTGAACTCGCCCAGGAAGCAATGGCAGGACAATCAGACTATGAAAAAGAAATCGGGGCCTTCTTTTACAAGCGACTCATTGAACGAAGGGAGGAACCTTCGCCGTGAGATCGAAATCAGATTTCTGATCGCCAGAAATATTGACCATGAACGGTAAAGCAAAGATTGTGCTTTTGGACGTGGATAGTTTTCAAAAATTAGTGGAAAAAGCCGAACGGATGGAAACAATGGAAGTTTTTCAGGAAGGCCGTGCTTCCGCCCAATGCAATGAACCCAATCCCCTTGAACCACTACCTCACCAGATGCCGGAAATCACTTTGCACCAGGAAGACTGGGACTTGTTTTACGAGGCATTGGTTCATCCACCTGAACCAACTGAAGCGTTCAAAGCCGCATGGAAAGAATTCAAGGCACAAGAAGGATAAGCAGTGACCAGGCCCAAATGGGTAACAGCCTCTTTTCCTACCAACCCTTGAAACTCTTCCTGACGCTGGCAACGGTGGAGAAATCACCACTCTCCTAACCTGTTGTTTTTCCAGGCTTATTTTATGGTTTAGTCTATGAATCATCTCGGGTTAATGCTGCCAACAGAGGTTTTGGAAGCCCCTGATCTGACAACGCGACTCATCTACGCGTACGCCTCTCTGCAACATACGCTCCGAACCCTTTACCGTCAAAGGTGTGGCTGTGCGGCACCACTCAACGGAAGCGAGGTTGATCTCCAACAACTGGTAGTTGATCTTTCCGCACATGGCATCAGACTTGACCCAGTTCTCGTGCAGCAACTCCAGGTTTTCGAACGGCTTTGGGATTCATTTCTTGAACACCTGAACCTGAGCGAATACAACCAGTTACTTGAACAAATGCCCTACGAAAATCGCTTTGGGTATGCTGACACATTGCACCCAAACCCGGTTGTCCGTGAAGCATGGCTGACAATACCGGCCACCCGCTTTTGCGAAGCATTTAAAGATGTTTACACAGCTCTTCATCATTGTATGTCGGTGAGAGAAGCCAAACCATGCCCACAGTGAACTGCTCACAGACTGCCGTATCCACCATCGAGGTTGCTGGTGTCATTGTCTCACGCGTACCCGGCACCGCTCAGGTGAAAGTAAAACTTGATGACGGTCAGGAAATACAGGCTGTGGTCACACGGCGTGCAATGGGGTGTCTGAATGTTATCAGGGAAGGTGATCGGGTATGTGTTCAAATTGTGCGGCCTTCGAAAATGCATCGAATTGTATCTATTGAGCAGTGATTTGAGTGCTATTGAGCAGGTAACGTCAGAAATCAATGGCAGGTCATATTCGCAACTTGCCAAATAGTTGAAAAATTTAGATTTGATTGACCTGTTGATACCAAACTGATACAAAAACCTGATTACGGTACCAACCCCTTATCTATCATCAGGAACATACCCTACATGAAATTGGCCATATCGTTGCTTCTCTTTTTGGCACTTGCTGGTTGTGCAATTTCTCCAAAAAAACAGGTTATGCCTGACACAAAAGCCATTGACGCCGAAGCCCGACGGTTGATGCAGCGTGAGCATGTTCAGGGTTTGGCTCTGGCGATCATCGAAGGCGGCAACGTTGTCTATGTCGCCACCTATGGAAGCCGGAATGTCGAACGAAACCTCCCGCTCACAACTGATACCGTTATGTATGGCGCATCACTGACGAAAACAGCCTTTGCCTATATGCTATTACAGCTTGTAGATGAAGGACGGCTCACGCTCGACACTCCCATCACCAAACTCCTGCCCCGACCATTGCCCGAGTATGAAGAATTCACCGATCTGGCCGGAGATGAACGCTGGCGGGCACTGACACCACGGATTTTGCTGACCCACACGTCCGGGTTTGCTAACTTCCGGTGGCTTGAAGACGACCAGAAGTTGCGCTTTCATCACGCTCCGGGCAGCCGTTATGGGTACTCCGGCGAAGGATTTTATATTCTGCAACTTATGCTTGAGCAAGGACTTGGACTGGATGTCGGGAAGGAAATGCAGCGCCGTGTGTTTGACCGGTTTGGCATGACCAACACCAGTATGACGTGGCGGCCTGACTTTGCCAAAAATCTCGCTGATGGGTATGGACTCGACGGCAAAATGGAGCCGCACGACGAACGCAGTTCCGTCAGTGCCGCTGGTTCAATGGATACAACCATTGCCGACCAGGCTCGGCTGTGGGCGGGGATTATGCGTGGAGAGGGCCTCAGTGCGGCAGCGCGGGCGGAACTGATTCGCCCTCAGGTGCCAATCACCTCGGCACATCAATTCCCGACCCTGAGAACAGAGACCAACCCGCGAAACGCCGAGATCGGGCTTGCCGCCGGGCTGGGACTGGTGACGTTCCGGGATACGACCGGGCCGGCATGGTTCAAGGGCGGCCACAACGACTGGACCGGCAATATGGTCATTGGCCTTGAGCACAAGCAACGCTGTGTCGTTATGCTGGCCAATGATGTCCGGGCTGAACGGATTTATCCGGAACTGGCTCAAGCAATTCTTGGAAACACCAAAATGCCCTGGGCCTGGGAATATCGTTAAAAAGCGAGTTATTATAACTCACTCAAACAACACAAGATTCGAACGAATCTGGGCTCAAAAATAAAGGGCTGGCTGACGCCTTCATGTGTCAATTTTTGATTGCCCCCTGGTGGGACGAGTGGTTCTGAGAACTGGCGTTCGCATCTTGAAAGGCTGCAGCTCGGATAACCATGTCAGGACGCAAACCACCTACCGACACGTGAGAGGAAAGCTGACTGGGATAATGAATAGGAAGAGAAGAAATAATTTCAACTGAAAGGCGGCAGAATATGAAACACCCGGCACTCAAAGTCGCAATGGCAATGCTCACATTCTTGATGGGCATTACTCTTGCATCGTCATATAGACAGTCAATGCCATCAAAGTCACCTGAGCAGTCACGGCCATCAAAGCCCTGTACCAGTGACAGGTACTTCCCTCAGGGTGTTTTGGACCAGGATGAGGTGAAAAACCTGTCGCTGGCTGAATTCTACGGAGCAATGATGGAAGGACCACTGGAATGCCAGAAGAACAAAGAAGAAATTTACCGGGTTTTGATCCTTCCGTCAGCGAAGCCACCTGCTACCGTTCGCATCTGGCGGCAAGGAACCCAAAAATACATCACAGTACTCAAGCTGTATAGCGTTGGAATTCCACAGCATGGGGCCAAGGATTTGGAACGTAATCAGACCCGGTTGCTGACAGAACAGGAATGGGAACATTTTCAAATGTTACTTCAACAAGCTCATTTCTGGTCAATGTCTTCAATGGAAACAAAGCCAAAAAATACGGCAACATTCTTTCTACTGGAAGGATATAAAGAGAACCATCACCATGTGGTGGCCCGGTTTCAACCAGAAGAACAAAGCTTTCTGGATTCCTGCCGTTTTTTGCTGAAGATATCAGGATTAGGAACAATAGAGTGATCACACTTATTTGCCAAACACGCCTGTCCAGGTAGTAGGGAAGAAATGCAATCAGGCGCCAGAACCTGGATGGGAACTGGCATCAAAACCGATGTCGCCCTTGAATAAGGACCGTATGATGCGAATTCCCACCTACCTTGAAAAGACGTCAGCGGTTCCAGACCTGCACGGTCCCTCAAGCCAGCTTTCAGATGGAAAATGGTGTGGTCACGGAGAACCTGATTATGTTGTTGCTGATATTGTGTTTGAGGCGACCAGTCATTTTCAGGTGTACCTGCCTGTGTCGGGACCTTCTTCACCACTCACTGTTCCTTCCATAGCAGTTCAGCCAATCAATCGAACTGAGCGGTTTCTGATCTACATTCCACGCCAACACCCAGCCAGTATTTTTGCCTGGCGTGATAATCCCAGGCTAGAGCCATATTTTAGAGATCCTTATGCCTGCCCGGCCTGCAACCACACTGTTTTTCGCGTTGCCGTAGGGTTTGAGTACCCATCTGATTCACACGACGTCAATGACACCAGTTGGTTTGCACTTGCTGTCCAATGTACTGGATGCAGCGAAAAACGGCTGATCTTCGAAGATGAAACGGCATAATGGTTTTCACCATTGGTTGATTCTATTAGAAAAGAAAAAATCCCCATGCGCTATGTGATTGTTGATCTTGAGGCCACTTGCTGGGAAAACACCCGCCGACCCGACCGGATGGAAATCATTGAAATTGGGGCGGTTCACCTGGCTTCGGCGATGGGGCCTGATACGGATGAATTCGGGCGATTTGTGCGTCCGATTGTCGAACCAACCCTCAGCGACTTTTGCACCCAACTTACCTCCATTACTCAGGCGGAGGTTGATGCGGCAGAAACGTTTCCAACGGTTTTTGCCGATTTTCTCGACTGGATTGGACCAGAGCCGTTTGTGCTTTGTTCGTGGGGCGCCTATGACCTGGGTCAATTTCGCACTGACTGCCAGCGTCACCAGGTGACCTTCCCAGAAACGTTCGAGCGACACGTCAATCTCAAAAAAGAGTTTGCCCAAGTGTTTGGAATCCGCCCCTGTGGAATGGCCAAAGCCCTGGCTCATGCGGGGCTCACGCTCAAAGGAACTCACCACCGTGGGATTGACGACGCACGCAATATTGCCAGACTGGCTGAACTGGTTCTGCCGCAACTCGAAGAAGCGGGCCTGATCGAAGACCTCTGAATACGTAAAACGACAAGGCTTTGTCGTTCAATGAGCTGAGTGGTTTATATCTTGAACAAAAGTTCAAAATTGATAGCCGAAAAGCGCGACATCTTCGCGATAGACGTCAGCGACAATCCGTCTGGTTTTCTCAGTGTAATAATCGCGGTAGTCAGTTCGGGACTTCGATTGGTTGAGATGAAGCAGTTCGGCTGAAATCCCCAGGCGGTGCTTGATGTACTCAAAATCGGAATTCAGATTTTCAAATCGCCCCAGAAAATCAACTCGAACCTCCGGTTGAGAGTTACAGACAAAAAAGAATTGTGGAAAGAACAAACCCCACGAATAGATATTTCTTCGATTCAGCCACCGCTGGATAAAATCGTCGAACCCGGCGTAGTTTGCCAGTACCCGGTCGGCCCAGGCGATGTCGCGCTCAATGCCGGTGCGTCCAGCCAGGAAACTATAGGTTGAAACAGCACGATCCCAGGGGTTGCGGACAAACGCAAATTTAAACATCCGGTCAAGCTCTGGCTGGCTGAAGATGGCTTCGTAGTCAATCATCGGCATATGTGGAGAAGTACAGTTAAAAAGGCTCTTTGATACCGAAATACCCGACGTCTTCGGGATATGAACAAAGATTGACTGGTACTTTTGGAACTGCTGGATCTCAGTCTCTTTAAATCGCACAATTCCCTCACGCCATGGACTGCACTGGACCAGTATGCGTCGGGTTGCGGGAGGCAACGCTCCCAGAATGCGCCATCGGAGACGCTGATAGAGCGGAGAAGGATAATCAATGGACATTGTAACAACTACGCGCTGAGGGCTACGGGCTCAAGGAACTTCAGTTCCTCCAACCATTTAACCTTGTGCTCAAATGAGATGAAAAATCTGAAAAGAGGATCAAAACCAAAAAAGTGTGGGCAAGAATTCCAACTGTTTGCTACACTGCCCTGCCCTGAAAATGCGGCAAATCCATCTTTTCA
>CAZXCE010000274.1:0-10477 GCA_964639175.1 uncultured Clostridia bacterium
GCCTTGAAGACCAAATCGGCGGGTGCGAGTCCGCCGTCATCACCCGCCGGGACGCGGGGGAGTGCGCGTCGAGGGAGTATCAGACGCCGAAAGGAAGGCCAATCGGCGCAGCCCGCAACCCTGACTGGAGGCAGTCAGGAAGAAGCGCGAACTGCTCAAGATCAACCAGTGTGAGTTGGATGATCCCACCCAGAAGCTCGGCCATCTATGGCCGAGAGGTTCACAAAGAGACACCGGATTTTATCGCCCGGACCTGGATCGGTTCAGCCTTTGCCGGTGAAACCCAATACACAGGCCGGACGACCGACCAGCACCGGCTCGACGTGCCCATGAACTGGATTGTAGCCAATCAGGGACCTCAACCTGTCACCCTGAGCAACGAGGGAACGGGGCGGTTGTACTACCGGGTTGGGATGAATTACGTGCCAACGGACCTGGACTTTAAACCGTATGACGCCGGGCTTAACGTGACCCGAGATTACGAAGCCGTTGATGATCCATCGGATGTACAGCAGGTTTCAGACTCTGAATGGCACATCCGGGCAGGCGCCAGGGTACGGGTCGTGGTCACGATGCAGTTGCCGTTCCGACGCTATCATGTCGCGCTGGTGTCTCCGCTCGCCGCTGGAATGGAAATGCTCAACCCGGTTTTTGAGACAACGCAGCATTCCTCATCTCTGGAAGTTACAAAGAGGTTTGTGCATCAATGGTCTGAGTTTCAAAGCCTCAGAAATGATCGTGCCGAAGCCTTTTCCAGGTTGCTTGGGCGAGGAACCTATCAGTATACATATTTGACTCTGGCAACCACCCCGGGCCGGTTTATCGTGCCGCCAGCCAAAGCCGAAGAAATGTACGCTCCCGAAATCTTTGGCCGTGGGCAAACGGATGTGGTTGTGATCAAAGCCCAATAACGAGAAATTTTGATGAGACTCAAGGTCTGGTTATAGTTGAAGATCAATTCAGCAGACACCATCTGGCCATGAATTCGTCCTCGTACTGAGAAGTTAATACCAGTTTGTAGTCAGTAGCCAGTAGTCAGTAGTTCACTAAGTTCATTTGACTGAATGACTTGACTGTTTTCTAATACGACCACTTCATTCCAAAATGGTATAAACTCTTGAGAAAAGTGTATTTCTCTGCTTTTTGACCCTGGTACCCTGACCCCTCAATGGCATTACTTCCAGACCGTCTGACCAGTTTGATTGTCACGGTGTCGAAAACTGCTGAACAGGGGCCGGGTGGGTCGTTGGTGCTCAGTGTTAAGGTGACGGTGCCGGCTGAAAGTTCAGCCGCTGATGGCGTGTAAATTGCAATTGGACTGGTTGGATCTGGAGAAAATGCCCCGCTCCCTCCGCTCCAGAGAACACTGGTCGCACTCCCCCCAAATGTCCCGACCAGAGGTACCACATCCCCTTCAACGATGATTTTGTCCGGCCCGGCATTCACCATAGCCGATGGCTGGATGAAAACCGTGACTGTGTCACTGACTGCCTCACAGGGGCCAGGGGGGTCATCGGTGAGAAAGGTCAGGGCAAGGGTTCCAATCCTGATTTCATCCCTGGTCGGTGTATAAACCGCAGTTGGGCTGGTTTGGTCTGGGCGGAACTCGCCTGCACCACCAACCCAGAGCCCGCGGGTGGCACTCCCTCCGATTTGGGCATTGAGCCTGACTACCGGGTTTTCCGCACACACCGTTTGGTCCAGCCCAGCCTCAACGGTTGGGCGGGGAAACACCTGGACTTTCAGCTTTTTGGAGGAGGGTGTATCACAGCTTCCACCCGTAATGGTCCAGGTTAAAAAGACTTCCCCGGTAAATCCTGGGGGAGGCGTATAGGTTGCATGTGGGACACTGGCATCCGGTGAGAATGCTCCGACTGATGGAGTTGCCGACCAGATGCCCGACGCGCCAGGTGGCGGAATGTTTCCATCCAAATCGGTAGTGGATGTCCCGAGACAGACCTCTTGATCCATTCCCGTTGTTGCCTGACACCCACTTATCATTCCCAAAAATACATCCTGAGTGGTGTTGAAATCCCCGGCTACCAGATCGGATGCCCCACTTTCAAAGGCAATAAATCGGCCATCTGCACTGATCACCGGAAACGTGGACTCCAGGTTTCCGGTCCTGGTTTCTGACCCTTCAGCCCGGCTCACCAGTCGGATCGTTGTTTCCAACTGGTCAAATACAAAAATGTCAGAGGTTTTTTGCTGATCAACCTGTCCATCAATCAGGTTGGTGGCAAAGTTTGAAAAGGCAATAAACCGGCCATCGGCACTGATTTTCCAGGAAGAAGTATAATTATTTGGTGTGTGGGTTGCAGAGGCGTTGATCCCACTTACCAGTCGTGTGTGCTCACCCACTCGATCAAACACAAAAAGATCAGTGTTGCTGAAGTTCCGGTTTGGATCAACCTGCCCGGTGACTAGATTGGTTGAATCACTTCCAAAGACAATAGAGCGGCCATCTGCGCTCATAACCGGATATCTTGAACTCCCGTCTCCTGTTTGGGTTGGCGAACCATCAACACCGCTGACCAGCCGGGTTGTTCCTGTCACCTGATCAAACACAAAAATGTCAGGTGTGCCGTCTTGATCTACCTGCCCGGCCACCAGATGTTGAGCGTAACTTGAAAAGGCAATAAATCGGCCATCCGCACTCATTGAAGGGAACTCGCACCCATTTCCCGCCTTCAATGCTGAACCCTCAATCCCGCTGACCAGCCGGGTTGTGCCTGCCACCTGATCAAACACAAAAATATCAGGTGAGTAGTCCGAATCAATTTGTCCATTTACCAGGTTCCGGGCAGAGCTTTCAAAAACAATGAATCGGCCATCCGCACTGATTTTCGGGGACTGGGAATAAAAATCTGCCGTTCTGGTGGCTGATCCTTGAACTCCACTTACAAGCCGGGTCGTGCCTGTCACCTGATCAAACACAAAAATGTCGGAATACTGCTCGTCAACCTGACCAACAACCAAATTTTGGGCATAACTTTCAAAAGCGATGAACCGGCCATCATGGCTGATGGCAGGGGACTTTCCGCCGTGACGTGCGGTTCTGGTCAGTGAGCCACGAACCCCGGTTACCAGCCGTGTTGTTCCCTCTACCTGGTCAAATACAAAAATGTCATCATAAAACCCTGAGTCAACCTGTCCGGTTACCAGATTGGTGGCGCTGCTGACAAAAGCCACATACCGACCATTTCCACTGATGACAGCCACGGTAGAAAGACTCTTTCCCGTGTGAGTGGGTGAACCCGCCACGCCACTCACCAGCCGGGTGGTGCCAGCCACCCGATCATACAAAAACACATCGTCCTCATCATTTGAATCAACCTGTCCAGGTACAAGGTTTAATCCGCTACTGATAAAAACCATATACCGACCATCCTGACTCACCGAGTTATGTGAGGAAGTTTCACTTCCCCAGTTCGGGGTCAATGATGGTAAACCCGGTGCCCGTCTTGAAACCAGTTCAGTTCTATTTTGGCTTTGATCATATACAAAAACATCAAAATTGTTGTTGAAATCGTTCGGTACAAAGTCATTTCCACTACTTGAAAAAGTAATGAACCTGTTATTTTCACTGATCGAAGCCAGGTATGAACCACCATTGGCGCTCCTGGTTGCCGAACCGCCACTCCTGCTTATGAGTCGTGTGATTCCTTCTACACGATCAAAGAGAAAAACATTCCGGCTTGATACTGCAATCTGATCTTCTACCAGATCAGTGGCCAGGCTTGAAAATAGTATAAATCGGCCATCTGAGCTAAACATTGAACCCTCGGAAGGCTTGTTCCCGGTTTGGGTTGGTGAGCCTCCAGCTCGACTGACAAGCTGGGTTTTCCCTTCCTCCCGGTCAAATACAAAGATGTCCTCGCTATATCGTGGCTCCTCATTCAATCCGGCTACCAGTTGCTGACTATAGCTTTGAAAAGTAATGAATCGTCCATCTGGGCTCATGGCTTCAAGATATGATCCCGTATCAATCAACTGTGTCGGTGAACCTTCAATCCCGCTCACCAGACGTGTTGTTCCTTCAATTTGATCAAAGACAAAAACATCAACATATCCGCTTGGGTCAACCAGGTTTTCGATTAATCTCCTGGCATAGCTTTGAAAAGCAATATATCTTCCATCGGCGCTGATCAAAGGAGATTGGGAATGGTTATCTCCCGCCTGGTTTGGTGAACTTTCATATCCGCTCACCAGACAGGTTGTTCCCTCAACCTGATCAAAGACAAAAATATCTGTATATGCGTAGTCAACCTGATTGGGTACCAGATTGCTGGCAAAGCTTTCAAAGGCAATAAACCGCCCATCCGCATTGATCACCGGAGAGAAGGAACTCGAATTGGCGACCCGTGTGGGCGACCCGGGAACCCGGCTCACCAGCCGGGTTGCTCCTTCCACCTGATCAAACACAAAAATATCACTCAAGGTTTTGGTATCAATCTGACCTGGTACCAGATTGGTTGCCGCGCTGGCAAAGGCAATAAACCGACCATCGGCACTGATCACTGGAGAGAAAGATGCCAGGTTTCCGGCCTGTGTGGTTGAACCCGGAACCCGGCTGATCAACCGGGTTGTCCCTTCAATCTGATCAAACACGAAAACATCACGCTCAGCGTTAGTGTCAACCTGTTCCAACACCAGGTTCGTGGCAGTACTGGTGAATACAATAAATCGTCCATCGGCACTGATGGTTGCTGTACGGGATGGGTTATTTCCGGTTTGAGTGGTTGAATTTTCGGCACCGCTCACGAGTCGGGTGGTTTGGGTTAGCCGGTCAAAAACAAATATGTCATATCCTTCATTGGTATCAATTTGTCCATCAACCACATTTCTTCCATTGCTGAGAAAGACAACATACCGACCATCACTGCTGGTGGAATGAGACCCAGGATAGGATTCATTTTCCGGCGTTGCACTATACAAACTGGGATCTGCTTTCGATATCGCTTCAAGCGAAACAGGGGCCAGCGGCGGCGGAACGCTCTCTCTAACAGGTTGGGCTTGAGAAAAACAAACCCCTGGTGTGCTGGTGAAGCCAGGCGGAATTGTCGTCAGGGATGCTTTTTCAGGTTGCCAGGGAACTTGATCACAGGTCTGTACTATGGAAAAGTGATTGTCCTGTGTCTGGGAGATTACGAGTTGCCTGGTCCCGGAATGTGGAAAGGCTGGTTGGAACGTGGAAGAATCTGTGGCACCGAAACTCCCAATCCATACAGCCACGAGTGTGATCAGAGTGAGACAAGCACAATACCAGGGACGCATAGTGGACTCCTTTGGCAATTCGATGACCAGGCAAAAAACATTGCCATTGTGGATACAGTCACTTTTTCAAAAAAACGGTGACCGCAAAGCATCCGCATAAACGGAGCATTGAGTTTTGAATGGCTTGAACCCATTCGATGGTTCTGAAAAAATGATTTCAATTTGAATGAGGACAAATACTACGAAACTGAGTATAAAACCGCAATCTTATATTTTGATTTCAATCATTTACCTGGGTTTGATTCAACCCCGAAGATTTCAGATTTATTGGCGTGAAAACTAACGTTTCGGAGCATGGTGGCAATCGCGAAGGCGATTTTGCGTCCGCCCTGGGCCGAAGGTTCAATTGCGTTGGTAAAATCGGTTTCTTCGGTACACACCATTCGCAGATCAATCACCGGAATGTTCATTCGAACGGCACACCGGACAATGCAGTCATTAAACAACGCCAGCGTGGCCAGCACCGCCTGTTGCCACTTTGGGTCAGGAAACCGTGGGTTATAGATGGTGCAGATCGCCATCGGGCACGTGAAAGATTGGGCGGCTGTGAGCATCTCAAGGTAGTCAACCTCAAATTCTTCCATGACTTGATACAGTTTCTCCATTGCTTCAGCCGTGGTCGTGACAGGTTCCATCAGGACGGGTAAGCACCTCAGCGCATTATTTCCGCCAGCACTTATGACCAGAAAACTGGCTGTAGGCGGCACCAGTTCCAGTTGCCTGACGACATCCTGGGTGGTGTGTCCATCAACTGCCAGGAGTGTAACCTGCCAGTCCTCAGCAACCAGCTCGCGCAAATGCACACACATTTCAGGCCCGTTATAAGCCCAGGCCCCGTTGTCTAAAATTGAGTCGCCAAGCAAAACCAGATGATTCATAGGGTTCTTTCAAGTTCAGGGTTGAGGAAAACAGGTTTTTATTCAGGAGGACAGCGTTACCGTTTCCTGGCAGGGTGCGATTTTTTCGGCTGAATGGGTGGTTGAGCCTTCAGCAATCCGTCTCGACACCGAGCACAATACACGACAGCGGCTTGATATTCATCCTGGATTTCACAACCTCCTGAAACATAAGTATTGGCAAAGGGAAATTGCTGGTTCAACTCAACCATCGTTGGGGTGCGGTTCAACAGTCCATACCGGATCGGAACTTCATCGGCCTCTAGTTCACACCGATGAACCGGGCAAATTCCAAAAATCTCGTCGTGGGTCAGGCCAAACTGGTCAAGGTGAAAACTGGTTTCAGCTTCAAACTGTTGTAACAATTGCTCTTGCCAGTAAGAAAGGCAGTTCAATCGGCGATTTTCACGGTTGTAGGCGGACAGGAATTTCTCAAAGAGTTCCGTTCCCCAGCAGACTTCGAGCCATTGGCGGAGTTCTTCACGTTTCATGTGAACTGGTTCCTTTCTGAGCCGTAAGGTGTGTGGTTCTCATATCATTTTGGAATCTATAGACTTTCAGGTGCGACTTCGTGTCGCACCTGAAACGCTATAGCTGCATTATTGAAAATTGTATTTTGCAGACTCCTGACCTCAGTGCCCTCAGCTTTCAATGATATCACAAGGTACCTGGCGATTTTTTTCAGGCACCGGAATATTCAATCCTGGAGGTGGCCTGTGGTACTTTTGAATTCAGGCTCTGTGTGCGAATTGATGGAGGCGGAATAGATCAAACCCCGGGTTCCATCCTTTTTCAGCACCACCTGCCAATAACTTTGAACGATGGAGGCACCCGGTGTGATTGCATTAACCCAGGGAGGTAATTTTCTTTTGGAACCGTCTGATGAACGTTCTCCCACTGTAATGATTGGAATAACCTGGCACCCGTCAACGACTGGCCGGGTGCCGGTTGAACTTGACGTCAGTTGTTTTCTCCTCAAACCAGACGGAAAAGTCCGCTCAGATGCCGATTTCATTTTCTATAACCAGAACAAAGATCTGGCCAAATCGGTCTTTTTATTGACCGAAGGTGATTCGGCTCTCCCCCGAGGCGCCGCGATTGGATTCCAGACCCTGCTCAACAAAATCCCGACTTCAATTTCAAAGCTGGCTTTTTGCCTGACGATTTACGAAGCGAATACTCGCCGGCAATCTTTTGGTCAGGTGAAAGGGATTCGCATTTTTTTGACCAATCAGACTGGAACACTTCTCGGCCAGTATGAATTGACCAATCAACTCACAAGTGAAACAGCGGTTGTCCTGGGCGAATTGTATCGGTACAAAGACCAGTGGAAATTTCGGGCCGTCGGTCAGGGGTATACAGGTGGACTGGCCGTCCTGGCCACCAGATTTGGTGTTGACCTTGACGCCCCGACGCATCCAACTCCGGCAGTCGCTCCACCACGTTCAAAGCAACCGGCGATGGCTCGACAACTCCCGGCTGCTCAAATTCCAGATCCTCCAGCTCCGCAGCCACCGCGTTCAAAGCAACCGGCGATGGCTCGACAACTCCCGGCTGTTCAAGCTCCAACGCCTCCAGCTCCGCAGCCACAGACATTCCCGGATGGATTTTGCCAGCGGTGCGGAAAAGAAGCCGGGCTCATCGGCAAGCTCTTTGGTTACAATGCCCAAACAAAGCGCTGTAAAGCCTGTGACAAAGAGTACCAGAAAGAACTCAATGTTTTCCGGCAGTATTTTATTCAGTATTGTGCCGATGGAATCCTCACTCAAGACGAATGGGCCAGTCTGCAGCGGATCGCGACTGATCGACGCCTCAAGTGGGACGAGGCCCTGAGCTATGTTCAGGCGGATTCAGTCCTCTTTTTAGAACGAACCCTTACTTTTGCGGCGTCAGATGGCATTATTACCGATGAGGAATATACCGGAATCCATCAGCTTCAGAAGAAATTGAACATTCCACTTGTTCATGCCAAACCCATTTTTGAACGGCTTGATTCTTTGAAGCGGATTTCAGACATCCGGCAGGGAAAACTCTCGGCCTGTAATACCAATGCACACCTTGAGTCAGGTGAAGTGTGCTACCTGGAAACCAGTGCGGTGTATCACAAAATCACGACTCGCACGACCGAACACATTCCAGGAACTTTTGTGGCAACAAACAAAATCCTTCGGTTTCTCTCGCCCAAAGGTGGCTGGACCATTCAATGGAAAAATGTGATGCGGACATCACAGGGCAATCAATGTGTGTGCCTTGAACTTTCAACCAAGAAAGGAAATGGTCATTACCAGGTGGCAGATTGTTTGTATGTCGAAGCCGTCATTGCGGCTTTGACCAAAATTGCCAAACGCCAGCTTCTGGTCCCACAAAGCGAGGATGTCAGCCGACATATCCCACAAGACGTCAAAACGGCTGTCTGGCAACGAGATAAAGGGAAGTGTGTTCAATGTGCCTCAGCCTCATATCTCGAATTTGACCACATCATTCCGTTCAGTTTGGGAGGCGCCAGCACGCTCAATAATATTCAGCTTTTGTGTCGAAAGTGTAATCTGGCCAAGGGAAATCGGCTTTAAGTCTGAATGTCAGGTTCAGCCCTCAGGATTGGGATTCAACTGAGGGTTTAAGCTCGATCAGGATGACTCAAATTGTGAGAGCAGCTCTGATGGAGAACCCAAACAGAACCAGCGAATGATTTTTGAGAGTAAATATGTGGTTGTAAATGGTTTACAGGCTATATTAATTCTAACAGTGTTGTCATTACGGAAAAAATAAACTTTTGACTCTAATTGATAGAAAGTAAAAAGATTTATCGGAATGTTGTCATGGAAACTTTTTACGATGAACCTGCAAAATCACAACTCAAAAGATGAATCTGAAAAAGCTGGAAGCCTGTTTCATTTTTCGCCCACAGCCGTCATTGGGTGACTCTGGATTTGTGCGGCATTGACATCATATTTGGATTGTGTGACGACCAGTTTTTGAAAGGTGTCGCGACAGCAAGGTTCTGGTTTTGAATCCTGTTTTTGAGCCCGGTACCCAGGCTATGAGCTATCAACTACAG
This sequence comes from uncultured Clostridia bacterium, assembly GCA_964639175.1. Classification (GTDB taxonomy): domain Bacteria; phylum Acidobacteriota; class Blastocatellia; order Chloracidobacteriales; family Chloracidobacteriaceae; genus JACQXX01. Next base: position 9,232 of record CAZXCE010000274.1, read on the forward strand.
GTTCTGTTGCCATTTTGGGGGCGTGGATTGAGCCGCCATAACGGGGCAGTGAATTGAGGCTGGCCTTTCAAGGTCGAAAAACTGAGCGGATCACGATGTGACCGCCTTCAATTCCGGATTTTGGCCATTTCCAGTCCTCACGCACCGGTCTCAAGTCAACCGCCGCGTCGCGACGAAGAAATGTCACCAGAACCGGGTACCTTACCGAAAATTTCCAGGCATTCCAGTTTAAAAATAAGCCCGCAGCAAGCGTGCAAACAGAAAGGGCGTGACCCATTTGAGCCACGCCCCCCTTCGAAAACCCGGAACCCGGAACCCGGAACCCGGAACCCGGAACCCGGAACCCGGAACCCGGAACCCTATTTCTTATGGTAATTTGGATACGCCGGGCGACGGTACTGCTTCAGCGGGTTCTTTTTCAGTTCGGCCAGCAGCCATTCGACCGCTTTTTCAAGTTGCAGGTCACGGCCTTCACGCCAGAGTTTGGGATCCAGTTCGATTTCAACATCCGGGGCGACGCCGTGGTTTTCAACTTCCCACTGACCTTCCGGCGTGTAAAAAGCAAAGTGCGGTGCCGTCACCGAACCGCCATCCATCAGAACCGGATAGCCGCCAATTCCAACCAGTCCGCCCCAGGTGCGTTTGCCCATGAGTGGTCCAATTTTGAGGCGATGGAACATCCACGGCAAATAGTCGCCACCCGAACCGGAGTACTCATTGGTCAGCATCACTTTCGGGCCTTCCATCGTGCCAAACGGCTGACGAAAGTCTTTGGCATCACGTGATGTCCAGAGGCTCATCAACGGTTTGCGCAAATAGTCCACAATGTAATCAGCCGCATGTCCACCACGGTTGTATCGGTCATCAATCACCGCACCATCCTTGTCAAGCTGTGAGAAGAAATACCGGTTAAAGTAGGTATATCCCCCACCTGCCGTGTCAGGTAAAAAGACATAGGCCAGTTTGCCGCCACTCAGTTGATCAACTTTGCGGCGATTGTCTTCCACCCAGGCCAGATTGCGAAGGCCATCTTCGCTGTCTACGGGAACGACCGTTACTTCACGGGCACCAGTACCATCCGGATTTGGTCCAACTTTGATCACAACTTGCTTGCCAGCGGTGCTTTCAAAGAAGCCGAAGACATTGTCTTTGGCCGTTAATTCACGACCGTTGACTGTCAGCAAATATTCGCGGCTCTTTGGTATTTGCCGTGAAAGATACAATATGTTGTGGTAGAGAGAAAAAA
>CAZXCE010000275.1:0-10470 GCA_964639175.1 uncultured Clostridia bacterium
TTGGCGGCAGCTTTATTTATGCTTGTTGAAGGCTTTTCCAACTCTTAATTGGCATCACTAACCACTAACCACTAACCACTAACCACTAACCACTTTTTTCATTCTTCATTCTCAGTTCTCTAATCCAGGCTCACTTCAAATGAAATCTCGCCGATGATGGTGCCGATTTTTTCCTGGAGCGTAATGCGTTCGGCCCGCTGGAGGCTGATGGCTTTTTGAAGTTGCTCCAGTCGGTCTTCCTGGGCCATCAATTTTTCGACCAGACGTGAACGAAGCTCTTCTTCACCGCGCGTTTCCTTCAGCGATTGCAGGTTTTCCCGGATCCGTTTCTGGTCATTTTCAATATCACGTGATTCGGTCTCGTTGCGACTCAGATCGCGGTCTAATTCCGTCAGTTGTCGTTTGATTTCAAGCACTTTCATCAGGGCTTCTGCCACCGGGCGATTGACATAGCGCTGCTGGGTATAAAACATCAGTTCATCATCAGTGATGTTCCGCAACTGGTAGTAATGACTTCGCTCCTGCTTTTCCAGGACCATAAATTTCCCGGTCGAAGCTGCCGGCAATTTCGCCTTAAATCGGAAATAACTGGGTGTGGTTTCAATCGGTTCCGGTGTGTTGAACAGTTCCCAGCCAGTATCACGGGGATGTTCAATAAAAATGGTTCGTTCCTGCGCAGTTTTGTTGTGGAACGAATAGACCTTTTGCCGAATGTCCAGATAACTGGCTTCAATCATCCCATTTGCAATTCGAACGCGATGCGTGCGTTCTTTGCGCCCATCAATGGTGGCATCAGCCACGACACCGAGTTCAACCGAATATGGAATGAGCCGATTGTCACCAGGACGCATCGTCTGCAGCATGGCTTCACCAACATAGGTACTTCCATCCAGAACCGTCACCGGACCGCCTTCAAGCGTCAGCCCCGTGGTATTTTCCATCTCAACGCAGGTCAGTGGGTTCCGACCTCGGGTCAGTTCGTTGTACAGCAGCACGGAACGTCCTTTGAATTTGGTAAAAACTATCGGTACCAGAGCTGATTGATTGCGCTTGATTGTGACGGGCGAGGTAATTTCATACTGAAATAAATCGCCAACCGCTCGTTCTCGGGTTTGGACTTGAACTGTACTGACCGCCGCTCGCCGGGCGGCAAAACCTGGGGCCGGGGCTGGGGCAACCGCAGCCGGCGCTGCCATGACATCATCAAAAACGGATTGGGGTGGCGGTAGAATTTCACGCGTTGACCGCTCACGAGAAAATTCAGTCGGAATTCCTTCTTCCATGGTGGGTGGCGCAACTGCTGACTCCTCTTTGACATGCACCACTGGACGTCGCAGATAGCGGGCAGTATAGAGGTCATGCTCGAAGGAAATCGGCAACCCTGAAATCAACGAGAGATGAATGTTTTCCCAATCTTCATCCTGTGTATTATCAACCACCGCCCAGCCCTGGATTGTCGGCTCAGAATTTTCCAGCAAAATAATGCGATAGGTCGCCTTCCACACGGGCATGGCCACGGTGTAGCTGGCCTGTAACTGCCGCGTGCCCGTCCCCTGGGCAAAGAGCGTAAATTGTTTGACATCTTTCTTTTTCGCGGCGAGATAAGTTTTTAAGTAATACTCAAGATCCCGTTGCAGGCGATCATCGAGGATTTTTATTGACCGAACCTCACGCAAACTCAGACTTTGCAACTGACCGGCTTTGGTCAACAGCGCCACCAAAGGAATGGTGATAATCCCGTCAGCCGACTGGGCTTTTGAAAAATCAATCCCAATCACCGTTCCGACAATCGTCTCCGAGCCCACCTGAACCTCAACCTCTGCGCCTTTCAACTGTGGCAGCAATCGCAGCAGGCTGCCTTCATCAGGAATGTTAAAGGCAATATCGGCCAGCAGTTCTTCAATTGGCTTGATCGAGTCATACGAGACTGAGGCCACCGTACCGCCATCCAGATCAATGACAGTGAGTGATTTCAGCACATCGCTCACTTCTGAGGCGCGGAAAAACAGATCAACCCGCTGATCGTCAACAACTTTGCCAACTCGTTCAAAATATCCAACTCCGTGTTTGTATAAAATCACCCTGCGAATGTTCAGCATAGAGAATAAAACTCCTTAAATCAGTAAGTTAAAAAAAGAAATGGCGTGATTTCAGATAAGGTTGCGATATACAACTCTGAATCCGAAAGAGAGTCAAGAGATTTTTGGGCTGAGGCTAAGGGCCAGGGCGGAAGAATTCGGGATAAAGACATTGGACTGAAGAACTGGCTTTATTTCATCCCTCATCCTTCATCCCTCATCCCTTCGATTGCCCCAGGCCCCAAGCCCGACTTCTTCCGCCCCAAAATTGTCATTCGGCCACTGCCTGGAGTTGTGGCATAATGCCCTCTTCAAAATTCCAGTAGTCCATCGCCAAATTTCCATTTTCAACCAACACGTACCTTGAGCGACGACAGCCGCTCACAGGTGGAAGATCTGACTCAACACCTATGCCCCATCCAATTGTTGACGCCATCCGTGCCGGGAAAGCGCCAAAAGCCGCCCGGCTTGCCGCCGCCAAGGGGATACTCCCCCTCCCGCCGGAAGATTTGTTAACGGTGCTTTCGGTTCTGATTCGCGACCAGGAAGAAGAAATTCGGGCCGCCGTGCCTGAAACACTGGCTGGATTTAACCCGGAAGTCATGCTGTCGCTGGCTCATCAAGCCAATACACCGCCAGATCTGCTCTTTTTCTTATGCACGACGCCGGGTATCCCCGAGGCAGTCGTTGAAGCTGTCATTTTAAATCGCACGACACCTGATGAGGCGATTGTCAAATTGGCGTTTTCGACCCAGAGTACCCATCTGATTGAGGCGCTGACGATCAACCAGCAGCGGTTGATTCGAAACCCGCAACTCATTGATGCCATTCTGCATAACCCAAAGCGATCACCTGAAGCCGAACGCCGTGCCCGAGAAACCAAAGTTGAATTTTTTGAGAAAGAATATGGAAAACAGCGCATCAGTCAGGAAGCTGCCGCTCAAAGCCGTGGAACACAGGCGGATGCTCAATTTACAGTTGTCGCCGCACCACCGCCCAAGCCCCCGACAGGCGGCTCAATGTTTACCGCTCCGATTGCTGATTTAGACCTGCCTCCGCTGGTCACAGCAACCCCAGGCGCCCCGTTGTCACCGTTACCTCCGCCGCCGCCATTAGCGACACCTCCGGCAGCACCAGCGCCACCACCAAAACCGGCGGCTCCCAAGAAAGATATCAAACTCTCATCTTCCCCACCTGTGGCCATGATTCAGCAAGGCAGAGCGCCACGCCCAGCCAAGCTGATGACCGCGATGGGCAAGATCCCGCTGGCGCCGGAAGATTTGCTGTTTGCTCAGGTGTTGTTGACCCAGGACACGGATGCGGAAATTGCCACCGCTGCCACGGCTTCGCTCAATGAAAAAGACCCGGAATCCCTGGTGCCATTTGCCCAAAACCGGGAAACCCCTGAAGAAGTCCTGGTCTTTCTCATGACCTGGCCGAAAACCTCCGTCTCACTCGGTGAAGCATTGCTCGTAAATGCCGCAACCCCAGACCATGCCGTTCTGGCCTTTGCCAAAATGACCCACAGCGGGTCACTGCTCGAAGCCGTCACGATCAACCAGCAGCGTCTGATTCGAACACCTGAGTTGATTGATGCCGTTCTAAACAATCCATCCAGAACCTTTGAAGCCGAACGCCGGGCGAAGGAAGTCCGACTCGAATTCTTCGAAAAAGAACTTGGGGCGGCTCGAATCGCTGAAGAAAAAAAGGCCCGGGCTGATAAATTTGCCGGGATTACTGAAACGCCATTTGTTGAAGATGAATTTGAAGCGCTGTTAACAGAGTTTGAAGCTGAAGCTGGTGTTCCAATTTCAGATGAAGCGCCTTCCGTTGAAGACGCTCTCGCGATTTTCAATCGGATGGTGAAAGATGTCGCGGATACTGAGTTAGTTGAAGGCGTTCCTCTTCCGCAGCACCTCACAAAAGAACGCCAGAAAGGCGAGGAAGACGTCAGCCGTCTTTCGATCTATCAACAACTGGCCAGAATGTCGATCAAAGAGCGGATTTTTGCCGCGTTTCGTGGAAACCGTGAAGTCCGTGGAATTTTGATCCGTGATGCCAACAAACTGATTTCAACCGCCGTGATTAAAAATCCCAAAATCACTGATTTAGAAGTCGAAGCCTTTGCGGCAATCAAGGGGATTAACGAAGACGTGTTGCGGGCCATTGCCATGAACCGCGCCTGGATCAGTTCCTATAACATCATGCATAACCTGATTCGGAATCCACGCTGCCCGGTGAGCTTCAGCATGCAGTTTCTAAATCGCCTGCAACAACGTGACCTGATTAACCTGAGCAAGAGCAAAGGCATTCCAGATATGATTCGTCAGGCGGCTGGCCGACTGGCCACCAAACGCAAGGAAGGAATGGGATAACAGGTGACAACGGGACAGAGTGACAGGGTGACAGGATTTCTATGAGACATTATTGGGGTTCACCATTTGCCAAAAGTGGAGCTTCCTCGCCGTGGCAACCCACCCGCTCACGCGGGTGGTACTGACTTGACGTCATCCTTTTTTCGATGGTCCGGTTTTATCTCCGATAATGTCTATTCTTTATTCTTCATTCTGAACCCACCATTCGCAACTGACTGAATTGTATTTCCATGAAAGATTCCTGGCTTCCCAAGCGGTACGACATTTTCACGTCGTTCAAACTTCAACCTGCTTTTGCGCTTCGCGAGGCATTTCGGGCTGGTTATAGCGCCAGTGATTTTCGGGCTGATGCCCTGGCTGGCATCATTGTCGGAATTGTTGCCCTTCCACTCTCAATGGCCCTGGCCATTGCCAGCGGGGTTGCTCCTCAACATGGTCTCTATACAGCTATCGTCGCCGGTACCATCATTGCCGTCCTGGGTGGGTCACGGACTCAGATTTCAGGGCCAACCGCAGCGTTTGTCGTGGTGTTGGCGCCGATTTCAGCCAAATTTGGTCTTGGCGGATTGCTCCTGGCATCGCTGATGGCGGGCATGATGTTGACCATCTTTGGAGTGATGCGCCTCGGAAAATTTATCGAATATGTCCCCTATCCGGTCACGACCGGGTTTACCTCGGGAATCGCCGTTGTCATTGCGACCCTGCAACTCAAAGATTTTCTTGGACTTTCCGTCCCACATCTACCGGATGAGTACCTGGAACGGGTTGAAGTCCTGGCACTGGCCCTCCCGACAACTCGCTGGGAAGATCTCGTCATCGGGGCATTGACACTGATCCTTTTGCTGGCCTGGCCACGGCTCACCAAACGCATCCCGGCGCCACTGGTGGCGTTGGTAGTCGCGGCTCTCGCTGCCTTTTTGTTGCGAAAATATCTTCCCGGCTTTGATGTCGCCACGATTGGAAGCCGATTTTCCTACGAAATTGACGGCATCAAACAGGCTGGAATCCCCCGGTTGCCACCACTTCCAGTCTTCCCCTGGAATTTCCCCGGCGCAGACGGAAAACCGCTGGTTGTCACTTTCCATTTGATCCATGAGCTTTTCCCTTCGGCCTGCGCCATTGCCATGCTTGGGGCGATTGAATCGCTGCTTTCAGCCGTGGTGGCAGATGGCATGGCCGGAACCCAACACGATCCGGATGCTGAACTTTTTGCCCAGGGGTTGGGGAATATGCTGTCTCCGTTTTTTGGTGGATTTGCTGCCACCGGTGCCATTGCCCGAACGGCCACCAATATCCGTGCCGGAGGCCGGTCGCCAATTGCAGCTATTGTCCATGCCCTGTTTGTGCTTCTGGCAGTGTTGCTGCTGGCTCCAGTGGTGGCAATGCTCCCAATGGCCGCCCTTGCCGCCCTGTTACTGATCGTGGCCTGGAATATGAGCGAAGCCAAACACTTTATTCACCTGCTCAAGGTGGCGCCGCGAAGTGACGTGGTGGTCATGCTGGTGTGTTTTCTGCTGACAGTGGTTTTTGATATGGTGGTTGGGGTTTCAGCCGGAATGGTACTGGCCTCATTTCTGTTTATGCACTGGATGGCCCGTATTTCAAATGTCCAATTGATCAAGGATTATCACCCCGCCCTGCGTAAACCACTCCCCAAAGGAACAATTTTATATGAAATCGCTGGCCCGCTCTTTTTCGGCGCCGCCCAAAAAGCGATGGCAACCATTACCGAAGTGGCTGATGGAACACGAACCGTGATCTTGAATATTCAATCGGTCCCGGTTATGGACGCCACGGGATTGGTCAACCTGCAATCGCTGCTGGATCGGCTGCTGGATGAAAAAATATATGTCATCATTACCGGCATCCAGCCACAGCCAGCTACGGTGCTGGCACGCGCCAGGGTACGTAAACAGCCGCGTCAGCTTGAATTATGCAAAAAGCTTGAAACCGCTGTGGCTCTCGCTCAAGTGCGCGCCGATGAATTTGCCGAAGCCGAACAAGCCGCCAGATCAACCGGATTTTTGCACAGCCTGACCCCAGAGCGATTAACCAAAAGCCTCAGTACTGATCTTCTGAAAAGTTTGCGACCAGACCGGTCAACTGGCAGTCTTGCGTCCAAAGCACCCAAAGCCCAAACCGGGTCACTGCCTCCACATCCAACTCCAGGTTCAGATGAAAATTCAAATTCTGACCGCCAAACAAAGCGGCTGGTATCGGAACCACCTCCCAAGACCAGGAAAAACAAGGAATAAGGAGTCAAACCGCCCTAATCCGTGAAATATGCGGCAGAGTGAGAGACTCTAATCCGGCGCCATGTGACAGCGCTCTTGCAGGGTTTGTACCTCGATCTGGCCGAGACCGTGGGCTTCGCGCACCACGGCTATTAAACAACGACCCTGCAGGCCTAAAACCTCTTATCTTGGCGCGTATGACTCCAACCCCTCATTTACATTACTCAATCGGTAACGGCAAAATTTCAGCGAGCCGGGTGTTGCGAGTACTGGCTTCCATCTTGCGCATCGCGGCGCCAATGGCGCGCTTGTTGCCGATCATGACAGCGGTTTTTTTGGCTCTGGTGAGTCCGGTATACACCAGATTCCGGCTGAGCACTGGCCAGGCTTGCGCGTGGAGGATCATCACCACGGCGGCATATTCCGACCCCTGGCTTTTGTGAACCGACATGGCAAAACCATGCCCCAGTTCGTTTAAATCGGCCCAGTCATATTCGACTTCACGTTCGGAAAATTCGATCCAGACCGTGTGATTTTCGGTGTCAATATTGCGAATCAGGCCCACATCTCCATTAAACACTTCGAGTTGATAATTGTTGACCTTCTGAATGACCTTGTCGCCTTCGCGAAAGACCCGACCCATTTTCTCGATTTGCTCTTTGTTTGAGGCAAAGGGATTGAGATGTTGCTGCAAGATCAGATTGAGTTCAGCCGCCCCCACCGAACCCCGGTTCATCGGGGTCAGCACCTGGATGTCAGCCAGCGGGTCATATCCAAACCGTTTAGGAAGGCTTCGAGTGACGGCATTGATCAGTAGCTTGTGAATATCTTCGGGTTCTTCGGCTTCGAGGTAATAACAATCAGTGACTTCAGCGCCACCTGGAGCAATCAAGCGTGGAAAGTGTCCATCGCGAATCCGATGGGCATTGGTAATAATGAGACTCCCTTGCGCCTGACGAAACACCTGGGTCAGTCGAATGACCGGAATTGATTTGGAATCAATCACATCGGCCAGCATTCGCCCTGGACCGACCGATGGCAACTGATCAACGTCGCCCACCAGCACCAGTTGTCCGGTGGATGGAACCGCTTTGAGCAGGTGTGAAGCCAGTACGATGTCGAGCATTGACGCTTCATCAACAATCACCACATCGGCATCAAGCGGGAATTCGGCATTGCGGGTAAAGGCACGTTCCTTGGGGTCAAACGCCAGCAAGCGATGGAGCGTCCGGGCTTCGACGCCGGTCACTTCTGAGAGGCGTTGTGATGCCCGCCCGGTCGGACTGGCCAACTGGACCCGCTTCCCCATCGCGGTCAACAATTTCACCATGACCCGGAGCGTTGTGGTTTTTCCGCATCCAGGGCCACCAGTCAAAACCATCACCCGATGCTGAGTGGCCGTCAAAATCGCCAGTTTTTGTTCGTCAGAAAGTTCGAGCTTTTCTTTCCTGGTGTAGCGCTCAAGCCAGCTAAAGACTTTTAGTTCATCATAATTGAGCGGTCGAGCCAGCAACCCGCGCAACAATCGGGACACATTTTGTTCGGCATACCACAGGGACGGCAGGTAAAACAATCGTTCTGGCTCGTCATCATCTGGTGCCGGTCGAACCTCAAGCTGGACTTCTTTTTCATGGGCCATTTGCATGGCCGTCCGCCGGATCAGTTCTGGAACGTTGGTTGTGAGCAGGGCTTCGGTTTCAGCAATGAGTTTTGATTCAGGTAAAAAACAATGCCCGTTCTCGGTGGCATCTGACAGAATGTGGGTGATTCCGGCTCGAATCCGCTCGACTGAATCCGGTGCAATCCCCAGATTCGCGGCAATCTGATCAGCCGTTTTAAACCCGATGCCGTAAATGTCTCGCGCCAGTTGAAATGGGTTTTCTGAAACGGTTTGAATGGCGCGAGGACCATATTCCTTAAAAATCTTGACCGCAAAATGCGTCGTCACTCCGTGCGATTGGAGAAAAAGCATGACTTCTTTGACGGCTTTTTGTTCAGCCCAGGCGCGGGTAATCATCTGGACCCGCTTTTTGCCGATGCTGTCAACTTCCAGCAAACGCTCGATTTCGTTTTCAATAATGTCGAGTGTTTTGTCTTCAAAATGAGCCACGATTCGTTTGGCGGTCACAGGTCCAATCCCTTTGATCAACCCCGAACCAAGATACTTTTCAATCCCGGCAATGGTGGCGGGCTTACACACTTCATAGGAACTGGTTTTAAATTGCGGGCCATATTGTTTATGGCTGATCCAGACTCCAGTTAACCGGAGGGTTTCTCCGGGTGTCATCGCTGGAAAATTTCCAGTGATTGTCACCTGGTCTTTTTCGCCAGCCACGCGTAAACGAGCCACCGTGTAACCGCTATCTGCATTATGATAGGTTACACGTTCAACAACACCGACTAAAATTCTGGGTTGATTCGAGTCCATAGGGTTCAGGATTCAGGGCTCAGGGTTCAGGGTTCAGGGTTCAGGATTCAGGGTTCAGGGTTCAGGGTTTCGAAGTATAGCTTTTCAGATAAGTATTCCTTCGATCTGTACTTCATTGGAATTTCAGAAAATATTGAAGAATTTGGGGTTATTTTCCATGTTTTCCGCGTATTCCGTGGTTTCTTATTCTGAAGCTCCACAAACGCAAGTCACTTCAACAATATCTTCACATCATCTTGTTATCCTACAAAAGCACGATTCAAATCAACCACACCTTATATCATCTTGTCATCCTGGTCATTTTGTCACATTGTCAGAGTGTAAAATCCAAACCCTGAACCCTGAACCCTGAATCCTGAATCCTGCCCCCCAAATAGTCTTCCTATGCAACTCTGGTTATCGAAAAGCAGCGAAGTTCCGATCCGCGAACAAATTACCACGCAGATCATGATGGCAATTGTCAGCAACGACCTTAAACCGGGTCAAAAGCTCCCGAGTACCCGCGAACTGGCGCGGCGATTTCGGATTCACGCCAACACAGTCAGTGCCGCGTATCGGGACCTGGCCAGGCGAAAGTGGGTTGAGTTCCGCAAAGGCAGCGGCGTGTATGTCAGAGAACTGGCTGGCGAGACCGAATTCAACAAACGGCTTCAACTTGACCAGATCATTTCGACCTTTATCAAAATCGCTCGCCAGCAGGGGTTTTCACTGGCCGAAATCAAATCTTCAGTCCAGGAATGGATGGCGATTCAACCACCGGATCATTTTCTATTGATCGAACGCGATCCAGAGTTTCGTCGCGTCCTGGTGGCAGAAATTACTGAATTTACGGGATTTCCAGCAATCGGTGCCGGACTCGAAGCCTGTTCGGATCCAAAAATGCTGGAAAATTCGGCACCGATTGCCATGTATGGCCTGGCCGAAGATGTGCGGGCGAAACTGCCGCCTGACTATAATTGCATGTTTTTGCGGGCCCAGTCAGTGCATCAAACGCTCCCCGTCAAAGATATTCGGGCTGCTGATTCGGTGGTCACCGTGGTTTCACACTGGCCGGAGTTTTTGCGCTGGGCACACACCACCCTCGTGGCAGCAGGGGTTGATTCACTGGCACTCAACTTCCGCGATGCCCGCGAACCAGACTGGAATCGCGGCTTGCGCGCCTGTGGCTTCCTGCTCACTGACGCGTTAACAGCGAAACTGATCCCTTCAGACTGTAAAGCCTGGGTTTTCCGTGTGTTGTCTGATACCTCGTTGGCCGAATTGCGGACTTTTGTCGAACAGTTTTTACCTCAGAAAACAGGAACTGAAGAAAACGGGCTGGGGGCTGAGGGCAATCGAAAGGATGAGGGATGAGG
>CAZXCE010000276.1:0-10467 GCA_964639175.1 uncultured Clostridia bacterium
CCCGGAACCCGGAACCCGGAACCCGGAACCCGGAACCCGGAACCCGGAACCCTGATTGCTGCCAGAGACAAAAATGGCACAAAGTGGCAGGTGAATTCGACCAAACCCAAACCGCTTTGTGCCCTATTGAGCAAGTAGTGAGTCACAAGTCGCGACTCGCTCTTGACTTAAAACCAGAGTTCCTGAATGGGCGCGTACCCGCCATCTTTGGCATAGGGGACATATTCGAACCCACGGTTGAACGGATCATTGGTGAGTACCTTGGTGTAATCAATGCCCAGGGCTGAGTAGATAGACGAGAACACATCTTCAGGCCGGATCAGCATATCGCGTGACCAGCCATATTCGATGGTGCCCGCCCCGGTATCGTCGGTTTTGCCGATGACGGTGTTGCCTTTGACGCCTGCTCCGGCAAACAGCGCCGACATTTGCATATAGTGGTCGCGACCCGCCTGGTTGTTGAGTCCGCCTGGGGTTCGCCCAAACTCACCCATCACGACCACGAGTGTTTCATCCAGGAGGGATTTTCCGCTCTTGCTGGTGCTGGTGGCCAAATCAGTCAGCAGGTTGGCCAGCCCGGCATCCAGTGCGCGAGCCATCGTGTAGATCCCACCGTTGGTGTTGTAGATATTCTGGTGATGATCCCAGTTTCCAAAATTGATTTGGACAAAATGCGTGCCGCTGTCGGACTGCAAAATATTGCGCGCGACGATGCACGAATTGCCAAACCCATTGTTTCCATAGCGTTGTGAGTCAGCCGTATCAAAAGTAAAGACTTTTTGAACGTCTGAGTTGTACATCATTTCCCGGGCCTGGCTGTAGGTGGTTGCCATGGTGCTCGGGCCTGAACCAAACGGCGCCGGGTTGGACCGCAATGAGGCATCCATAGACTGAAGCGCCGCATAGCGTTGCTTAAAGAGGTCTTCACCTTCTGGATGCGTGGCATTGGTCAGCCCCGTGGCGCTGGCGGTCACAACAAACGGTGCAAATTCTGGTGCGAAATAGCCTTGCTGCTGGAGCGCGCCATTGGTGTTGAGGGCAATGAATCCTGGAAGTTTCTGCGTTGAGGTTCGGCGGCTTTCATATTCATAAGCCACCACGGCACCGATATTTGGCGCAATCTTTGACAGCCCGCTCGCCGGGTTGCGCCCGATTTCAGTCCATACCTGTGCCAGTTGGTGAACCAGCGCCCAGGCATTCATTGACCGCACAAGCCCGACTTTATTGAGATGATCGGCCATTTTCGGCATCAACCCAACCGGCCAGCGAATATTGCCGACCGTCGTTGGTTGAAAGTCCTTGGGTGTCCAGGCACCTTCTTTGAGGTCAAAGGTGTCCAGATGGCTCGGTGCACCGGTTAAATGGATGAAAATGCAGTTTTTCGCAGTGTTGATCAGGGTTGGAGATGACTGAGCGACCACTTCAAGCGGCGTCGTAACCTGACTCAGGACAAACCCGGTCACCCCAAGTCCAGCCAGCTTGAAAAACTCCCGGCGGCTAAAATCAACCCCGGCGTTGACGTTTTGGTAGTGGACAGGTGCGTTGTTTTGAATATTCTGAATTTCTTTGCGAGACATAAAATGTTCCTCCCTCCACTGCCACGTCAGTAGTTGTACAAAAAGTCGATTTTGTTGACGAGCACCCACATCAAATCCTGGGCACCTTGATTGCGGTCGCGCTGGAACATCGCGACTGCCTGATCCTGTTCAGCCGTCGTTGGTTTGCGGCCCAGTACGGTCAGGAAGATGTTGTCCACATAGGTTTTGACATCATCTGCTCTTTGGCTGGCCAACGTGCCGTTGATCGCGCTCTGGCGAATGCGATTGGTGACGGCGGGACTGTTCATCAGTGCCAGACTTTGCAGAATGGAAGGTATGTTGCTCCGAGGCAACTGGTCTCGATCACCACGGCCAAAGGTGTCGAGGAACATCCGGGCCTGCAGGGCATCCTGAGTGTAAGGACGACCCCGAACCGGCACTGGCTCAAACGTGTCAGGCAATTGCATCGCCCACTGGATGGAGCCGGTGTAGTACTGAATGTTGAAGGTTGGGAAGACGCCCGTGGCGCGTGAAATCGCGTCGTACATTTCTTCAGAATCGAGGCGACGGACCAGTTTGCGGGCGAAATACGGGGTATATTCTTCTTTCCATTCACCTGCAAATTTTGAGGATAACTGATAGGCACTCGATTTAGTGATTGACCGCATCGTGGTCTGGAGGTTATAGCCGCTGGCAATAAATTCATCAGCCAGTCTTTCCAGCAGTTCTGGATTGGATGGCTGAAGCGTCCAGGGTTCAGCCGGTGGATTCTTCGGATCAAGTCGGGCCAGATCAAAATTGGTTGGCGGATCAACAATTCCCAGGCCGAAGAATTGGGCCCAGAGGTAATTGACCGTGGCGCGGGCAAATTGCCGGTCTTTGGTCAGCATCCGGGCAAAAGCAACCCGATAATTTTCACCCGGACCTGGTCGCTCGCCAGTAAACAGATATTGTGGCGTGATCACTGATTTTCCATCAACCGGTGCGCGGGGGGTTCGATTGCCGGAATCAGTGTTGAGTTCATAGTCTCCGCCACGCAATTCAGCCACATCAAAGCTGCGAATAACGGGCTCGGTACTTTCGATCCGTGGTCGGAACTGCATCCGCGAGAAGAAAGATGCCATCCCCCAGGCCTGCTCGCGTTTGGTGTTGGTCGCCCACACGTTGAGTGCGTTGAGGTGACCTTCGCCATTGTGGCACAGCAGGCAATCCATAGTCTCAATCCCTAAAAAGCGGGTGCTGGCCTGAACCGCCGCCGTGTCATAGGTATCCTGGCGTGGTCCCATCGGGGTGGCTGCTCCGACCAGGTAATTCACGTACCCGGCATCAGCGCTGAAGTTATTTCCCGATCCGGCAATGAGTGCCGTTACAAACTGGTCATAGGGCATGTTGCGCTCAATGGCATACTTGATCGCATAGTAGAATGCGTTGCGGCCCTGAGCATAGCGCACGACATTGGACGCACGCGCTGAATTTTTCAGCAAATCACCCATCCACATCGTCCAGCGGTCAACATATTCAGGCGTCCCGATCAATGAATCTACCAGCCGGTCACGTTTGGTTGGTGATTGATCTGCCACAAACTGGCGAATTTGATCAGCCGTAGGAATGCGACCGGTCAGATCGAGCGTCACCCGGCGGATAAATTCTTCGTCGGTTGACAGTCCGGCGGATGGAACTTTATCACGCTCCATCTTGCCAAAGACTTCTTCGTCAATATAGTTGCGGCGGGTGACGGCTTTGGTTTGGGTCGCCGTGGTGGCCAGACGGGTTTCAACCCATTCAGTACTGCCGGAAAGCTCGCGAATATGAGCTTTCGGATTGCCCAACACGTCCGGATTGGCAAGCAGGGAACAGTCGCCACGGGTGGCACCCAGGCGCTCAATACCGGTCTCCGGGAAGTCAAAAGTGTCGGGCTTTTTCGATTTCTGCCCACCTGTCGCGGGGATAACGAAGGTGGTTGTGGCTGTAATCACCATCAGACAGCACACAACGAGCAGTTTTATAGAGGACTTGCGCATACAACCTCCCTCAAGGCTTTGTCGAGAAAAGCGAATCTGTAAGGATATGAAGTTTTGGGGATTTAAACTTCAGGGACTGAGTGCCGCTTAAGAGTTGATCCTGAAATAAAAAGTTTGGGAAAGTTTTGCAGTTGGGGGAAAAATCCGGGTTCCAGGAAAATAGCAAAAAGACAAAAAGGACCGAAGCGACAAAAAGGACAAAATGATCAAAGATAAGTCTCACATTTTGAAAGAGAAAGGTGAACAGAGGGTTTTATGAATTCTGATACCATTCTCCATTCCCCAACCCCAATCCCCAAATCTCCCCGGCGCCGACGCTCTAGAGTGGGAGTCATCCTGGTGCTTGGCGTCATCAGTGCACTCTATGCCTTTTTGATCGAACCTAACTGGATTGACGTAAGCCGCCATCACGTTCGGTTTGGACTGTCGAAACCACTCAAAATTGCGCATTTGACCGATGTTCACACCACAGGTCTCCACTGGCGCGAGCGGAAACTATTGGAACTGTTACAGCAGGAAAGTCCGGATGTGATTGTTCTCACTGGGGATACATTGGGCGATGGTTTCAGATACCAGGAAGCCGCCAAAGTTCTCCAGCAATTGCACGCCCCACTTGGTGTGTGGCTGGTGCGAGGCAACTGGGAATATTTTCGACCCGTGCCCAATGACCGTGCCTTTTACGATTCAGTCGGTATCAGGCTCCTGGTCAATGAATCAGCCAGACTCAGTGACGAAGTCTGGTTGGGAGGCTTTGATGATGCCGTAATGGGCCGTCCACGAACGGACGCCGTTTTCCCAGACACTTCATCGGGTAAGGTTTTGCGGCTGGCCTTATTTCACTCACCAGTTTTTTATGAGCAGATTGCCGGGAAATGTGATCTGGCACTGGCCGGACATACCCACGGCGGACAGGTCTGTCTTCCCCTGTATGGCCCACTCTGGCTGCCGCGTGGATGTGGAAATTACCTGGAAGGCTGGTACAAACGGGAAACTTCGCAAATGTATGTCAGTCGAGGGCTTGGAACATCATTGATTGAAGTCCGCTTTTTGTGCCGCCCCGAACTCGCCATCATTACAGTTGAATGAAGAATGAAGAAACCAATTCCGGGTTCCGGGTTCTGGGTTCTGGGTTCCGGGTTCCGGGTTTTCGAAGCCAAGAACCAAGCACCAAGAACCAAGAACCAGGCACCAATTCTTCATTCTTCACTCAAACTTATAAATCACCCGCTGGCTTTCGTGGGTGGCAGCCAGTTGCCCACAGGCGGCAGTGATGTCGCGACCACGCGGGCGACGGATAAATACTGGAAGATCTTTTTGTTTCAGAATGGATTGAAAGGCCAGGACACGGGTTTCGGTTGACGGTTGATAGGGAAGTTCGGGTGCCGGATTGTGCGGAATCAGGTTAAGCTTGACAGCGTTGCGTGCTCGAAGCCGGGTTGTCAGTTTCAAAATCTGATGGGCATGGTCGTCGTGATCATTGATTCCATCAAGCATCACGTATTCAAAGGTCATTTTTTCACCCGGAGCGAGTGGAAACGCTTCGCAGGCCTGCATCAGGTCAGCCAGCGGGTAGCGGCGATTGATCGGCATCAACTGATTTCGAAGCTCATCGGTTGGGGCTGAGAGCGAGATGGCCAGTCGTGGGCGATTGGGTTCTTTGCCAAAATCAACAATTCGCGGAACAATGCCAGCGGTCGAAACGGTGACGTGGCTGGGGCGAATTTCAAGTCCGTCAGCGTCTCCCATAAGCTGGATGGCCTGCATGACATTCGCATAATTCAAAAACGGTTCACCCATGCCCATAAACACCAGATTGATTGGCGGGAGCTTCACTTCCTGGGTTGGGTGTTCTCGCCGGAGTCGTTCCAATTCGCTTCGCAGGACATACACGACCTGGCCGACGATTTCGCCAACGGTTAAATTGCGTTTGAGACCAATTTGAGCTGTGAGACAAAAATCACAGGCAAGTGGGCAGCCGGCCTGCGACGAAAGACAGATGGTTGACCGGCGGGCTTCAGGGATCCAGACGGCTTCAATGGCTTCGTTTCCATTGACGTTGAAGAGGTAGCGCCGCGTGCCGTCCGATGAGTTAAAGGTTTGCGCCAGCGTCACCGTGTCAATGGTGAAGTGTGGGGCCAGTTTTTCACGCAACGACTTCGGAAGTTCGTGAATGTCTTCAATTGAACCCGCCATCCGCTTATACAGGGCCCGAAAAGCTTGTTTGGCTCGAAAGGCCGGTTCGCCATAGGTTGCGAGCGTTATGGCCAGTTCGGTTCGGTCCAGGCCAATCAGCGAAGGTCGGGCAGTTTGGGATTGGGTTTCGTCGCGGGAAACAACAGATGCCACAGGGAAGTCTCCTTACATTTTTACGGTTCAGGTAATCAACCATTGTGAGAGGATTGATTTTGAACGACAAGCCTTTCAGGTAGATTCGAGCCTTGCTTTCAAACAGAATGAGTTTATGACAATTTTCAAATCAACATCTCAACCCAGAACAAGGCTAAGTGGTTGAAATTTGTATTTCCCCGAACCCCGAACCCTGAACCCTGAACCCTATTATGATTTACATCAAACATGTTCAAACTCCTGCCGACGTGGAACAGGCGCGCCTTTTATTTGAAGAATATGGCAACACCCGCCCAGGTGACCCTGCACTGGCAGCCATGGCCTCGGAAATTACCAGTCTTCCGGGTGAATATGCACCTCCGGGCGGCAGTTTGCTGCTTGCTATGGATGGGGAAACTGTGGCGGGATGTGTCGCCGTGCGAACGTGGGCGGCTGGAATTGCTGAAATGAAGCGCCTGTTTGTCCGGCCTGGATTCCGAGGAAAGCGCGTCGGCTATCAACTGGCGCTGGCAATTATTGAGGAAGCCCGACGGCTGGGACACCGTTGCCTGCGACTTGACACGATTCCGGGAATGGACGAGGCCCAGGCCCTCTATCGGCAACTGGGGTTCCACGAAATCCCGGCCTATCGCTATAACCCCAATGAATACACCAAATTTTTTGAGATTCCCCTGACCGATGAACCTCAGAACACACCAAAACCTGCTGCTCGTGAAAAACTGGAAATCGGCATCATCGGGGATTTTCAGCCGGGCTATCGAAAGCACGAAACCACATCTTCAGCCATCCTGGAAGCCGCCCAGGCTCTTGGTTTGCAAACGAACCTGACCTGGTTTGACACACCATCCCTGGCCGTTGCGGAAAAACGAGTTGAACTGGCGGGTTGTGATGGGATTTGTGCCGCTCCGAGTAGTCCCTATCGAAATCTGGAAGGCGGACTGGCGGCCATTTGTCTGGCCAGGGAGGCCAAAATTCCGTTTCTTGCCACCTGCGGCGGCTTTCAGCATACGTTGCTGGAGTTTGCCCGCAATGTCGCCCATCTGAAACAGGCCGAATCTGGCGAATACAACCCGGAAGCCAAAGAGGTATTGCTCAATCTATCAGCCTGTTCGCCTGTGGATGGAAACTTCAGACTGTCGGGAAAAAAGAAAATCCAGTTATCACCCCACGCCAGAGTAGCCAAAATCTATGGTCAGCTTGAAGTGGAAGAGGAATTCGCCTGCAACTACGAATTAAATCAACAGTTTCAGGGACAACTGACCAACGTGGGATTAAAGGTGACTGGAACAACTGAAGGCGGAGACGTCAGAGTGGTCGAATTGATTGAGCATCCATTTTTTGTGGCGACGGCTTACCTTCCGCAATGGTCATCGAGCGAGGGCTCACCGCACCCGCTGTTTACTGCGTTTCTGAACGCTGCCCGCCTGACATACCTTTTGAATGAAGGATGAAGAAAATGCAGGTACTTGGTGACTGGTACTTGGTGTTTAGTGCTTGGTGTTTAGTGCTTGGTGCTTGGTACTTGGTGTTTAGTGCTTGGTGTTTAGTGCTTGGTGCTTGGTGCTTTGGAACCAATATCTTCCAAGAACCAAGAACCAAGCCCCAATCCCTACCGGTTTTGCGGGTCGCCAAACTGATCAGTTCCAAACGTTCCCAGTCCCCGCAGGGTAAACGAAAAGGTCAATTGTCCTGACGTCGCGACCCCGGTGTTGATACTTCGATAGTTGAGTTCGATGCTGGCACACCGAAACGCATAGCCAACATAGCCGCCAGACCGGATCAGTCCGTTACGCCGGAACTGATTGGCATTCAGGTTGAACGCCTTTGAAAAGTCGTAGGAAATATTAAACCCGCTATAGAGTCCTCGCGTGTCATTGCCGACATCAATCGCACTGATAATCTGATTTCCCGCAAATGTGCCCGGTTCAAACTGATTGGGAAGGAATTCCAGCCGATTGCTATAGTACCACCGCTGTTGAAGCCGGAAATTCGGACGGGAAACTCCGGCAGCGACTCCAAACCCACGAACCTGATTTTCGCGGGTGTCATAATCAAGTCGCACATCGGCAAACATTGACGACATCGGCGAATAACGAACCTTGAGGTTGAGCGGGGAAAACCGGCGTGGCCGCCCGCCATAATTAAAGCCGCTCAGGCTTTGAATCGGAACAATCTGATTTCGCTCGCCTTCAACCAGTGCGCCGCCAAACGTTGGGTCAAAAAAGTATTTCTGTGTCAGGGCAATGCTCAGAACTTCGCGTGCCTGCAGATACTGTTCGCCTTTGTCTGGCTTGGCAGCCGGCGACTGCCTGGAATCAGCTTTTTCATCATCTTTTTCGTCATCATCCTCTGTCTGGAGCGCGGCTTTGTCCCCAGTCGCCGATTTGTCTTTCTTTCCGTTTTTCTTTTCTTTTTTCCCTCCCAATCGCCGTGGAACCAGGAACCGATTGACCAGCGCATATTCCAGTTCGTTGGTGTTGGTAAAGGTATCGAGCACATCAAACCGCAATGTTCGGCCAAAATCGTCAATTCCAGCCACGCGTCGGTACGTCAGATAGGGTTCGATCACGTGTTTCAGGCGCGGTTTGCCTTCGTCAGTGTAAAAAATCTTTTCCAATGCCGGAGGCCGAATATCGAGTGAGAAATCAACGAAGTTTCGGAAAAGTGACCTGCCGCTGGTGCCGAGGTTACTGACCGGTGTGCCAGGTTTGGCGCGACCAGCTTCAAAAATTGGAAATGATGTTTCGGCTCGCGGGGTGAGGGCTGTTTTCGGATCAAAGGTGTTGCTGTAGTACGTTGATCGAACCGCCACGCTTGGCGTAATCGCCCACCCGGCAAAGCTGGCAAATGGAAATGTCAGTCGAGGTTGCGCATCCAGGCGCTGCACAAACGTGGGGGTTTCAAAGGTAACGCCCGAGTTGATGGTTTCTTCACGGCGCAACCCCGACAGACTGGCCTCTCCACTGAAATAGATCGGCAAATCTTTCAAGGGTGTCGGGAAAACCGAAAATTCAAAGCTGGGAATGTGCCGGATATTGACGTCAACCGCCTGGGTTCGGCCATCTGCGACTGGAACACTGACACGGGTGGTTCTGGCTTCGGCCAGCGCATTGAAGGTGAAATTGCGAAAGTTATTGTTGAGGTACAGTTGCGAGCGTTTTTCCGGGTTGAAGGCTTCTTCGATGTCGTTGGCAAAAATTGACCGAAAATCAAGGTTGCTGGTGAAGTTGATATCAACGACGCCCAGAAAACCATGTGGAAAGTGCTGCACCCCCTGCGCAAAAAAGAGCGTTCCGCCCTGGTCCGGAGTTGATTCGCTTTCTTTTTCACCGAGCACGCGATCAAACACCGTGTAGGACCCAGCTTTGATATAGGAATCATCACTCGTTCGGGCGCGAAACGTTGCGCCGACACCAAACCCGCGTTCGGTGTACACATCGCCACGTAAAAGGACATCGGCACTATCACCGAGGGTTTGATAATAGGTGTTTCGGAAAAAGCGCCCGGTGTTGGTGGCCGAGCCGGTGCTTGGAATCAAAAAGCCGGATTGGCGCTGGCGGCGATTGATCGGGAGTGAAATGAAGGGAAAGTAGAAGATCGGTACGCCGCGAATTCGAAACAGGCTGTTGCGCGAGGTGATGCGTTTATTGACCGTGACGTCCGTTTTGCCCGAGGAAATTGTCCAGAGCGGAACCGCATCTTCACAACACGATGTAACCCGTGCGTTATAAAGCACATAGGTGTCAAATCCGGTTTTATCCACCCGGTCAGCGACAAATTCAATCAGCGTGCCGTCCTTGTTTTGGTCGGTGTAGCCAGTGGCATCCACAAAGGTGCCTTTTTTGGTGCGGATGTTGAGTTCGGCCTGGGTGGCCGTAATGCGCTGGCGCGGCGCCGGATCATACACCACATTGCCGGTGGCAACCGCATCGCCGGTTTTTTCATTGTAGACCGCATGGTCAGCCTGCAACCGCGAGCCCTGATAGTAGATGTTGACATACCCATCCGCCGTGTAGATGTCACCATCCTTGCGTTGCTCATCGGCTTCAAGCAATACCTGTTGCTCGTCACCCGGTTGCGGCGCTGTGGTCGGCGCCTCTTTGTCCTGGGGGGCCGCCAGTTGCCGACGCTGTTTCCGTTTTTCTTTCTCACTGGCTGAATCAGATTTGGTGTCGTGTTCAACTGGAATCTCAACCGGGAGCACCGGGGAAGTGATTTTTGTTTTTTCACCCGGCGGCGATTGCGGTTCGCTCGGGGTTGCTGGAGGAGACTGCCCGAAAACGTTTGAAATCACGAGGAAGCCGGCCAGAACACCGCAGACAACCCTGGAAAAATGAGCGGACATCCTCCGCAAAAAATAGCAATAAACAGAAAGTGGTGACGCCATGTGATTGAAAAAGAAAACGATAAGGGGTGGAAAACCAACTGTGTGCTGAATCAAACCCGCGGATTATAGTGATTTAAGGGAAAAGATCAAAGGCAGGGAAGGGAAGCCGTTTTTACGCCCTGCGGTCGCCAGTGAACAATCCCCTTCGAGAAACGAGCCCGTAAAATTTTCGACC
>CAZXCE010000277.1:0-10458 GCA_964639175.1 uncultured Clostridia bacterium
GAAGCTGTTTTGGAACGACGTGATTCACTCGTTGTTCTTCCCACTGGTGGTGGTAGCAATCGTCACATAGTCCTGAAATTCAAACCGCTGCTCAGACCGTTCATTTTCGCCAACCTGGGCACCGCCGCCATTAAAAGACCCCGAAACATTGATGGATGGCAGGGAATTATCACCCAGCGACCGGGTGGATTGTCGGGTCATTTGCAGCCGGACTTCATTGATGACCTGCGGGCTGAAAATGGTCGTGGCGGTAAAGTTCAGGGTATGCGTTCGATTTGTGGTGTCAAATCCACGGGTTTCGAGCGAAAAATTGCCGATTCCCTGGTTCTGGCTGGAGTTGTTATTGAAGTTGTATCGAACCACCAGTGTTGTTTTGTCATTGACCTGCCAGTCAACCCTGGGTGAAAAGGTGGTAAACCGACGTGGCGTCACGATGACGTCTGAAAAGCTCACTGGTTGGAGGTTGGCGTCCAGAATTGTCGCATTAACCGAAGCGTTTTCATCCGTGTCACGGCGTTCAAAATCCACAAAGAATGAAGCTTTTTTCGGAATGATCGAGCCTGACAGGTTGCCGCCATACCGTCGGACCTGCAGCGGTCCACGAAACGGAGCAAACGCATTGCGGGCATTCAAACTTTCGTCATTGAAATTGAAAAAAGCTTCGCCGCGAAGTTGTTCGATGCCAGGTTTGGTCAGGATTTCAATTCGGCCAAAGCCCAGACGGTCATATTCCGCCGAAAACGGGTTGGAGTTAATCCGGATTTCACGGATCGAACTTTTCGGAGGCAATCGAATACCAGAGAATCCGTCCACGAAAAGCTGGGCGCCGCCGGGACCACCTCCGGGTCCGGCCAGTTCCTGGAGCGCGCTGGCAAGTTCGTCGGGATCTTCCGGAAGTGTTTCTAAATCAGCGCCTTTAAAGACCACGGCGCTGGCATTGTTGTCAGCCGATAGACTCAGAGGCTGGTTGGCATCAACGGTGACTTGTTCGGCGACGGTTTCAATGGCCATTTGGATCATCAATGGTGCCAGTTGACCCTCGCCAAGTTGAATAACTTCACTTTGATAGGGAGCAAACCCCGGTGCTGAGACTTTCACCAGGTATTCACCCGGTGCTAATCCATCGAAGGCAAATCCGCCTTTTTCACCTGAAACCGATTGCAAATTTTTTCCGGCACTGGTGGTGAGTGTAATTTCGGCACCGGCCAATCCAGCGCCGGATTCATCAAGGACTAACCCTCGCAAATTCAACCCACCGGCTTTGCGCTGGGCAAACACTGGCTGGCTGGTGGTGACATTCACCACGACCAGTGAAAGAGTGAGAAAAAAAACAGAAAATCGTAGAAAAGACATAAGGGACGAAAGGGACGAAAAGGACGAAAAAAGGTGAATGTCGAAAACCCGGAACCCGGAACCCGGAACCCGGAACCCGGAACCCGGAACCCGGAACCCGGAACCCATTGATTCCTATTGTGAGCCTGAGTCCCCACCACCGCCATCTGGAAATCCAAGCGATGGGCCTTGATTCCGGAAATTTGGTGCCGGAACACGGACCAGAAACAGAGCTTTCACTGATTTGCCATCGGCTGATTTGGGCCCGTTGGCCATAACGAATTCACCGGCTTTTAATTCAGTGAGCTTCAACTCAGGGGCTTGTTTGAGTCGTTCCATCATCGCTTCAGGATTCATTCTCATCCCTTGACGACCTTGACGACGTTGTGGCTGAGCCTCGGAGTTCCCTCCGCCGGTTGCGGGCTGTTCGCGGAGTTCTTCCGGCATTTGACGAAGCAGGGTTTCAGCCGTGAGCTGAACCACGGTTTCGCCTTCGCGCGACTGGACGACAATTTCCTTTTTCTCAAGCCGGACTTCTTTCACCTGGCCAAACGTTGGACGTGGCACATCACCCGTGACAACGCGTTCGGCTGAAAATTGAGCGCCGTCGGGACTTCGGTCACCCATGCACATCAGGGTTTCTCCGACCTTGATTTCACCGGCAGTAATTGGCTTTGAAGCGGTGAATTCATATGACCCAGGCGGGAACCGTCGAATATCAGCCTGCGGTGCCAGCTTCATCAATACCGTCTGCCCGTCGCGCAATTTGAGGGTGAACTCGTTTTTGGTGACATCCGCCGCCACAACTTCGCCACGTACACCGCGCCGTCGCCAGGCTTCCTGGTCAAGTTTGTTGCGTTCGGCAATGGAGGTGGCGCTCATCAGCACCAGTTGTTTCGAGAGGAAGGTATTTGGTGTTTCGGCCACCGCCGTGGTGTTGCGGGCCCAGACCCGATCTCCGGGGCGGATATCGGTAAATTCAATCGTTTCAGCGCCATCGAGGGTTTTCGCGTCAGGTGCGACGCGTTTACAGGCGGCTGAATCTTCGGCTGCAACGGTAAATTCACCCTGGGCGGTTTTGATTTGCAGCACACGTTTTTCTTTATTGACGGCAACCACTTCGCCGATGATGCGCGGTGCCGTGGCTGGCGCCGCCGTGGTGGCGCCCTGTGCCGTCTGTCCAAAGATCTGTGATTGGTTCCCAGTCACCCCAATCACGCTCACAAGTAACACAAATGAATACAATGCTCTCACAGGGCCTCCTAAATTGTTTGGTTATATGTAGAGAGTGGATGGATAGAAGTATCATAAAGAGGTCTGTGGCTCAGTAAAAGTTTGTAAAGAACCGGGGTGTTTTACCGGGAAAACTGCTTTGGATTCCCTGTTTTACAGTTTTTTACAATTGAAAATGATGAACTTTGAATGATGAAAAAAAGTGGATGAAAAAACAAAACAGTGAATCAACCTGACTTCGGGTTCATTCACTGTATCAATTTTTGGAGGGGTTTTATGTTTTCTGAAAGTTGTGGACTCGTGGTTTTTCCTTTTGAATGCTAAGGAATGGACACAAAATAACCTGGTCAACTGAAACAAACTCTCTCGGAAGTCAAAAACTCACCACAGAGGACACAGAGGGACACAGAGGAAAATCAATCAACCGAACCCTCGGTGTTCCTCTGTGTCCTCTGTGGTGAAAAGATGATGAAGGTAGTTAATTTTCATTCCTTACCTTTTTCCCAGAGTTGCACCCTGGGCGACGAGTCTGCCACCCGTTTCGCAGATTCAAAATCGCTCTTTTTTCAACTTTTTATTCGCATTCATAATTCGTAACTTTGGAATGTAGTGCTTTGATGCTGTTTTCACACCAAATTACGGATCAAAGCGATGTCAACCCACTGCATGCAAAAGTTATTGAGAACCATGGATCTTTTTCAAGCTCAGCGCGCCAAAGATATTGAAGCTGAATCACCGCTGGCGGCCCGGATGCGGCCCCGCACTCTCGAAGAATTTACTGGTCAGGAACATATTTTAGGAGAAGGAAAGCTGCTGCGCCGGGCCATTCAGGCCGATCAGCTTTCCTCGTTGATTTTTTCTGGGCCACCTGGAACCGGGAAAACTACGCTGGCGCGAATTATCGCTAATTCAACCCGAGCGGCCTTTACCTCAATCAATGCGGTGCTGGCTGGTGTCAAAGAAATTCGGGATGCGGTTTCGGCGGCTCAGGAACGGCGGGCCTATCAGGGGCAACGCACCATTTTATTTGTTGATGAAGTCCATCGGTTTAACAAAGCCCAGCAGGATGCGTTACTTCCCTGGGTCGAAAATGGAACCGTGATCTTTATCGGCGCCACCACTGAAAATCCTTATTTTGAAGTCAACAAAGCGCTTGTGAGTCGGTCCCGGATTTTTCAATTGCGATCCTTAACGACAGATGATTTGCGGAAAATTGCCCTTCGGGCACTTCGGGATGCTGACCACGGCTATGGAAAGGTCAACGTGCAGCTTGCGGAAGAGGCGCTTGAGCATCTGGTCAATGTCGCCAATGGGGACGCCAGAGCCTTATATAATGCGCTGGAACTGGCTGTTGAAACGACTCAACCAGATGCCGAGGGGGTCATTCATCTCACGCTGGCAGTGGCCGAAGAATCCATTCAACAGCGGGCGGTGCTCTATGACAAAGAAGGGGACGCCCATTTCGATACGATCAGCGCGTTTATCAAGAGTTTGCGGGGTTCAGACCCGGATGCCGCACTCTACTGGCTGGCTAAAATGGTATATGCCGGCGAGGATCCCCGGTTTTTGCTCCGGCGAATGTTGATTCTGGCCTGTGAAGATGTTGGGATGGCCGACCCACAGGCGCTGGGGGTCATCACGGCCTGTGCCGATGCCTTTGACCGGGTTGGATTGCCTGAAGGCCGGTACCACCTTGCCCACGCGGCGCTCTATCTGGCAACTGCTCCAAAATCAAACAGTTCAATGGGCTTTTTTGATGCACTGGCTGCGGTTGAACGTGAAATCGAAGATGAAGTGCCAAACCATCTCAAAGATCCAAACCGTGATCGAAAAGGGTTCGGCCATGGTGAAGGGTATTTATATCCTCACGCCTACCGTGATCATTGGGTGAAACAACAGTACCTGCCAGATAATTTGCAGGGACACTTTTATTATCAACCGTCGGATCAAGGGTACGAAGCGGCGATTCGTGAGCAGGTTTTTAAAAAACGTGAGGCAATGACCCGCCAGGAAGATCAAAAATCAAATGAACTTGCCCAGGCGAGACAATCTGGAATCTCAGAAAAATGAGCCGGCTGGAGAGTTCTGTAAAAAAACTAAAAAAATATGCGAAATACTTTTTTGGTTTCTGCATATAAGGATGAAGGAGAATAAAATTTATGGAGAATACAATTCAATCATATTTGTTGGGGGCCTTACCTGAGCGTGAGCAACAACAACTCGAACAAAAGTACATGGTAGATGATGCCCAGTTTGAAGAACTGCTGGCGGCAGAAGATGATTTACTGGATGCCTATGTTCGCGGCGAGCTTTCGTCTACCCAACGTAAACAATTCGAAACCCATTTTTTGGTCTCTCCCCGGCGGCAAAAACGGCTTGAATTTGCCCGGGCGTTAGCGATTTCTTCAATGAGCACCCATCCGGCAACCATTGGGGACAGTGTCAGAGGGTCTGGTTCCTGGATGAGCTGGATAAGTTCACTCTTCCAGCCATCTGGCCTGGGATGGAGGTTGTCACTGGCCACCCTGGCACTGACGCTGGCTGTTGGTACAACCTTGTTTTTAGTTCGTGAACAGCCATTGCCTGCGGTGCCTGAGCAAACTGGCCGAACTGATCCTTCGATGTTGCCGTTGTTGCCGCCATCTGGAGGCGATGTGAATGCGGTGGCACCTCAACTTGATCAAAATAAAGATTCAAAGAAAACCGGGTTGCAGGCGGATGCCAGCAAAAAACAGCCTCGACCAGGGACTGGAAAAGGCACTACCCCAAAACAGCCAACCACGCTCTCCTTTGTGCTGACACCAGAAAATGTTCGCGGTGCGGGCGAGGCTGGTGATGCTGGAAGCGATGAAAACCGAATTGTGATCCCGGCGGGGGTTGATAAAATTCAACTCAAAATCGAATTAGAGCCAGGTCTGGACGAATATAAGTCCTATTCAGCCGTGATCCGAACGGTCGAAGGCACCGACATTGTGACCCAAAACAGCCTGAAGCTGGTTAAATCAAAATCAGGGAGCGTGTTACTGCTGCCAGTTGCGGCAAAGCTCCTGGGCACAAACGATTATATTATTTATGTGTCTGGAACACTGCCCAATGGTGAGGTTGAAAGCATTGTAAACCCCACGATGACGGTGGTGTTGCAAAAATAATTCTCCCCCTGTAAGACGCTTATCCTCAACATGCCCCCGCCCTGGGGGCTTTTTTTTGAGTTTGCCAGGGAATCGAACACAATATTGAGCCTGTTCCTTATCCAGGATTGTCTCTTGGAATCCAGGAATCGTCTCAGAGGAGGAGTTCGGCATGTCTCGCCCCAAAATTCATCCAGAGCTGGTAGCCACCATTACCTCTGTTGTCCCCAGGCGACTGATTGCCAAACTGGATGCCCAGCCGACAATTGCTGAAAAATGGGCCTGGACCCACTCCGAAATTGACGCCCAGAGTGCAAAATGGGTGATCAAGGTTGATAGTGGTGAAGTGATCACCCTGCAAACGGCAGCAGGTGTCATTCGCCTGGCCGAACATATTCAGTGCAGTTGTTTGTTGTATCCAAAATGTTTTATTATCCGGGCAGCGTTCACTGTTTTGGAACCTGACAATCAGAGCGAGCCTTAACCGGTTTCAGTGGCCTGTGACGCCAAACCTCAGCTTACTTTTCTGTCCACTGAGCAAGTTTTGGCGGCCCAAATGCTGTGGAAAGCGGCGGCTCAGGTGCTGGTAGTTGGCGGAAATGGGGTTGGTGCCGTGCTCCAGGCTGAACTCCTGCGAACCGTTCATACCTGCCGCAGTGTCGGATTACATCGCCTTGCCGCCGCTGGGATTCGAGTTGTGCAGGGAATCCGCAATCTGCGATCAGATCGCCCTGAATTTAACCTTTCAGGGCTGGGAAAAGACCTGTACGAGTTGTTAAAAATCTCCTGGGAACTTGGTGGGCGGTCTGAAACACCTGATTCAAGAGCCGCCACCCCCGAACAAATCGGAACCGCCCGCCGGGCATACACTGATGCTGGCAATCTAAAACTGTCAGGTGTGTGGACCGAACCCATTCTCACCCGAACCGGGTATGCTGGCGTGGTTACCTATCTGGTTGACCGTCACCAAACAATGTACAGTCTGGCGTCGATTGCCCTTGGTGATGAAACCTCATCCCCGCAGGTTTATAACGCCTCGGCTGGGTTGGGTGATTTAGCAGTTCAACATCGCGATTTGAGTCGGGTGGGGGTGTTTATCGAAGGTGCGACCGTATCGCCCGAAGGGCGACTGGGTACCAGCGCGGCCATCCGGGCTGTAAAGGCCGGTTCTCAATCCTGGGGAGACCCAACCGTCCGTGCGTTATGGGATGTTCCTCTCCGGCGACAACTTGAACGTGCATTCCAGACCACTTTATCAACATCCAGGGAAGCCGCCACTGTGGGCAGTGATACGCTGTTCTTTCAAGGAAAACTGATTGGTGCTGACAAAGATGCACTGTTTATTTCAGTGATTGAACCCACTGATCCTCACCCCCTTGTCATTCGCGGCGTGATGGCCTCGGACCATTCAGCCCTTGTTTTTCGTGATAACTTGAAGCTCCTGGCTCAAAGCGTAGGCCTGACTGCCTGTTTCATCGGGCGATTTCTGCCCGAACAACCCAAAACGGTGGCGTTACTTGCGGCTGGTAACTTTGAAAATCAGCCATCAGGGCCTGTTGATTCGAGTTCTGAAACTCCTGCCGGATTTCGTTTTCCAACTGCCTGGATGGCCCATTGTAACCTTGGCCTGGACCGACTGCAGGGGAGCTATCTGCCGCCGCCAGATGATGCCGCTCTGGTGATGGCTGGGCTTTTCGGGCAGAATTTTCAGATGAAGGATGAAAATCCCTTGCTTCAGCTCCAGCGACGGCTTGAACGAATGGTATTAGGTGGCAAAGCAACGCTGACGCCGGAAATGCTGACCACTATTGATCGCGAAACCGCCCTGCTTGAACGGCGGTTGCTTCCAACGGCGGCCATTTTGCTTCACAGTCTGGCGCAAACGGTATGTTCAACCGGTCGGACCATATCCGGAGGCCATCGGACGGTCTCGCCAGCGGCTCTGGCCGAAGCCTGGATAGCGGCGATGACCTATACCCAATCTGCCCTCAATGCCTGGTATCGAGGCTTATGGGAACGGTAACCTGGTCAGGATATCTGGTGTTCAGTGACTGTACATTGTGTAGTTACTATCCAGAAATATTCCGACCAGGCGAGCGAAAAATATGAGGAACCGTACTTTATCAATTAGTGGTGTTGAGTTTGTGCCTGTTTTGTAAGTATTTGAAATAGAATGCCTTGCAGGTGGTATGGTGTTGAAGAAAGGCGCGTCGGCCTCGCAGTTGCTTCAGATCTTTCACCCTCTCCCGGGCAATGGCATACAACTTGCCTGTATAAGACGATATTCATATTCTGCTTTTCAAATTCACCTGAGCCAAGTATGCTTACGCGGCTTCACAGCTTTCATCATACTCACGGAGATTCTATGCACAACACATTGCGTACCCTGAAAGAAGCAGGCTTTGGAAAGCTTCTCAAAGGCATCGTATGTTTGGTCGCTTTGTTCTGGTTGGGAGGAACCATTTCTGTTCTTGCTCAGTCCGGACGCAAACCAGAGGGGCAAGCTCCTCAAACCAAAAGTAAACCTGCTCCACCTCAGGAGAAAGACCTTCCAGAAACTGACGAAGAAATATTTCTGGATGGCGGATTGAGCACCGCTGAAGGGTTTGCTCCAAACTTTATTACCAAACGCTCAACCCCGCTTACTATCGGAAAGCCGAAAAACAACAAATCACAGTCAAAGGTCCTCGTTACTCCAACCCGTCCTATCCAAAATTAATCATTCTTATTTGTCGAGGATCACTCAACGGGAGAAAAACCAGCCGGGTTTTCTCCCGTTTTGCTTTTTCGGCACTGGTTTTGCACTGGTCACCGTGAAATTAAATAAAAATTTACTTGTGAAGAGGTGCAAACCCAGTGGGATATACACGAAAACTTGTCTGGGCCGAAGGCATGCGCATTACACCCCACCATTTCCAGCAGTGGGATCACCATGTCGATGATCAGTTAACCGCCCGAATTCAAGCGCTGATTCATTATGGCTGGGGAGTGAGCGAAATTGGCATCAATCGGGAAGCGATTGCGAATGGCCAAATTGTGATTGATCGCTTAACCGGGCTCCTGCCCGATGGCATGTGGTTCCACCTGCCGGAAAGTGAACCCTGTCCGCCGGCTCGAAATTTCAAAGAGGTGTTTTCGCCAACCGAAAGCCATCTGGATGTCTATCTGGCGATTCCACGTCGCCAGCCAGGAAGCCGGAATTTTCAAATAAATGGTCAAATGCCAAACCAGCCAGTTCGGTTTCGACAGGTGGTCGGCACTGTGGTGGACGAAACTCGCGGAGAAGGAGAAATCCAGCTTGGACAGGCCCTTGGGAATTATCAAATCCTGGTCGGTTCTGAAATCCGCGAAGGATTTTCGGTTCTCAAAATCGGTGTGATTACTCGAAGTGCAACCGGGCAGTTTGTACTGGACGAACAGTTCATTCCACCTCTGCTGGATAGCCAGAGTTCTGCCTGGCTGCAAACCGAATTTCGCAAAATTATTGAAATTTTGATCGCCAAAAGTTCTACCCTGGGTGATCAACGCCGGCAGGGAGCGAACTCGCTGGTTGATTTTACGGCTTTGGAAGCCAGTGCTTTCTGGCTTTTGCATACCATCAACGGTGCCATTCCCAAACTCAAACATTTGTATGCCACACGCGCTGTCCACCCTGAACGGTTATATACCGAGCTGGCAGGGGTAATTGGCCAGCTTATGACATTTGCACCGCTGCGTCACCCCAAGGACATCGTGGCCTATGACCACGCTGATTTGAGACAGACCTTTAGCCGGTTGTTTGCCGATTTACGGGACCTGCTTGAAATTGTTATTTCAACTCGATGTGTTGCCATTCCGCTGACTAATGTTCGGGAATCGGTATACGTTGGCCGGGTCGAGGACGAACGGTTGCTCCAGGAGGCAAGCTTCTTTTTGGCAATTCGGTCACAAATGCCGGAACGCGAAGCGATTGTCAAAGCCCCACGCATGATCAAGGTTGCGGCGTCTGATCACATTGATCGGGTCATCGGAGTGGCCATGCCTGGTGTCCCGCTCAACTATGCTGCAGCCCCGCCGGGTCCGATTCCTACCCGCCCAGGATTTGTGTACTTTGGATTGGAAACGGTTGGCCGGTTTTGGGATGTGATTCGTGGTTCAAAATCAATCGGCATTTATGTTCCCAATGAATTTCCCGAGGTCAAACTGGAACTCTATGCGGTGAAGCCCTGAACTCAATGCCCTGATTTCTGAATAGTGGTATTGCAATCAGCACAGAGGAAGCGTCGGGTTCGTGAGGAGTTCCGAGCGTGCTCTGTGTTCTTTGTATTTTGGCGTAGAAGGTGAAATTGTATCTTTCCATTTTGGACTGATATGTCTGAGATGAATCGATGTTTAAATAAAGCAATGCAATGAACTTAATGAATAACTGGCGATTGATGGCTTACGGTTGACTGGTGCTATTTCAATTAAATCCAAATCAATATGTGTAATGCATTTAAGTTTGTGATTCCTTTGCCTGTGAAGTTATTCAGTTCATAAAATCTGATTGACTTTTGGATTCATCCAGGCACAATATCCGGTCACTGTGTGGGGGCCACCTGCACTCAATTCCAGTACATCATTTCTCTGATTCACATCAGACGCTGAACGCCCAATCTCAAGCGGCGGACAGCCTGCGCACTGGAGGAAGAATGGTAGAAGAAATTTGCAAAACGGACGCCGCCAACACGCGAGGACGTGCGCCAGTTCATTGATGACCGGTTTCCATATTATCAGCCGATAGAGA
>CAZXCE010000278.1:0-5915 GCA_964639175.1 uncultured Clostridia bacterium
TATGCTGAACTCTTTCCAACTCGCCTCATGCTTTAACCGAAAGGAATCCGTGTATGTGGGATCATCTTCTGGGCTGGCTTCTTTCCTGGCTTTTGGACCTGCTGGGTGGGATACAACTGCGATTGTGGATTGGCTTTTTGATATTTCTGGTGGTCTACACCCTGTTCACCTTCTGGTCTTACCGGTTTTCGATCCGCTCAGTCGGGATTCGTGAAGCTACCTACACCCAATCAATCTGTGTCCGGCTGGTTGATCTGGCGTTGTTTGGATTGCTGTTTTTTACTGGCTGGTATTTCCCGTTGGGGATCCCGCTTCTGGTGGCTGCCCGCGTCATCAGCTTTATGGTCTTTTTTAAAGCTGAATTTGGTAAAGCCCTGCTTGGCGTATTGTTGAGTCTTTTCCTGGCTGTGGTCTTTACCATTGTGTACACCATTTTCCTGGGCTTATGGTTTTGGTTTTTTGGTAGTTTGCCGTTTTGATTCCCTGAAAGGAGCTTGAATCTGTGCCGACGGGACCACTCAAACGACTTTGTTTTGAAGCTGATACAGGTCTTCACCCCGAATTCCACGGCTGCGGGCAGGTACTGCGGGTTTTGTGGAATGGTATTTATGTGGGCCGGATCCTTCAAAGCCGTGAAAGTGCCACCTGGGGCAATGACCAGGAGCTTGGGACCTATCCCTGGAAAACACCTGAAGAAGCGTCCTTTCATTTGATTGGACGCAACGAGGTCACGCGACTGGCACTTCAGGAAAACTATGAATGGAATGTCTATCTGGCTGATACAGGCGGGTTTTGGATGGGCCCCTTTCCTTCACGCGAAGAAGCCGAACGTGCTGTCCATACCACTGCCGGGTTTGACCTCCCCTTTGCCAGCCAGATTCGCCAGGATCCGGTTGGAACAGCCAAAAACTATCTGACCTCAAAATGAAGCATTGAGAATAAAGAATGTGGTTGGTGGTTAGTGGTTAGAAATCAATACCTTCGAAGAAAAGCCAAAAACCAGGAACTAACCACTAACCACTAAAAAGATTCTTCATTCTCAATTCTTCATCCCCCTTATACTCTCCACAAAGGTAATTTTTTTGTATATGACGAAGTTTAAAGTTCTTGTCTGCGGTAACTTAGCCGAGGATGGCCTGGCTGTGTTCCGGGCTGCGGACAATGTCGAACTGGACGTAAAGCCGGAATTGAAAGAAGACGAACTGGTCGCCTGTATCGGCCCCTATCACGGGCTGGTCGTTCGGAGCGACACCAAACCAACCGCCAAAGCGATTGCGGCGGCTGAAAACCTGAAAGTCATTGGCCGGGCTGGCACAGGCGTTGACAATATTGATGTCAAAGCTGCCACCAAGCGTGGGGTAGTTGTGATGAATACCCCTGGCGGTAACACTGTGACCACGGCTGAACATAGTTTTGCCCTGCTGATGGCACTTGCCCGTAACATTCCCCAGGGTACGGCGTCACTCAAAGCTGGTCGCTGGGATCGAAAAAAACTGATGGGTGTTGAATTATGCAACAAAACCATCGGGATTCTTGGATTTGGAAAAATTGGCAGCGAAGTGGCATCTCGCGCCATTGGGTTTGGCATGCGCCCAATTGCCTATGACCCCTATCTGACCAAAGAAGCCGCCAACAAACAGGGTGTTGAGCAGGTGACGCTCGATGAACTCTTTGCCCGCGCAGACTTTATCACTGTTCATACCCCATACACTCCTGAGACGGCAAACCTTCTCAACCGCACCGCTTTTTCAAAAATGAAACGCGGCGTCCGAATTGTGAACTGTGCCCGTGGCGGCCTGATTGACGAACTGGCACTGGTTGACGCCATCAAAGAAGGGATTGTTGCCGGCGCCGCACTGGACGTCTTTGAAAATGAACCACCGCCGGCTGATCATCCACTCTTGAAGCTTGATCAGGTCATTTACACACCGCACCTGGGTGCCTCCACTCAGGAAGCACAGGTTTCAGTGGCCGTGGCCATTGCCCACCAGATGGTGGATTTCTTCCGAACGGGTGCCGTTTTCGGCGCGGTCAATGCCCCATCGGTCAGTGCCGAAATTTTGACCGAAGTCGGCCCCTATATCACGCTGGGTGAAAAACTTGGCTCCTTCCAGGGTCAGGCGTTTGGGCATAACCTCAAGCGGGTTCATATTGAATATAGCGGAAATGTGGCGGGGTTTGATGTCCGCCCCATTGCCCAGGCGATCCTGGTTGGGTTGTTAGGTCCCACCAGTGACCGGATTAACTTTGTCAATGCCCTGTTAATCGCTGAAGAACGTGGCATTACGGTCACAGAATCCAAACAACACAAATCAACCGACTTTGCCAGCCTGATTACCATTACGGCTGAAACCACGGATCAGGAAAGCACCATTGCCGGTGCGCTGTTTGGACAAAAGGATTTGCGCATTGTCCGGGTCAATGGCTTTCCGCTCGAAGCCATCCCCCAGGGCAATATGCTCCTGTGTACCAATCGTGACCTGCCAGGCGTCTTAGGCCGGATTTGCGCCAGACTGGGTGAAGAACAAATCAATATCGCCCGGTTGTACCTTGGCCGAAAAGAAATTGGCGGCAAAGCCATTTTGCTGGCCCAGGTTGACAGTGAACTGTCAGGTGAAGTAATCACGGCGCTCAACCAGGTGCCCGATGTGCTTTCCGCACGAAAGATTCAGTTGTAAACCACTCCTATTTCAGCAATAATCGCAAACTCGTCACCCACACCTTCGGCGAGTTTGCGATTCAACCATCAACACCTGAACCCTCCCCTTCCCCGCATCAGGTTTTGCCTTCCCACTGTGCCCGTGTTTAGATGTTGGCGAATGAATGCAAATTCCCTCACGCCATATTATTGAATAACCAGAAAAGCAGGCTTCAGCCAGGTAAGTA
This sequence comes from uncultured Clostridia bacterium, assembly GCA_964639175.1. Classification (GTDB taxonomy): domain Bacteria; phylum Acidobacteriota; class Blastocatellia; order Chloracidobacteriales; family Chloracidobacteriaceae; genus JACQXX01. The sequence goes on from CAZXCE010000278.1 coordinate 2,887, forward strand.
AGTCGCTTGTCATTGGCTGGGTACTTCCATAATTTCATCCGAAACCGTTTCCCAGTCTGATTGCGAGCGACCCAGATTCTCCTCCGGCGACACCTCTGCCCACCATCCACGCCGGGATACCTACTTGACCAGGATTTAAGCTATGGATGCAGAATCACTCATTTCAAAGGGACAAGAGCGACTGGCGGCGCTTGAGCAATATGGATTGCTGGGCGAAGTTGCGTCAGATGCCACCTTTGATCGGGTAACTGGTCTGGCTGTCCGGTTATTTCAGGTGCCCCTGGCCATCATTTGTTTTGTGGGACAGGACCGAAAACAAATTATTTCGCGGGCTGGAACAGATCCTGGCTCTGTCGAATCAGAGGTTGGTTTTTGTGGATTGACGGTTGACACCGATTCCCCGGTGGTGTTGACCGATCCGGCCCACACCGCTGTCACCCTGGGGATTATGCTGCCCCCGGACTTTCCATTTCCAATTGGGTTTTATGTGGGTGTTCCGCTTCGCCTGCCAAATGGCCTGGCGGTTGGCACGTTGAGTTTGATTGATCAGCATACCCGCGTCTTTTCTGAAACCGATCTGGCATCGCTGATTGATCTGGCATTGGTGGCGTCAGACCATCTGGCACTCAAAATTGTCACTCAGTCCTTGAGTCGAACTGAAGAAATCCTCAAGCAACATAGTCGGGTTCTGGTCCAGCTTTCCAGCCGTGAGGCGGCCCATCGTGGTGAGTTGACGGCTGAACTGCAGGCCATTACCGAAGTCGCGGCCCAAACACTCAAAGTTGATCGGTGTGGAATCTGGCTTCTCAACGACGATCAAACCCAGTTGATCAGCCAGGATATGTACAACTGGCGAACCTTGACGCATGGCCAGAACCCAAATCTGCTCACGACCAACTATCCGCACTATGTCAAAGCTCTGGCTGAAGAACGAATTATCGCCGCCAGTGACGCAGTTCGGGATTTTCGGACACAGGAATTTACTCCAGGCTACTTTCTCCCGCATAAAGTAGCCTCAACCCTTGATGCCCCAATCCGATTAGGTGGACAGATTATCGGTGTCATCTGCCTCGAACATTGTGGCCAGATTCGCCACTGGACGATTGAAGAACAACAATTTGCCGGTTCGCTGGCTGATCTGGCCGCTCTGGCTGTGGAAGCGTCGGAACGACGTGAAGCCGAAGAAGCCCTCCGCAAAAGCGAAGAACACTATCGCAAACTCTTTGAAAACGCCGACGATATCATTTACAGCCACGATTTAACCGGGAAGATTTTAACGGCCAATGGCGCCACCGAACGCTTGATCGGGTACACCGTGCCTGAAGTACTGACCAAGAATATTTTTGACCTGGTGGCCCCTGAATATCAGTTGCCGATTCGCAAAACGATGTCGCCCAGGCGCGTTCGACCAGAGTCACCGATCAACAACACCTCCCTGGTGACATTTTTCCAGTTTGAAGTTTTAACCAAAGATGGTCGCCGGACCTGGGTCGAGGCCAACACCCAGCCCATCATTGAAGGCAACCGCATTGTTGGCGTTCAAGGAATTGCCCGCGATATTTCCAGGCGACGCCAGACGGAAGAACAACTCCGCAAAAGCGATGAACGCTTTCAACTGGTGGCCCGGGCCACCAATGATGCCGTTTGGGATTGGGACATCACCAATGATGTGCTCTGGTGGAACGACGGGCTTTACCTTCTGTTCGGCTATCAACTTGATCAAATACAACCCAATATTTCCTGGTGGTTTGACCAGATTCATTCCGACGACCGGGAACGGGTACGCACGAGAATCCTGAATTGCCTCAGTCAACGCGAGAAGAACTGGTCGGACGAATACCGCTTTTACCGGGCTGACAGTTCAATCGCCTATGTTTTTGACCGGGGTTTTGTGGTTTTTGACCAGCAAGGCCACCCATCGCGCATGATCGGTGCCATGCTCGATATTACAGCCCGCAAACAGGCCGAAGAGGCCCTGCACGAAAGCGAGGCTCTCTATCGAACGTTGTTTGAAAATGCCCCGATTGGGCTTGGAATTGCTGATGTGGATGGCAATTTGATTGGGTTTAACCGGGCAATTTTAGAACCTGGAGGCTATACCGAAGCTGATATCCACCAGATTCAGAATGTCGGCGATCTTTACCTGGATGAAAACCAGCGCGATACCATCCGTGATATCTTTGAAAAATATGGATTTGTCCGGCAACACGAAGTCCGATTCAGACGCAAGGCGGGTGGCTTTTACGATGCCCTGCTCAGCCTGGTACCGGTTCGAATCAAGGGACAACCCTGTATTCAGGCAATGGTGGAAGACATCACTGAACGCAAACTGGCCAGTGAAGCCTTAAAACAAAGCGAGCACCGCTATCGCACGATTTCAGAAGTGACTTCTGATTACGCCTATGCCGTTCGGATCGAACCGGATGGCACCATGATCCGGGAATGGATCTCGGGTGCCTTCTCACAAATTACCGGCTATACCGTTGAGGAACTGGACGAAACAGTCAACTGGCGGGCAGTGACGCACCCTGATGATCTTGAAATTGGACGCGCCCACCTGGTGACCATCCGCAAAGGTCACCCCAACACCTGTGAACTTCGAATTGTGACCAAACAGGGCACAGAACGCTGGCTCAGAGTCCAGGGCCAGCCGGTCTGGGATGAAGCGCAGAATCGGGTCGTTCAGTTTTATGGCGCGGCTCAGGATATTACCGAGCGCCGGCTGGCGGAACTGGCGCTCAAAGAAAGTGAAGAGCGGTTCCGGGATCTGTTTGAAAATGCGACCGACCTGATTTACACCCACGACCTGCAGGGAAATTTCACCTCGATCAATGGCGCCACCGAACACATCACTGGCTATACCCGCGAAGAAGGGGTCCAGATGAATATTCGCCAGATTGTGGCCCCCGAGTCTTATGATCTGGCCCGGCAAATGATTGCTCACAAAATAAACGGTGGCCCGCCGACCACGTATGAAATTGACATCATTGGGAAAGATGGACGACGCGTTCCACTTGAAGTCAGTACCC
>CAZXCE010000278.1:5925-10414 GCA_964639175.1 uncultured Clostridia bacterium
CACCGAACATGGCCAGCCGATTGGGGTTCAGGGAATTGCCCGCAATATTACGGAACGCAAGCAGGCTGAAAAAGCCCTGCGTGAGTCCGAAGAACAATACAAGCTTCTGTTTGCCAGTAACCCGCACCCAACCTGGATCTATGATCTTGAAACCCTGGCCTTTGTCGTGGTCAACGATGTCGCTATCGAACATTATGGCTACAGCCGCGAAGAGTTCCTGGCCATGACGGTTCTGGATCTGCGTGTTCCAGAAGAGATTCCGTTGTTCCAGGAACATCTCAACAACACCGCTCGCCAAAAAATTGAGCGGTCTGGAATCTGGCGACACCGGAAAAAAGATGGGCGGCTGATCGAAGTTGAAACGACCTCACACGAACTGGTATTTCAGGGACGTCCCTGCCGCATTGTGCTGGCCAATGACGTGACCGAACGCAATCAAATGGAATCGGCGCTCCGGGAAAGCGAAGCCAAAAATCGAGCCTTGCTGGATGCAATTCCTGACTCGATCTATCGCATCGGGCACGACGGCACCCTGCTTGATATGAAGCTTCGGCGCAATTTTGAAGAACCGCTCCAATCCATTATGGATATTGGAGACAACATCTTTCACATTTTGCCGCCTCAGGTCAGCGAAGGCGCCCGCCAGGCCATTGAACTCGTTTTTGCCACGCGTGAGATCCAGATCTATGAATATCAATTTTTTCTCAAAGATCAGGTGCGGGATTTTGAGGCGCGCTTTGCCCCAGTCGAAGGCAAGCAGGAAGTCCTCACCATGGTTCGCGACATCACGATCCGCAAACGGCTGGAGCGCGAATTGATTTCTGCCCGTGAGGCCGCGCTGGAAGCCGTCCGGATCAAGTCAGAGTTTCTGGCGATGATGAGCCATGAGATCCGTACCCCACTCAACGGCATTCTGGGAATGACCACGCTGCTGCTCGATACCAATCTCCACGAAATCCAACGTGATTATGCCAGGACCATTTACACCTCTGGCGAAGCCCTTTTGACGATCATCAACGATATTCTGGACTTTTCCAAAATCGAAGCCGGGAAAATCGAACTCGAAGAAATTGACTTTGATCCACGCCGGGTGATTGAAGATGTGGTTGAAATGCTGGCAGAGCGGGCTGATTCCAAACAACTGGAACTGGCCTATCAGGTTCGGCACTCGGTTCCCCCCCGGCTGTGTGGTGACCCAGGCCGGTTGCGGCAGATTCTGACCAACCTGACAGCCAACGCGATTAAATTTACCGATACCGGTGAGGTCATCATCCGAGTCAGTGTTGAGGCTGAAACCAAAGAAACCGTGGATTTGTCATTTGAGGTCATTGATACCGGAATTGGCATCCCGGAACAGGTTCAGGAACGTCTGTTTCAATCATTTACCCAGGCTGACAGTTCAACCACCCGAAAATATGGTGGCACCGGGTTAGGGCTCGCCATTTCCAAACAACTGGTCGAATTAATGGGCGGGAAAATCAGTGTCACCAGCCAGCCTGAAAAAGGATCGAATTTCCGATTTTCAATTCGGCTCAAGCGACCCCACCAGATGGCACCGGCTGACCTGACCCAAATTGACTTTTCACACCTCAACACCCTGATCGTAGATGACAATGCCACCAACCGTTCGATTCTCAGAGAGTTGATGATTTCCTGGGGCATGCAGAGCGAAGAGGCTGAAGATGGGCTGCAAGCCCTGGCCAAACTCGAAGAGGCCCGTGATGAAGGTCGAAAATTTGATTTTGCTATTCTTGATCTGATGATGCCAGGGATGGATGGCTTTGATCTGGCGCATGCCATCCGGGCCAATCCAGCTTATGAATCAATCAAACTCATCCTGCTCACCTCGTTTAGCCAGCGCGGACACGGCGAAAAAGCACGCCAGGCCGGGATTGCGACCTATTTGACCAAGCCAATTCGTCAATCCCAGTTGTTTAACTGTATGGCGTTACTGGCACCGCAAAACCAACCGTCAGCACCAGATACCACTAAAACCATTACCCTCACCACAACCTCGATGCCACCTGGCTTTAAACCCAAGTTTGGTCGGATCCTGCTGGTTGAAGATACCGACGTCAATCAACGGGTCGCACAGTTGATGATTGAACGACTCGGATACGAAGTTGACGTCACTTCAAATGGCTATGAGGCCCTGGAAGCACTTGAAAAGAGATCGTATGCCATGGTGTTTATGGATTGCCACATGCCTGGGTTGGATGGGTTTGCCGCTACGGTGGAGATTCGACGCCGCGAAGCGCTCCAAAACCGGATGATTTTTGGCACCACCGGAACACCGCCGCCCCGGCTTCCAATTATCGCGATGACCGCCAACGCTCTCAAAGGCGACCGGGAACAATGCCTGGCTGCCGGCATGGATGACTATATTTCCAAACCGATCAAAATCAGCGTTTTAGGTGAAATCATCGAACGCTGGATCAAGGTTGCGCATACTCCGGTCAACCCGCTTCCGCTCGAAGATATGGCGACGGATCCACCATTGCCGGATCCAATTGACCCGGACATACTGGCTGGCTGGCGAGAGTTGCGGATTGAAGGTGCTCCGGACCCACTTGAAGAGATTTTTATGTTGTTTTTAAGTGGTATTGCGGAACGCTTCCTGAAAATCGAGCATGCCATTGCCCATCGCGATCACCAGGCACTGCGCGAACTGGCTCACAGCTTGAAGGGCAGCAGCAGTACCTTTGGCGCCATGCGACTTTCTGAACTCTGTACCACGCTCGAAACCCTGGCCAAAGCGGGTGACCTCTCACATTCCTTATCACTGCTCGGCCAGATTAAAGAGGAATTTGAGCGGGTTGAATGGGTTCTCAAAAATGAATTTGGGAAAAATGAGCCGTAGCAAAGGAGCACAAGAGTGAAGAAGTGGTTCCCAGTCTGGCTCTTTTAACTCCGCAACGCTCTGTTTTGAACGACTGCCCCCCTTCGCTACTCACTATTTCACTCAGCATGAGGGTACTGAAATGAAAGGCATTATTTTGGCCGGTGGATCAGGAACACGACTTCATCCAATTACGCGTGTTGTCAGTAAACAACTCTTGCCAGTGTATGATAAACCGATGATTTATTACCCGTTATCGGTTTTGATGCTGGCTGGTATTCGCGAGATTTTGATTATTTCAACCCCGGATGACCTGCCCAAGTTTGTCCATCTGATGGGAGATGGTTCCCAAATCGGAGTCCAGTTTACGTACGCGGTTCAACCTCGCCCTGAAGGTCTGGCCCAGGCATTTACTATCGGAAGGTCATTTATTGGTACGGATTCCGTGTGTCTCATTTTGGGCGATAACATCTTTTTCGGTCACGGTTTATCAGAATTGTTGAAGCGCGCAGCGTCACTCCAATCTGGCGGACTGGTGTTTGGCTATCCAGTGAGTGACCCTGAGCGGTATGGCGTGGTTGATTTCGATAAAGAAGGGAATGCTATCTCGATTGAGGAAAAACCCCAGCACCCAAAATCAAAATATGCGGTACCGGGCCTGTATTTCTATGACAATTCCGTGGTTGACATTGCATCGAAATTAAAACCGTCTCCCCGCAATGAGCTGGAAATCACCGATGTCAACCGTGAATATCTGAAGCGTGGAACCCTGCGGGTCGAACTGCTGGGCCGTGGATTTTCCTGGCTTGATACCGGCACCCACGAAGCCCTGCAACAGGCATCGCTGTTTGTTCAGGTCATTCAGGAACGCCAGGGGCTGCAGGTAGCCTGTATTGAAGAAATCGCCTATCGCGAAGGGTTTATTTCGGCTGATCAATTACGGAGTCTGGCAGCACCGCTCCTCAAAAGCGGATATGGCAAATATTTAATGGATATTTTGAACGAATCTTGAACAATGAAATTGATTTGCCTCGATGTTCATTATCGTGATCTGGATGCTACGGCGGCGGGTGTGGTCTTTGAACACTGGACTGATGCGTCACCACACCTCGAACTCACCACAACCATCAGTCCAATTGCCGCCTATGAATCAGGGAACTTCTATCGGCGTGAACTTCCCTGCCTTCAGGCAGTTCTGGATCTGATCAGCGATCCGCTGGATGTGATTCTTGTGGATGGATTTGTCTGGCTTGACCATGGAGCCCCTGGGCTTGGCGGCCACCTCTATGCGGCACTCAATAAAACGATTCCGGTAGTGGGAGTTGCCAAAACCAAATTTTTGGGTGCGACATCAGTGGTCGAAGTCTTTCGAGGAACGAGCAAAACGCCGCTCTATGTCAGTGCGGCTGGAATGGAACTGGATGAAGCCGTCCAGGCAATTCAACACATGCACGGACCATATCGGATTCCAACCCTTCTCAAACGCGTTGATCAGTTGTCCCGGAAGACCTCGGGCTGAGGGCTGCAAAATCAAGGTTTGGGGTTTTGGGAAAAGGCCAGCAGGACACAAAAGACACAACGAACGGCAAGAACACTTTTCGAAAACCCGGAACCCGGAACCCGGAACCCGGAACCCGGAACCCGGAACCC
>CAZXCE010000279.1:0-10408 GCA_964639175.1 uncultured Clostridia bacterium
GTGGTGCGAAGCCCACGGTCACGGCCAGGACGAGACCCAGGCCCGACAAAAGCATCGTTCAATGCCAACGGAAGGGACACGGTTTTTCTTATCTTGGCGCTTATGGGGTGTGAAAGAGAGCGCTATCCAGGTGTTCAAACACCATTTGGCTCACCACCTGTTGAGGGGAATGAGCCCGGCAGTCACGAATGATTAGGTTGAGAAGAGCAATCAGCCGTTCTAGTGTGAGGTGGAGATGGGCGTAAATGATGTGGTGGACCTTATAGCCAGTCGAAAGCTATTTTCTTGGGATGGCTTTTTCCATTGGAATATTTTGTTCCAACCACCGGTGCGAGATCGAATCAAAACACACCCGGTCGCCTTCTCAACTCCACTGTGCCGACCATCGTTTGCTCAAAGGAATAAAACATTGGCCAGTCGCATCGTGAATGGATCGTTCTGGACAGAATCCATATCTGTTCGGATCAGGGATGGTTCCCGCCACTTAACCTGATGTGGAATTTATTACTTACAGCTTATCCTTGCGCTTATGGGGTGACAGATGAGTGAAGAGATATGTGATAAGTACACTGGTTTGATGTTTTATAATGTCTTTGTATAAAACATGGAAGTATTTTTAATAAAGGTAAGCGCTTTCTTTAGAAAGTTGAGTCGTTTTAGATATCACGAGTATAAGTCTGTATTGAAGCTGAGTTTAAGAAATCCAATGAAGCGTTACTTTGATTAATAAAATCAAAGCTGGTGGCAATCCTGAACTGCCACCAGCTTTACCTCACTCAACGAATAAGCTGGCTTGAAATTATGGCTCGTAGCGCACAAACGCTTCTGAACCAGTCGTTTGGGGGACTTTTCCCACCACTGAATAACCGGTTGAAGTCAGATTGATTGCATTGGCCTGGCCAGGAAGCGTTTCCGATTCAGTGTGAAGCGTCAACGATGTATCAACCCGCCCGACGTAGCCCTGGGCACCAACCGGACCGCAAAACCAGACCTGGCCATCATTGGCCACCCGCAAATCAGTCACTGGGTGTGGCGTGGGGATAAAAACCACATCCACAATATTCGTAGAAAAATCCGGGTTTTGATTGATTGTGCTAAAAGCTGGCCTTGATATGCCAGGGGGGCCTATTTTTCCAAGTTGACCATCGTCACCATCCAGGGGCTGAAAGTGGAATGATGGGCGGTTTGACAAATTTTGATGGATGCCACCAATCCAAATTGTCCCATCGCTTCCAACCTTGACCGAATTACCGATCATTGGCAGGTCAAGCGCCGACGTAATTTCAAGCGTGGTTGGATTGACGCCTTTGATAAACCCAAGTCCGCTGTCATACCCACCAACGACAATCAAGTTTCCATTGGTATTTTGGGCAATTCCAAACACGGGTCCATCCAGTTCAAGCACAAGCCGATCTCCGGTCTCACCAATCGGAGGTTGGACGGCAACAAAACCGGTGGTCGTACCGTTGGCCGTCCGCTCGCCGACAACAGCAATCCGACCATCAACGAGTTGAATCAGTTTATGGCCAATCTCACGGCTGGTGCTTGCAAGAATTGACGAATAGACCAGCGATTGGGTATCGAGGTTGATGGCAGCCACAAACGCACCTGATGGCCCCTGCAGGGTTGATCCATCGGTGACGGGAAAATTAGAAGATTCGGTCAATCCAGTCAGGGTCAGCACATTTGACGATGTTACAACCGCATCCCGAATCGCATCGGGTTGGTTTCCACCAAGAAAAGTTGACCAGACAATAGTGCCAGCCGTGCTATACACCGCGATATACCCATCAGAGGCTCCCCCATTTGTACTTTGCGGTTGGCCACTATTGGGAAGCGTCGTTTGTACTGTTTGGCCAGCCGCAATGATCAAATTACTGGCAGTCAGCGTGATATTGGCCTCTTCACCCAGACCTTGATTGGTAAAGCCAGCCCCAGCCTGGCGGGGTGATTGCGAAAAAACCGAACTGCTCACCAGTGATATCACCGGTAAAATCATCACCAAAACACACATTACCCTGCGCAGGCTGCGGACACAGCCCGTCAACTGTGGTATCTTCATAGTTGCTTATCCTCAACTTATTTGGTGTATTGAACCCGTTGACTTTCAGTTTGACCCTGGTTCACCTTGTTGGCCAGCAAGGTGCATTTCGCGGTTTCACTGAGAGTTTGCCCCTGATATGGAATTCTTGAGATTCTTCTCAGGTGGCTGATTTTTGTTGTCTGATGGTTATTTGCACGAGAGGTCCAAAATGATTCACCCCTTCTCGCTTTTTTTGAAAAATTTTTCCAGATGGCTTTGGATCATTCCCTTGTGTGTGATTTCCCAGTCGATCCAGGCTCAGGTTCCAGCCCACAAGCTCACCCTGAACCAGGAACAAAAGCTGATCTGGTCACCCGGTCAGCAAATCGTTTTTGAACTGATGATCTCTCAGCCAGCCACCATGAAAGTCAAGGTTGAACAGTGTGGGGTGGACCTCAGTTGCAGCGTCATCGAACCTGGGGGAACTGAACTATTCCAGGTTGATACTCCAACCGGATTTTGGGGAGCTGAAACAGGATATTGGAACGCAACCCAGGTTGGTACTTACAGAGTGAGCGTAACCGCATTGCCTACGTACCATACTGTCCCCAGAGAGTGTTCGATTGTGGTTTCAGAATGCTCTTCAGGCGAATTTGCATCCCAGAACAGGCTCCAGACAGCCTTTAATGCTGCGAAAAGTAGGCGAACCTCTGACGGGTTCCTTGAGGTTGCCACGCTCGCCCGGCAACAAGGTGATCAACGGATGGAAGGTTTTGCTCTCAAAAAAGCCGCTGATGTCTTCTCCCGTGAGGGGAACTTTGATCAAGCCGAAGAACTGTACCAGCAGGCTGAAGTCAAATTAGTTGCATCGGGCGAAAGGGGTGGACGGGTAGTCTCTGTCTTTGCCCTGGCACAACAAAATGAAAAACGAGGTCGTTTTCGGGCTGCCAGCCTGGGATTTGAACGAGCCCGGCAACTCTATCTGGAATTAGGTGACCATCTTCATTGGGCGAAACGTGCCCTTGATGTTTCCAGGAATGAGTATTGTCTCGGAAACAGTGTCGCGATTATACCAGTGATGGAAGAGGCCCTGGCGGTGTTGAAAACATTTAACTTACGTGAGGCTGAAGTTTTAATGTTGAGCGGACTGGCTGTTGACTACGACGCTGGTGGCTTCTATGATGCTGCCGAGGCTGCTCACACCCAGGCTGCCAGTTTATTAGCCGAGTCTGACCAACCCGAAACCAAACTCCAGGTTTGGTGTAATCAGGCGGCACATTATATTTTTTTAGGTCGCTGGGATGATGCCTTTGATTTATTGCGAGACAAAGCCCTGCCACTGGCAAAAAGCCACAAGCTGACAAACCAGACAGCAACCGCTACTTACTTAATTGGATGGGTCTGGTACCGTCGTGGAAATCTGGAAACTGCCTACACACTTTGTCGGTCAGCACTCGACCTGCTTCCTGAAATCAATGATCTTCGTTTGCAGGCCATCCTCTATCACAATGTGGCGACCATACTCCAGAAATTGGGGAAATATCAAGAAGCCATTGATTTGCTGGAGCAAAAGGCGATTCCACGGTTTCGAGAATTGCAGTCCACTCGTGATCTGGCCGCGATATTAAACATTGCCGGGCGAGTTGAAGCCGACCGGCAGAATTACAAACAGGCCACACGCTATCTGGCTGAGTCCAGAGACCTGCTTCAGTCAGTTTCCTCGCCTGACTGGTTATCAAACACGCTTTACTGGCAGGCTCGGGTTGGTATTCTGACCAATCACCTTGACCAGGCCGAAGCTGATGTACGAGAGGCCATCCGATTGGCTGAAACCATCAAGCAAAATACACCCGGTTTGGCCCAGATTGACTACTTTGCGACAACTCAAACCATGTATGACGCCTTGATCGAGATTCTCTTTCGCAAACACAACGCTTCACCCGCCAAAGGCTATGATCAGGAAGCGTTTTTGTGGAATGAGCGCCGACTGGCACGCGGCATGGTCGAGAAAATGGCCACCCACGACCTGACGCAAACCGAAGTTGAGAGCTTGCCGGCAGAGTGGAAACAACTGGCAGATCTCAAAACTGCAATTGCTCGACTGGCCGCCCAACGGGCAGCCCTGTTGATCACTGATCAGCCATCACCGGCTGAACTTGAGAAAACCGAGCGGCAATTAGCACCATTGTTGCGTGCCAGAGATCGGTTGGCTGCCACCGTAACCTCCCCCATCAAACCGGCCGGACTAACCAACCCTGAATTGGCCAGTCTTCAAAAAATAGTGGATGCCAATACCGCCCTGATTGAATTTCACGTTGGCGAATTTGCCTCCTATGCCTGGATTATGACAGAGAGCGGCTTTCGAAGCGTGACGCTCCCGTCTAAAACCGAGTTACAACCCCTCATCAACGAGCTACAGGCCAGTGTTCCCCGATCCCAGGCCAATTTTGAGAGACCTCCTGACCACGTTGCGAGGATTAACTCAGTCCTGGCCAGGCTCTCAGCTCAACTCTTGCACCCACTGGCCTTGCCAGCCAGTATCAACCGCCTGATTGTGGTGCGCTCTGATATCCTTAACTGGGTACCGCTGGCGGCATTGTCCCTCCCAGAAAAGCCAGCCCTTCCGCTCCTGACCCAATGCGAAATCAGTTATGCCCCGTCCGCGACCTTTGCGAGCCGGTTGCTTCAACTCGAATCAGGACCAATTCACCCGGCAGAGTCAATGCTGGTGATGGCAGATCCGGTGTTTACGCTGGCTGATTCCAGATTGCCCCAGGTCGCTCGCTTGAATGGAACAAAATCTGAACGGGTCGAAATCGCTGACTCCAGGCACGCATTTCGAGGGCTTCGCTTTTCACGCCTTCCTGCCTCAAGCGCCGAAGCTGCTTTAATTGAGCGATTATTTAAGGGAAAAGTTGTCAAGAAACTTGGGTTTGATGCCAGTCGGAGTATTTTGTCTGAAATCAAGGCAGATGAGTACCAGATGATCCACCTTGCGACGCATAGTGTGATTCGAGAAAAAGACCCAACCCTTTCCGGATTGCTGTTTTCGTTGCTGGATGCTCAGGGCAATGCCCAGGATGGGTTTTTGACGTTGACTGATATTGCCAATCTGCCGTTAAAAGCTGATTTAGTGGTGATTAGCGCCTGTCAGACCGCTGATGGAAAATTGATTGAGGGCGAAGGGCCGCTTTCCTTTTCACGTGCCTTTTTACTGGCTGGGGCCCGCACAGTGATTGGCACGCAGTGGGCAGTGGATGACAAAGCCACTTCAGAATTGATGAAACTCTTTTATGAGCAATTGCTTACCCGGCATCTCCCACCAGTCAAGGCTTTGCGTCAGGCCCAATTGCAAATGCTCAAAAACGCTACCTATCAGTCACCCGAACACTGGGCAGCCTTTGAATGTTATGGTGACTGGCGTTGAGCCGCATCAAATGACGAATAGAGTCGGATCCCAAATCCGGTCGTGTGATCAGAACCGGCTGGAATGGTTGAAACCCAGAGTTGAAACTGCCCTGATCCACTCACAATGGCTTCAGAACATTGAATTTCCACTGTCTGCCCGTTGACTTCAAACCAGAATTGCCTTCCCTCAACCCATCCATTGGGTTGAAACGAATCATTTTTCGGAGACAGCATTAAAATATAATCACCGTTTCCGCCTAGTGAAACGCGAATCGCACTTCCAGCCGTGGGCGGTTTGGTTTGAGTGACTTCAACCCCATCAACCGAAAGCGTCAGTTGCCCGGCAAAAAATTTCACATCCGCTGGTGCTGCCGTTGCCAGCAAGGCGCGGTTGCCTTCTGATCGGTAATTTGGGGTTTCGGCTTTAACTGACTTTCCTGGATGTGGTTTGGGTGCTGTTTCCAGTGGAGCTGGTTTCACAACCGGGGCTGGTGACGCCACAATTGGATCGGGTAATGAGAGTGCGGGGCGTGGAAACTCAACCATGACCAGTTGAGCCGGTTGGTGGGCATTCCATACCAAAAGTGATCCAGCAAGCGCCAGTGCGCCAATTCCCAGGCCAAAGGCATAGGGCGCCACCCGAAGCCACATCGAGGGTTGCGGCGCCATCCAGGGTTTGGCAGTTTTCCATAGTTCAGCCTCAGAATCATCTTCCAGGGGTTGCAGGTCAGATGGAATCGGATATTGCTCAAAATGTGCTTCAAAAGCCTGCAATACCCGGTCTCGAAGGGCGGCTGGCGGTTCAGCAAAAGCGTCTCCCTTCAGAAATGAGGAAACAATCGGATCCGGAGCAATGCTGTCATCGTCAGCAGGTGATGGCACCGAACGGGGTGATGAAATAGACATAAAAGCAGCCTCTCTGGGCAAATTTAGCGTTATATCAAGAATTTTCGAACATTTTCACGGGCGCGTAAAAGTCTTGATTTTACCGCTGCAACTGAAATGCCAATAATAAAACTAATTTCTTTGACCTGATGGTCTTCCATATCCGCCAGAACAAGCACCTCGCGTTGTTCAAGGGACAGGTTTGAAAGTGCACGGCGGACATCAATCCGGGCAATCGCTACGGTTTCAAATGCAGAACGACTGGAACTGCGCGTCCCCATGGGGGCTGATTCTGGTATGGAGGTATCCTCGGATGTTTCACGGCCTGTTTTTCGATAATGCATAAGATACAGATTGCGTGCAATGGCACACAACCAGGTTTCCATACTTGCCCCACGGGTAGGATCAAACCGGTCTGGACACTTGAGCACTTCCAGGAATACTTCCTGTGTCAGATCTGAGGTCAGGGTGTCATCATGGGTCATTTTCAAGAGAAATCCCCAGACTGACCGGTGATAACGGTCATATAACTCTGCAAACGCGGCTTTGTCACCTCGTGAGGCTCTGACTAATAACTGGTGGTCAGTTGGCCGGGTAATCATTCAATAAACTCCTCTGATTATCCAAATTATGACTCAGCACGGGAGACAACAAACAGGTCAGGAAATGCAATCAAGCCAGGTGGCAAGTCGAGACAACTGAAACTCAGGTGAGGTGAACTCACTGGAATCGTAAGGATAATAATGCACTTGGCACTCAGAAGTGTATCTCAGCGAAAAATCCAGGGAAAGTCCAAGAGAGTGCAGAACCCCGGATTCTTCCGAGAAATTACCGGAAAATTAAAAATTTTTTTTTCAAAAGCTGAATCATTTTTGCCTTCTGGTGCAAATAACCAGTAAACACTGAAGTCTTCCATTTCATAGTTCGCGCATCACTCTCCCCGGGTGAAAGTTGCGGTGGCCAAAAAGTGGAGGAAGATTTCAGTGAGCCTTTTGGGTCCAGAAAATGACGTATTCCTGCCAGTCTGGATTGATTGCCGCCCCATCATTGAGCTGGGGTCATTCCAGACAAGGTCCTGTCCAATCCCGTGCTTGAGATGCCCTTCCGCCGGTGCCTTCCAAAATCGGGTGTGTTTACCAGGTTGAACTCCTGGCACCACGTTGGTTTCAATCCCCAACCCCTGGTGCCAGTGAACCAAATAGAAAGGATTCTTCGGTGCACCTTAGGGGGTGCATTCATGCTCACATCCATCCAGCGGCTTTCGTTCCACAACAGTGGTGCCGACTGGTCCAGAGACATACTTTCGGCTGTGGTGCAGGCTCACAACAGTTTGTGGGTAATTTCTGGAAAAAGGAATCGTCTGGATTGTTTTGCCCCAACCGGAGGTGTGCATTTTAAAGCCATGAAATCATTTGACTTAGACCATTTTCTTGCTGATTCTGCTGCGACGAAATCCGCAAACAGGACTGCTTTTGATATCGAAATCGAAAGCGCTGCCTTTGACGGGAGTTCGCTCTGGGTGGTTGGGTCGCACAGCCTGAGTCGAGCCCTGGCTGATCCTTTCAAACCTGACCGCAAAAATATCCTTCAACTCCAGTCTCTGGTCAAAAAGAAACATCGCTTTGTACTTGCGCGGATTCCAGTGGCCATTCGTCAGGAAGACGAAACTCGACCAACCGTCGAGTTGCTGGATGAAGCCGACCCTGAGAAAGTTTCACGACTGGCAGGTACGGCAGATGGTAATGAACTCACTGATGCAATTGCCGAAGATGAACATTTTCAACCATTTCTGGCAATTCCTGGGGATGAAAATGGGCTGGCAGTCGGGGGAATTGCCGTCTATGGAAATAAAGTGTTTCTGGGACTGCGTGGGCCAGTGCTACATGGCTGGGGGATTCTGTTAGAACTGGAAGTTGAGGAAGATCCAGACCATATACTCCACCTCAAACCAATCGGGCCAGATGGGCAGCACTACCGGAAACATTTTCTCCAACTCGATGGCCTGGGAATTCGCGACCTGTGCCTGGATGGACAGGATTTGTTGCTCCTGGCCCGACCCAGCCAGGATTTTGATTGGCCAGTGATGATCTATCGGTGGTATCAAGGGGTAACCCAGGTTGAAGAACGACTGGTCTGGAGCCGCCAGGGGAGCGAACTGACCCAGGTCATTTGTGGTCCACGGACAGCCGTTGGCACCGGATATGATCGGCCACATAGTCTCTCTCTGGTCTCAAATGATGAGTTTCCCTATTCAGTTCTGGTCGGATATGAAGCGCCTTCTCCCTACCGCCTGCCTCGACCGGCTCAGCTTGATCTGGATCTGTTTCGTTTGACGCAATGATGAGTTCCGGTTTCCGGTTTCCGAGTTCCGGGTTTTCGAAGGGGAAAAGCTTTTGTCACAGAAGTTTATCGTGATTGTGAATAGAACCAATTGAAACTTGAGACCAATTCACACTACAGTTGATTTGACCGTTGATGTTCTCTTTTTGGCCACCATCCGACTGTAAACAACCTGTATTCGAAAACCCGGAACCCGGAACCCGGAACCCGGAACCCGGAACCCGGAACCCACATGCCTTCCGATCACCTTGTTGTCGGTATTGCCCAGATGTCGCCTGCCTGGCTCAATCGTCAGGCCACGACCGAAAAAATGCTGGCCTTTCTTGAAAAGGCGGCTGAGCAGGGCTGTCAACTGGTGGTGTTTAGTGAAGCCCTCCTCCCTGGGTATCCCTTTTGGATTGAGCGAACTGACGGCGCCCGGTTTAATTCACCAATTCAAAAAAAGATCCACGCTCACTATCTTGATCAGGCGGTGCAAATTGAGTCTGGTCATCTGGATGCCTTTTGCCGTGCGGCAAAACACTATTCCCTGGCGGTGATGCTAGGATGTGTCGAGCGTCCTCTGGATCGTGGTGGACACAGCCTCTACTGCTCGCTGGTGTTTATTGACCCGAAAGGTGAAATTCGGTCAGTTCATCGCAAGCTAATGCCGACCTATGAAGAACGCCTTACCTGGGCCCCAGGAGATGGTCACGGATTGCAAGTGCATCAGCTTGAGGCATTTACTGTAGGTGGGCTCAATTGCTGGGAAAACTGGATGCCCCTGGCCCGCGCGGCGCTCTATGGCCTGGGGGAAGATCTCCATATTGCAGTTTGGCCCGGAGGAATCCGCAACACCGAGAACATCACCCGATTTATCGCCCTGGAGTCCCGCTCATTTGTGATTTCTGCCTCTGGATTGATGTGCCCCGCCGATTTTCCCGCTGAAACTCCTCATCGTGACTTGATCGTCCAGAATTGCGAACCCTTTCTGGCCAATGGCGGCTCCTGTATTGCCGCACCGGACGGCACCTGGCTGCTTGCACCGGTCATTGAAGCTGAAACGCTCCTGGTGGCCACCCTCGACCACATACTGGTTCGACAGGCACGGCAAAACTTTGACCCGGCTGGACATTATTCCCGCCCTGATGTTACCCATCTCACCGTCAATCGGAAGCGCCAGTCCATTGTTTCATTCACAGATTAAATCCCAAAAAATTTTTAAACGACTGTCGATTCTGGGAAAATTGATTCGTCATTGGATCAAACACGCCTTCTCGATACACTTCGAAGGGCAAATTTTGTCAATGATTAGGAGAAAATGATTGCTATGCCTCAGTTTATGTTGATTTCAATGTATGACATGTCCGAAGCCACCGATGTCGAACTCAGCCCGGAAATGATCCAATCCATCATTCAAAAATATTTTGAGTGGAATACAAAACTCCAGGAATCGGGAAAACTGGTCGGCGTCAATAAACTGGTTGACGGCGCCGGTAAACGATTGAAAGGGTTTGGGGAAAAACAGGTTGTCACCGATGGCCCATTTATCGAAACCAAAGAAGTCGTTGGTGGATACTGGATTATTGATGTGGCCGATTATGATGCCGCTGTTGCCATGGCCCAGGATTGTCCAACACTTGAATTCGGAGGCTTTCTCGAAATCCGCGAAATCCAGGATATGAGCCAGATCGGCAATTGATGAAGAATGAAGAATGGAGAATGAAGAAACGGGTTCCGGGTTCCGGGTTCCGGGTTCCGGGTTCCGGGTTC
>CAZXCE010000280.1:0-10402 GCA_964639175.1 uncultured Clostridia bacterium
CGCCGCGGCGCAATCGCATCATTGTGGGAGCATCGCGCGGCCGCATTTACCTTTTCGACCCGGACTGAAGAAGATTGTCTGACGGATCGAACCGGCTGGTATTGAATCACCACAAACGTCACATCATCAGCCTGGGGAACGCCTCGGGCCCAGGCTTCACCAGTTTGAATCAGCCGGGAAATCACATCCTGCGGGGATTGGGCAGGCGCAGCCTCCAAAATTTCCCGCATGCGGCCATAGCCAAAAACTTCTTCAGTCGGATTGAGTTGCTCTGGAAATCCATCGCTCATCAATACAACCATATCCCCTGGATCCAGGCTAAATTCAGCGGTTTGATATGGAAACTGGATAAAACTCCCGAGCGGGAGCCCTTCGATTTCAATGTCTTCAATCTGGCCGGTGTGAGCGCGATACACCAGCGCCGGCGGCATCCCGGCGGCTCCAAGCGTTACCCGATTCCCCTTGATCCTGAGCACAGTCAGGGCCATATACAGCGTTTTTAAATTCAATCGCTTGAGTGCCTGGGACATTCGCGAGAGCAACTGTGGCAAATCAGGTTCCTGAGCCAGCGTCCCAAACAAACTTTTGGTCGCGGTCACCATCATCCCGGCCCGCAACCCGTGACCTGTGGCGTCGCCGATCACCACTGACAGGGTCTGGTCATCAGCCAGATGGAAGTCATAATAATCGCCGCCAACTTCGGTGGCTGTTTTCATATAAACCGAAATTGCAAGGTCTGGAAGGTTTGGAATGGTCCGTGGCAGCATCGAAAGCTGCAACTGACGGGCTTCTTCCAGTTCCTGGGCCTGCCGTTGGCGCTCGGCTTCAATCGCCCGGGCCAGGTTAACCGCCGCCTCAGCTTTCGCCCGTGAAACCTCAGCTTCGCTTTCAGCCGTTTTCGCCCGTAAATGAACTTCTTTGAGATGAGCGCGAGATTTCACCTTGCTGGTTTGAAATTGAACCACACCCCACAGGCCAGCACTGAATCCAAGCAGGTACAATCCATAAGCCCACCACGTCCGCCACGGTGGAGGAATAATCCGGATCCGAATCGACTGGCCGACATCGTTCCAGACCCCATCATTGTTTGATCCTTTGACCCGAAAGATATATTCGCCAGGGTTGAGATTGGTGTAATTGACAAAGCGGCGATTGCCACAGTACACCCAATCGGCATCAAAATTGACCAACTGGTACGCATATTGATTTTTCTCGGGGGACCGGTAATTCAGTGCCGAAAATTCAAACCCGAAGACTGTTTCCCAATACTTCAGTTCGATTTCTTGCAGGGTACAGAGCGACGCATTAAGCCGGGTGACTTTGTCAAATTTGCGGAAAGCAGTCAGCCGGACGGGTGGAATTTCAGGATTGTCTTTGATTTTGTCTGGCCAGAATCGGGTAATGCCACCAACTCCGCCCAGGTAAAACTGACCATCCGGCGCTTGAAAGGCACATCCGATATTGAACCGCCGGGTTTGAATTCCATCTTTGCTGTCATAGACGTGAAACATGCCTGTCGTGGGTTCAAATTTCGCCAGGACAAAATGAAAGCTGATCCAGAGGTCTCCGCCTGGATCCGGCAAGATCTCCAGCACATACGGCGCCGGGAGTCCATTTTTTTCCGTGTAGCGGACAAATGTTTGCTGATCCGGCACAAACCGATTGAAGCCGTTTGATGTCCCAACCCAGAGGGTACCGCTGCGGTCTTCGACAATCGAAGTGATGATATCGCTCGATAGGCTGGCCGGATCGTGGGTATCGTGCCGAAAAGCAGCCACCGCACCCGTTTGGGGGTTGAGCCGGAGCAACCCGGCACCACCGCCAGCATTGGTGCTGATGGTTGGCCCCGTCCCAATCCAAAGCTGCCCCTGACGGTCAAGCCATAAGGCTGAAACAGAAAATGGCCCCGTTGCCCCAGGCACGGCAAACTCAGCCGCCACTGGCGTAAAGCGCCCGGTTTGTGGGTTAAACCGATTTAAGCCACGGTCAGTCCCAACCCATAAATCACCGGATGGATCTTCAAGGATTCGACCAACATAGTTTGAACTGATGGAATTTGGATTTTTTGGATCGTGTGAGAAAGCCCGAAAAGACTTCTTTTGAGGATCATATTGTAACAAGCCACTGGTTGCCGTCCCAAACCAGATCATTCCACGTCGGTCTTCGACGATTGAATAAAACCCGGTCGTCTCCCCAAGTCCAGCCACGGTACCATTCCCTTCAAATGTTTTGACATCGCCAGTTTTGAGGTTGACCTGATGCAGTACCGGGCTATCCGTCCCCAGCCATAAGTCACCGCGCGAATCAAGTTCCACGGCGTAGTAATTGTCACCCAAATCAAACGGGTTTTCCGGGTGAAGCAAAAAACTGGTAAAGCTTTTGGCGCGCAAATCATATTTGTTGAGCCCACGCGACGTGCCAATCCAGAGCAGTCCTGAGGCGTCTTCCAGCAGGGTCGTGCCAAAATTCCAGCTCAGGCTGTACGGATTTTTTGGATCATAGGCAAACGATTCAAACTGCTTTGTCGCTCGCTGAAAGCGATGCAAACCACCTTCAATACTGCGCAGGTACGACGTGATCCAGATTTGCCCAAGGCTGTCTTCCAGAATGCAGGAAACATTGTTTCCTTCTCCGTTGGGTGAAAACAAAAAGACGTCAAAGGTACTCGTTTCAGGATGATAGAGATTTAACCCGCCGCCAAGTGTCCCAACCCAAAGTTGCCCCGAACGATCAACCAGGAGCGAACGAACCTCTCTGGCACCTAAACTCCCAGGGCGTGCCGGGTCATGCCGAAATGACCGAAAGCGGCTCGTGTCCGGGTTAAATTCGAGGAGACCATCCCCAGTCCCGACCCAGAGCGAATCAGGACCAGCCTGTGTAATGGCCGTTATTCGATTTCGGGCTGCCGGGTCGCTTCCAGGCTCATTCAAATTGAACCGGACAAACTGGCCACTGGCCACATCAAACCGATTTAATCCGTCATTGGTACCAACCCAAAGCTGGCCCAACCGATCAACAAACAAGGTGTTGACCACATCGTGGCTTAAACTGGTGGCGTGGTGTGGCTGGTGCTGATACTGGACGAAGGTTTCTTGATCTGGGAGAAAGAGGTTCAATCCGCCGCTGGTGGCAACCCACAGCCTTCCTGACTGGTCTTCTTGCAAATCCCAAACGGCATTGTCAGACAGCGAAGTCGAATCACCTGGATTGGCCCGAAAAATGGTGAAGTTATAGCCATCATAGCGGGCCAAACCATCCTGCGTACCGACCCACAAAAAACCGTGGGTATCCTGGTGCAATGCCCGCACCCAGTTGGACGGCATCCCCTGTTCAATCGTGAGCCGCTCAAACCGCGTCGGATGCGCAATTCCAGCCAGAACAGGTGTAATCAGCCCCCACCCAATCACCCCAAAGCACAGGCTGACAAGCACGGCCATCGCTCGTCTCAAAAATTGAGAACTGGTGATCTGGTGGGTCATAGAGATGAGTGAAGTCGTGAACGAGCAAAGGAACGAAATAAAAAAGAGTGAAAGCAAATTGTGAACGCGTTCACAACAGGTTAAATAGCGAGGAAAAAATGCTTTAAGTGGTCCTAGAGAGTTTCTGTGATGTTTTCAGAATCGCTCTATCTTACTCCGTGCGACTCACTTTTTTCCACGGGTTACACGTGCTGATGCCTGTTTCACCCAGCGCTCTTATTTCATTCGACATTATCGGGGTTCACCATTGTCCCAAAGTGGAGCTTCCTCACCGTGGCAACCCACCCGCTCACGCGGGTGGGACTGACTTGACGCCATGCATTTTTCGATGGCCCGGTTTTATCTCCGATACTGTCTATTGCCTATGTCACGGGATTGAGCCGGTTTGATGACTCACGATTTCGCTCCTTCGCTTTTTCGCTCTTTCACTCTGAAACTACTGCCCCAAAATCATGGCAAACATCAACGGAGCGACAATCGAGGCATCTGACTCGATAATGTATTTCGGCGTATCAACCCCGAGTTTACCCCAGGTGATTTTTTCGTTGGGAACAGCGCCCGAATAGGAGCCATAACTGGTTGTCGAATCACTAATCTGGCAGAAATAGCCCCACACCGGGACGCCCGTGCGTTGCAAATCCTGGTGCAGCATCGGCACCACGCAAATCGGGAAATCGCCTGCGATGCCGCCGCCAATCTGGAAGAATCCAATTGAATGATCGGCTGAAGTGTTCGTGTAGTAGTCCGCCAGTTCAATCATGTACTCAATCCCGGTGCGCACCGTGTGGACGTTTTTCACATCGCCCGTGATGCAGTGCCCGGCATACATATTGCCCATGGTTGAATCTTCCCAGCCTGGAACCACCATTGGCAGATTCTTTTCCATCGCGGCCATCATCCAGGAATCCTTTGTATCAATCTGGTAATACTGTTCCAGGGCGCCTGATTTCAGAACCCGATACATAAATTCATGCGGGAAATAGCGCTCTCCGGCCTGGTCAGCACGCGTCCATTCATCAACCATGGCGGTTTCGAGCCGGCGCATGGCTTCCATTTCCGGAATGCAGGTATCAGTGACGCGGTTCATGTGGCGTTCGAGGAGCGCCAGTTCATCCTGCGGGGTGAGGTCGCGATAGTGCGGCACGCGCTCATAATAATCGTGTGCGACCAGGTTAAAGAGGTCTTCTTCAAGATTGGCACCCGTGCAGGAAATGATGTGGATTTTATCCTGGCGAATCATTTCCGCCAGCGAAATGCCGAGTTCAGCCGAACTCATCGCGCCAGCCAGCGTGACCATCATCTTTCCACCCTGATCCAGGTGGCGTTGATAGGCTTCGGCGGCGTCAATCAGACTGGCCGCATTAAAATGCCGAAAGTGGTGTTTCAAAAAAGCCGTAATCTGGCCGGTGGTGGTGTTTGCAGTGCTCATAGGACCCTCTCAAGATCAAAAATGCGGTGGTGTGAAAACACAAAAAGCCATTCGAAAAGTGCCTACGGTCTGTTGTTTACGAGGTATCGTGGTTCAACAAGGCCGCCATCGGTCACTCGAATGGCTTTACATCAAAAAGAATGCGAAATAAGGCCCGGAATATACCAATCCCGGTCAAGCATCTGCAAATGGTTTGTGCATTGCAGGCGATTTGGCTTGATTCCAGGAAAACCAGGCACCATCACTATACTTTCACCTTCTCCGCTATATTGACAGCTAAAAAAACTCCTGGTATGGTGTTTTTACCCTAGTAGAAACTCTCTCACGTTTACGTAGTTGCAATTCACAATGACACAACGAACACCATCTCCTTACAGAGGTGGTTTCGTTACTTGTGCCTGAGCCCATCCGGCGTTTTGTCAGAGACCTCACGCAAGCTGCGGGGACTTAAAGCGGACCAACCCACTGGTCTGCCGGTGGTAGGCAGAAAGGTTGAGTTTGAAGATAGTCTGACTCTGACCCGCCCTTGTTCTTTACCAAAAGAACTCCGTTGATTGGGAGCGTTCACGTTCGAACGTTGGAATGCTGCTCCAGTTCCAACCCCTTCAACCCGGATGTTAAACAGGCAGGCGGGGACACTGCCAGTGCGTTCGGGAAAGTACCGCCAATCAACATCGGCTAGGAGAACCTTACCTGTCGCAAGGCAGGCTTATCCGAAAGGATACTATCTTGAATGCGAGTATTCATCATTGATGCTAACCATCAACCCCTGGCGCCAACGACACCTCGGCGAGCCAGGAAGTTATTAAATTCTGGGAAAGCGGCAGTCTACCGGCGTTTTCCTTTTACTTTGATTCTCAAGCGAGAGGTCGAACCCTTCATGGTGCCGCCGTTGCGGATTAAACTTGATCCAGGAAGCCGGACGACAGGGATGACTGTCGTCAACGATGCGACAGGAGAAGTAGTATTTGCCGCCGAGATTGAGCATCGAGGGGAAGTAGTCAGACAAAAACTAGCGGCGCGCCGGGCACAGCGTAGAAATCGGCGGCAACGACAGACGAGGTATCGGAAAGCCAAGTTTGCCAACCGGCGACTGAAAATCGGATGGATGCCGCCCAGCTTGAAAAGCCGTTTGACAAATATTTTGACGTGGACGGAGCGGATTCGACGATACTGCCCGGTGTCAGCTATCACGCTTGAGCTTGTCAAATTTGACACTCAATTGATGCAAAACGCTTCGGTTGAGGGAATCGAATATCAACAGGGGGAGCTAGCTGGATATGAACTTCGCGAGTTTTTACTGGAGAAGTTTAACCGTCGCTGTGCCTATTGCGGACAACAAAACGTACCCTTACAGGTTGAACACATTGTTCCTCGTGCGCGAGGCGGCTCAAACCGGGTGTCGAACCTCACAATAGCTTGCCAGCCATGCAACCAGCGCAAAGGTACACAAACGGCAGAAGAATTCGGTTTTCCCGAGGTACAAACCCAAGTTAAGCAACCACTGAAGGATGCGGCGGCGGTCAACACCACTCGATGGGAACTCTTTCAACGACTGCAAACCATTGGGTTGCCACTGGAGACTGGAAGTGGCGGGCTCACCAAATACAACCGTACCCAACGTGGCTTGCAGAAAGGCCATTGGCAAGATGCAGCCTGCACAGGAGCAAGCACACCACAACATCTCCTGGTTGACGAAGTTAATCCCTTACTTATCACCGCTACTGGACGTGGTTCGCGTCAGATGTGCGGGACAGATCGTTTCGGGTTTCCTGTCCGGCATCGCACTCGAAACAAGACAGTGCGTGGATTTCAAACTGGAGATATGGTCCGGGCGGTTGTTCCGTCAGGACGTAAAACCTCGGGTGTGCATTTCGGACGGGTGCTAGTCCGAGCGTCTGGTAGTTTTGATCTCCGCACCAGAGCCGGGCGTATTGGGGGAATCAACGCTCGGTACTGTACGACAATTCATCGCAACGACGGCTATCAGTACTGTTTTCAAAAACCAACGGCGCGTCCTATCCAAGCATAAACACTGGGCTTCCGTATTGTCTTTTAGTAATAGGAAGCCCATAGATTTAAGGGTTTCCAAAAGTCATGACTACCTGATCCTCATTCCAAAAACGATTATTTCTTTAATTCCTTTGGAAGAGACTTCTTTGTTCTCACTAACCGGAACCCCGTAAATTTACTGGATTCTACAAGAGTGAATGTGCTTCGGTGATAGGGGTTACAATAGTCTATACTACTCCCATAACTACCTCCTCTATAAACCTTAACCCTCGCATCTTCTGGTTTATTAAGATCCGGATCTGGCTGTGGATTTTGGTAAACCTGTTTCTCAGGCTTGTATGGGGCATACCAGTCTAAACATAATTCTTTAACATTTCCTATCATATCATATAACCCCCATTTGTTTGGCATACGACCGATTTTAACTTTCATACAAGACCCCTCACCTGGTTGACCATACCAGGCTATTTCTTCAAGTTTGGCCTTAGGATAATCATTCGTAGCATCTCCTGCACGACAGGCATATTCCCATTCTGCTTCAAGCGGTAAGCGGTACTTGTATTGTTTACTCTTCTCATTTACTTTTTCTATGAAGTTCTGTGCATCGGTCCAACTAATATTGGCAATTGGAAACTCAGGATCTTTATTTTCAAGCGTTTCTGGCAGTAGCATAATCTGAGCCCATTGCATTTGAGTTACCTCACATTGCCCCATTTCAAAACCATAGGTAAATTCAACCTCATGTGCTGGTATAGCAACATTAGTTTTATGCTTGTCATTGTCATTTCCCATTAAAAAAGAGCCAGGAAGAATTTGTACAAAAGGGCCGAGGAGTATATCAATATTTTTGAACGGCGGAGGGGGAGTGTCTGAGAGGGTGTCCTTTATCATTATTATTTTTTTAACTTCATGTTCTAGTCTATCAATTAAAAGTTCTTCATTCAAGTCATCAGTATTTTCGACTCTCCAGCCCTTCAGAATAATAGTTAACACCCCCTTACGCCCTACAAATTTTTGTGGTATGGCTATTTTAAATATACCGCTATCTGTAGTAACTGCATGCCCGTCAAAGCCTGGTAATGTGAGTGTTACTTTGGCAGAAGAAAGAGGTTGTCCCTTCTGATTAGTTACACTACCAGAAAGCACATAAGTGGATGTTTCTTGACTAGGCAAACTAACCCCAACTCCCAAAAGAATCACTATCAAAAAAACAAGTTTCATATCCTCTTCATCCTTTCTAAGCCATTTTTGTTCTTTGACATCTCCTGTTGGAACCAATGTCGTTCCAAAAACAGGAATTGATTTTAAAGAGTCTGGCAGGTTTAGTTTTTGATCAGAATGTCAATTTTTCACGGAAAATACCGAAGAATCCTATTTTTTCAAATGTAGTTGGATATCTTTTCCTTGTTGCTGATCAAAGTACACATACTCATCAAACGAACCAGCCCCTTTTTTATCAACTGTTAGTCGAAATGAAGACTGATCGGACTCAAGTTGGATTTTGAATATTCCATCAGAATCACTCTTTGTGCTTTGAGTCGGCGAGATGTATACGCTCGCGTCTGCCACAGGATGACCTGCTTTATCTATCACTCTCGCAGAAAATGTTCTTAATTTCTTTCTAATTTCAACCTCAATATTATCCACATTAAGAAGATATTCCTTATCAGGATGAAGTAACTCAACTGATTCAATATCAATAACTTCAATTTTTGCTTTCTTCGTTACATCATCTCCACTAAGCTCTATCTTTCCTTGCTTGTAAGCGTCTATTGGCAAAGTGGATTTTCTTCCATCAATAATCAAAATGATTTTTCCTTTTGTATAATCAACACCACTTATCTCAGTTACAGGCTTAAGCGTCACCATCAAACTAACTTTTCTGGGTGGATCTGGTTTGAGTAAAAAACTCCCTCCTACAACAACAAGAAACACGATGGCGGCGGGTCCGCCAAGTTGAAGGGTATGAGATGGCGTTGTGTGTGTGAAGAATGCGTAGGATTTGATTACCCCAAAGAGAAATAATCCAGTCACTATACCCAGGATTAAATGGATCACATAAAAGAAATTTCCAACCAACCCCCAAGAAACAATGTGTTGTTTATTGTAAATACCAAATACCAGTAGCCCAACACCAATGATTAACCCAACAAACGCAATCAATACATAATCCCAGCCGGACAGCCCCTTATCTTTTCTTGAGGACATAAAGGTAATCTCCTGAAAAATTTATAAGACAACTATACGCCCTATGGTGACTTATGGAGACTTAATAAATCAAGTACAAAATTATATAAATTGTTTCACAGGAAGTTATGACGGTCACAGTAGCTTGGAAGGAACGGGAAAGCGCAATCAACCTTGGGCTGGGAGAACCAGATGTTCCGTTACCAGGAATCATTCGCAAAGCCGCCGAAGTCGCACTCACCGGTGACCGGCTTGGATACACGCCAAATGCCGGGCTGGTAGAAATTCGAGAAGCCATCGCTGCCTATCAGGCTTCAATCACAAATGTGGGGTATGGTCGGGACAATGTCTGTGTGACCAGCGGCGCCCAGGAAGCGCTCTATACGGCACTGATGGCGCTGGTCAATCCAGGAGACGAAGTTCTGATTCCGGACCCTGGGTTTCTGGCATATCCGACACTGGTCCGACTGGCGGGAGGATACGTCAAGACCTACCCGCTTCCAGCCGTTTCCGGGTTTGCGTTTGACCGCGAAGCGTTTGCCGCCTGTCTTTCGCCGCGAACCAGACTGGTGATTTTTAATTCGCCTTCGAATCCAACCGGCACCATTTTTTCAAGCGAAGACTGGCAGTTTGTCGCAGACCAGCTTTCTCGCCACCGAATTCTGGCCATTACCGACGAAGTCTACCGCGAAATCTATGCAGACCAGGCGCCTCCGTCACTGGCTGAGGTCTATGACGGAACGCTGGTTGTGTCGAGTCTTTCCAAAATGCTTGGAATGACCGGCTGGCGACTTGGCTGGGCGGCAGGGCCCACAGAAGTGGTACGCGCCGTGACCGTGATGCACCAGTACGTGACGACCTGTGCCTCAACCCTGTCACAACGGGCAGCGCTTGCGGCGTTCACTCCGGCAGGACTGGTAGCAGTTCAGGAAATCAGAGCAACCATTCAGCAGCGGCGCCAGATTTTGCAGTCAGGACTGGCCCAAATGGATGTGCCATTCGCGATTGGACAGGGGGCCTTTTACGGACTGATTGACGTGTCAGCGCTTGGTGATGATTTCCAGGTAGCGACGGAATTGCTCAAAGAATGTGTGATTACCGTTCCAGGAAGCGCCTTTGGAACACAATCCACCGGATTTCTTAGATTGTCGTTTGGCGGTCAACCACAGAATCTGCGCGAAGGCTTGAGCCGACTGGAACAAGGTTTGGCACGACTTCACCAGTCACGGTGAATCGGGCTCTTAGGGGGCGTTAAAAAATAAGTTCCTTGGAGCACGGTCACCCTTGTACATCC
>CAZXCE010000281.1:0-10373 GCA_964639175.1 uncultured Clostridia bacterium
GGGTGAAGGATGAGGGATGAAAGAAAACCAATTCTTCAACCCGTGGCCCATTTTCTTCAGCCCCCAGCCCTCAACCCCCAGCCCTCAGCCCAACTTCTTCAGTTCTGATTTCCTGGAATTCACCATGAAACTTCCCCACCATTTGAGCCAAAACCTGGTTTTAAACTGTTTGCTGATGTGGGCACTGGTGCCTGGTCCTTTTTTGATCTTTGTGACCAGGACGCAACAGGTTGACCAGTTGGAACCTGGAAAACCGGTTGCACGCCAATTGAAAGGCGGCGAAAAACACACCTACCCACTTCAGCTCAACGCCAACGATTACCTGAAACTGGTGGTGAACCAGCACGGCATTGATGTCGTGGTGCGGCTCATTGGGCCAGATGGAAAGATGGCTCAGGAAGTAAATAGCCCCAATGGCACTCAGGGTGAAGAGCCATTTTTCTACATCACTGACCACCCCGGCACTTATACACTCGAAATTGAATCGCTGAAAAAAACGGCCCCGGCTGGCAGCTATGAACTGAATTCAGAGTCCATCAAACCTGCCACTGAACAGGACCGTGCCGAAGTGGAAATCAAGAAACTGCATGACGAATTGACTCAACTCTGGCAAGCCGGAAAATACGATCAAGGGGTGCTCCTGGCACAGCAGGTGGTGGAAAAGAGCGAAAAACGCTTAGGCGGAGACCATTCCCTGCTGGCTGACAGCCTCAACTATCTCGGTCTGTTTTATAAAGCCAAAGGTGAGTATCTGAAAGCCGAACCACTGTATTTGCGTGCGATAGCAATTGGTGAAAAAACAATCGGCCCCGACCATCCTCAGATTGCGGCCATGCGCAACAACCTGGCAAACCTCTATGGCGCCGAGGGGGACTATCTGAAGGCCAAAGATGAACTTCAGCGCGCGATAGCTATTTTTGAGAAAACACTTGGGCCTGAACATCAAAACACGATCTTTTGCCTCAACAATCTGGCTGAGCTGTATGTAAACCTGGGCGATAACACCACTGCGGAACGTCTGTTTCGGCAGACATTGGCCATTCGGGAAAAAGTGTTTGGTCCAGATCACCCGACAACGGCAGATACACTCCAAAATCTGGCGTTTCTTCATCGCATCAAAGGCGAATATATCAAGGCAGAAGGGTTGTATCAGCGAGCTTTAACGATTCGTGAAAAAGCATCCGGCCCGGAACACCCTGAAACATCCAATGCCCTCAATGGGTTGGCCGAGCTGTACCGGGACCAGGGCAATCTGCCCAAGGCAGAGTCACTGCACCAACGCGCCCTGGCCATTCGTGAAAAAGTATTTGGCCCTGATCACATCGCTGTGGCTCGCAGCCTGAATAATCTCGGCTTGCTCTATCGTGACCAAGGCGATTTCGGAAAGGCGGAACAACTGCTGCTGCGATCTCAGGCAATTCGCGAGAAGAAATTGGGGATGAATCATCCGTCGCTAGCCATCGGATTCAATAACCTGGCGTTGATAGCCGAGCACAAGGGTGATTATGCGCAAGCTGAATCGTTGTACCAGCATGCCCTGGAAATCCAGGAAAAAGCGGTTGGTCAGCAACACCCAGATACGGCGCTGTTTCTTGCTCACCTGGCCAAACTCAACCGAATGAAGGGTGACTATGCAAAGGCTCAACACCAGCAGCAACAGGCACTGGCTATTTTTGAACGGGCCTATCAAACCGATCACTCAGACATTGCTTCAGGTCTCAATAACCTGTCTGGAATCTATCAGATACAAGGCCAAATCGCTCAGGCCATTCAATGTCAAACCCAAAGCAACGACATAACCGAACGTGACCTGGTCCGCAATCTCATTTCCGGCTCTGAGCAACAAAAATTGCAATATCTGAAAAGAACTGAGCGCTACACCGATCAAACCCTATCGCTCCACCTCCAGGTGGCGCCGCAGTCACCCGACGCAATGCGCGCCGCCCTGACGGTTGTCGCACGGCGCAAAGGTCGTGCCCTTGATGCGCTGACGACGGCGATTGAAACCCTGCGCCGGCAACAAACGCCTGAAATTCAAAAACTGCTGGATGACTATGCGCGCCTGGCTGGTCAAATCTCAGTTCTGACCTTGCGCGGACCTGAAACGAGAAAACTTGAAGAGCATCTGGCATACCTGAAAGTACTCAATGAAGAGCGCGAAAAACTGGAAAATGAGATCAGCCACAGAAGCCTGGAATTTCAAGCTCAAACCACTCCCATTACCCTGGAAAACATTCAAAAACAGATTCCAATCAATGCGGTTTTGGTCGAGTTTGCAGTCTATACCCCCTCTGATCCAAAGACCGACAAGCCTGGAACACCCCGGTTTGTGGTTTATGTATTGAATCACCAGGGAAAGATCCTTTTTGCGGATTTAGGCGAAGCCGCCCCAATTGAAGAAGCCATATCAGCCTTTCGCAAAGTGTTGAGCAACCCAAAAACTGACCTGGTAAAAGATATCATCTCGGCAGCTAAACCCCTGAACAAGCTCATCTTAAAGCCAGTACTCGCCTTAGTCGGAAAAACAAAACACCTGCTGATTTCACCAGATGGCGACTTACACGTCATTCCATTTGCTGCGCTGATGGATGACAAAGGGAAATTTTTAACCGAGCAGTATACCTTGACCTATTTAACCAGTGGACGTGACCTGTTACGGCTGGCCGTGAAGATTGAGAACCAGCAACCGCCGCTGATCGTCGCTGATCCAGATTATATGGATGGCAGGGGTCCTCAAATGATGGGCCAAACCATCGGTCGGCTTATGCGGCTCATTGGAACTCGGGTTGAAGGCGAACAACTCAAAACAATCTTACCGGAGGCAGATCTCAAGACGCGGTCTGACGCCACAGAACAGGTCGTCAAACAGGTTTCGCGGCCCGGCATGGTCCACATTGCCACCCACGGCTATTTTCTGGAAAATGCCGCCCAATCAGCCAGCGACCCCGTATCAGATCACCCATCCAGAAATATTGTTAGCCTGTCCAGCCACTTCGAAAAAGAACGGCAAGCCAATCCCCTGCTCCGCTCCATGTTGTTTTTTGCGGGCGCCAATCAAGGTGGATCAGACGACAACGACGGCGTGATGACCGCCCTTGAAGCCGCCCAGCTTAACCTCTGGGGCACCAAACTGGTCACGCTCTCGGCCTGTGACACCGGCCTGGGCGACGTCAAAAACGGCGATGGCGTCTATGGCCTGCGCCGGGCACTGGTTCTGGCCGGCAGCGAATCCCAGATCATGAGCCTCTGGCCGGTTTCAGATCAGGCCACGCGGGAACTAATGATTGACTACTACACCCGACTCAAAGCTGGCGAAGGTCGCTCCCAGGCCCTGCGCAACGTGCAACTCAACATGCTCAAAAACCCACGCCGCCAGCACCCTTTCTACTGGGCCTCGTTCATTCAATCCGGCGAATGGGCCAATCTGGCGGGGAAACGGTGAGCCAAATCAGGGTTCAGGGTTCAGGGTTCAGGGTTCAGGGTTCAGGGTTTTCGAATGTTTGTCCCTTTCTGTCCTTTCAGTCCTTTTCGTCCTTTCTTGCTTTCCCAACCATCACCGGAGATCACAATGATCCATCCCAACTATTTGAGCAAACGATTGATTTTAAGCTGTTTTTGGGTGCTGACACTGGCATCTGGTCCTTTTTTGATCTTTGTGACTGAGGCGCAAAATGTTGACCGGCTGGAACCTGGAAATCCGATTGAGCGCGAACTGAAAAGTAGCGAAAAACACACCTACTCAATCATTCTCAAAGCCAACGATTACCTGAAACTGGTGGTCGAGCAAAAAGGCATTGACGTGGTGGTTCGATTGCTTGGGCCGGATGGGAAAAAACTGGCGGAAGTGGACAGTCCCAATGGAACGCAAGGTCCAGAGCCACTGAATTTCATTGTGGAACAGCCTGGCCAGTACACCCTTGAAGTGGAATCGCTGGAAAAGACCGCCTCTCCTGGAAGGTATGAAGTCAAAGTCGAGGCCATCCTAACTGCCACCGAAGCCGAACGGGCCGAGGTTGAGATTGCCAAACTCAATGCGGAAGTTGGTCGGCTACGTCAGGCCGGAAAATATGATCAGGGGTTGGTATTGGCTCAACAAGCGCTGGAGAAAGCTGAAAAAACTATTGGCCCAAACCACCCGGAGACGGTCAGCAGCCTCAACAACCTGGCTGTGCTTTACCAGGACCAAGGCGACTATCCACGGGCCGAACCGCTCTACCAGCGGGCGCTGGCCATTGATGAAAAAGCGTTGGGGCCGGACCACCCGCTGGTCGCCACCAGCCTCAACAACCTGGCTTTGCTTTATAAAGCCAAAGGCGACTATCCACGGGCCGAACCGCTCTACCAGCGGGCGCTGGCCATCTATGAAAAAGCGCTGGGGCCGGATCACCCGCTGGTCGCCACCAGCCTCAACAACCTGGCCTCGCTTTATCAAGATAAAGGTGACTACGCTCAGGCCGAACCGCTCTATCAGCGGGCGCTGGCCATCCGGGAAAAAGCATTGGGCGCAGATCACCCGTTGGTCGCCGCCAGCCTCAACAACCTGGCCTCGCTTTATCAAGATAAAGGCGACTATGCTCAGGCCGAACCGCTCTACCAGCGGACTCTGGCCATTGATGAAAAAGCGTTGGGGCCGGACCACCCGGAGGTTGCCACCGACCTCAACAGCCTGGCTGGGCTTTACTATTCCAAAGGTGACTATCCACGGGCCGAACCGCTCTACCAGCGAGCGCTGGCCATCCGGGAAAAAGCGTTAGGGGCTGACCATCCGTCGGTCGCCACCAGCCTCAACAACCTGGCCTTGTTTTACCGAGCCAAAGGCGACT
The DNA here is from genome assembly GCA_964639175.1 of uncultured Clostridia bacterium. GTDB lineage: Bacteria > Acidobacteriota > Blastocatellia > Chloracidobacteriales > Chloracidobacteriaceae > JACQXX01. The sequence goes on from CAZXCE010000281.1 coordinate 4,824, forward strand.
CTCTACGGGCTGAACCGCTCTTTTTGCGTGACTTGGCCATCAGTGAAAAAGCGCTGGGTCCAGACCACCCGTCGGTCGCTACCAGCCTCAACAACCTGGCTGGGCTTTACTACAAAGACAAAGGCGACTACCAGCGAGCCGAACCGCTCTACCAGCGAGCGCTGGCCATCCGGGAAAAAGCGTTGGGGCCGGACCACCCGATGGTCGCCACCAGCCTCCATCACCTCGCTTCGTTGTACCAGGCCAAAGGCAATGTGAGAGAGGCTCTCATCCTTCAATCCCGTGGCAATGAGGTCCGAGAGCGGGACCTACTCCGAAATCTGGTTTCTGGTTCGGAACGTCAGAAAACCCTCTATTTGAAAACATCGGCCAGCGACACGGATCGCACCCTTTCCCTGCACCTTCAGGGCGCACCCCAAGAACCAAAGGCAATGCAGGACGCTCTAACCATAGTCTTGCGGCGCAAAGGGCGGGCACTGGATGCCATGACGAATGCCATCGGGACTTTGCGGAGTCAGAGCGATTCCAAAACCCAAAAACTGTTGGATGACTATGCCAGCTTGTGTGGGCAAACCTCGGCGTTGACCCTGCGCGGACCTGGAATAAAAAAACCGGCGGATTATCTGGCTTACCTGGGGGAAATAGAAAAACAGAAGGAACAGCTTGAAGCCGACCTCAGCCACCGCAGCGGGGAATTCAAAGCCCGGATCATACCGATTACCCTGGAGAATGTTCAGGAACAGATCCCGGCTCGCGCCATACTGGTTGAATTTGCTTCCTACAGTCCCTTCGACGTCAAAACGCAAACCTCTGGGGTGGCACGGTTTGCAGTCTATACTTTGAATCCTGAAGGTGAGATCAAGTGGGCTGACTTAGGTGAAGCCGCCCCGATTGAACGGGCAGTGACTGCTTTTCGCAAGGTGTTGAGCCAGCCCAAAACCAACTTCACCAAAGACATCACCCCAGCCGCCCAGGCGCTGGACCGGCTGGTCATGAAACCGGTCCGGGCGCTGGTTGGAAATGCCAATCATTTGCTGATTTCCCCCGATGGTGCCTTGAACCTGATTCCCTTTTCCGCATTGGTGGATGATCGAGGGAAATTCCTGATCGAGCGGTACACCTTGACCTATTTGACCAGCGGACGGGATTTGCTCCGCTTGGCCGTCAAAATTGACAGCCAGCAACCGCCACTGGTGATGGCCGACCCCAATTATCTGGATGGCGACGGGCCACACCTGATGAGTCGGTTGCTGGGTCGGCTGGGTCGGCTGGTCGGCACCCGGCTTGAAGGTGAACAACTCAAAAACATCTTTCCAGACGCCCGGCTGAAAATGAGAGCCGAAGCAACGGAACAAGCCATCAAACAGGTCACCCGACCGGTTCTGGTCCATATCGCCACTCACGGGTATTTTCTGGAAGACGCCCCCAAACCGGAACAAGAACCACCCGCAGGGCAAGCGGGGCGAAATCTTGAAACGCCGCCCATCAATGTGGAACAAGAACGCCAAGCCAATCCCCTGCTCCGCTCCATGTTGTTTTTTGCGGGCGCCAATCAAGGTGGATCAGACGACAACGACGGCGTGATGACCGCCCTTGAAGCCGCCCAGCTTAACCTCTGGGGCACCAAACTGGTCACGCTCTCGGCCTGTGACACCGGCCTGGGCGACGTCAAAAACGGCGATGGCGTCTATGGCCTGCGCCGGGCACTGGTTCTGGCCGGCAGCGAATCCCAGATCATGAGCCTCTGGCCGGTTTCAGATCAGGCCACGCGGGAACTAATGATTGACTACTACACCCGACTCAAAGCTGGCGAAGGTCGCTCCCAGGCCCTGCGCAACGTGCAACTCAACATGCTCAAAAACCCACGCCGCCAGCACCCTTTCTACTGGGCCTCGTTCATTCAATCCGGCGAATGGGCCAATCTGGCGGGGAAACGGTGAGCCAAATCAGGGTTCAGGGTTCAGGGTTCAGGGTTCAGGGTTTGCGAATGTTTGTCCCTTTCTGTCCTTTCAGTCCTTCTCGTCCGTTCTTGCTTTTCCCAACCACCACCGGAGATCACAATGACACTTTCTCATCATTTGAGTAAACGACTGGTTTTCAACTGTTTTTTGGCGCTGGCCCTGGTGCTGGATCCGTTTTTCATCAGTGTGACTGTGGCCCAGACGACTCAGCTTTCAGAAAAACTGGAACCTGGAAAACCGGTTGTGCACGAGCTGAAAGGTGGGGAAAAACACAGGTACCCGATGAAACTGAAAGCCAATGATTTCCTGAAACTGGCCGTGGAGCAACGCGGGATTGATGTGGCGGTTCGACTGCTGGGACCAGATGGGAAAATATTGCAGGAGGTGGACAGTCCAGGCGGCAGGCAAGGTACAGAATCGCTTTCCTACATCACTGACCTGACTGGCAGCTACACGCTGGAGATTGAAGCCCTGGAAAAAGCAGCTTCACCTGGCAGCTACGAATTGAGATTGCAGGCAGTGAGCATTGCCACCAGCCAGGATCGTGCCGGGAAAGACATCGAAAAATTGATTTCCGAAGCGGAAAAACTTCGGCGAGCCAGAAAACTTGATCAGAGCCTGCCACTCGCCCAACAGGCAGTGGAAAAGAGCGAAAGCGCTTTGGATTCAGAGCATCCGCTTCTGGCGAGTAGCCTCTTTGTCCTGGCCCGGATCTACAGTGGTCAAGGGAAGTTCAAGCAGGCCGAGCCGCTGTATCTGCGGGCACTGGCCATTTGGGAAAAAACAGTGGGGGCCGATGACCTGCAGGTGGCAACCCTTCTCAACCATCTGGGCAGTCTCTACCAAAAAACCGGCGATTACCCACGAGCCGAACCGCTGTTCAAACGGGAACTGGCCATCTGGGAGAAGGTACTCGGTCCCGATCACCCAAATGTCGCCATCAGCCTCAACAACCTTGGTAGCCTCTACCTGAGAAGCGGCGACTACCCACGAGCCGAACCACTGCTCCGGCGGGCACTGGCTATCCGGGAGAAAGTGTTTGGCCATGAGCATATGGATGTCGCTGAAGCCCTCAACAATTTGGCGGTGCTGTACTCGCGCATAGGCGACTACCCGCAAGCCAAAACCCTGTATCAACAGTCGCTGGCCATCCAGGAGAAAGTCCTGGGCCCTGACCACCCCAATGTCGCCAGCAGTCTCAACAATCTGGCGCTGTTCTATTGGGACACAGGCGATTACCGGCAGGCGGAGCCTATGTACCTGCGGGCGGTGGCCATCCAGGAGAAAACCCTGGGCCCTGACCATCCCAATCTCGCGTTCAGCTTCAGCAATCTGGCAACACTCTACCAGGAAAAAGGCGATTACCAGCAGGCGGAGCCTATGTACCTGCGGGCGTTAGCTATCTGGGAAAAAGCCCTGGGCCCTGACCATCCGGATGTCGGCCTCTGCCTCAATAATCTGGGTTTGCTTTACAAGGCCAAAGGCGACTATCAGCGCGTCGAGCCGCTTTTCCAACGGGCGCTGGCCACCCGGGAGAAAGCGCTTGGTCCCAACCACCCGGATGTCGCGGTGAGCCTCAACAACCTGGCGGCGCTCTACTGGGACAAAGGCGACTACCAGCGAGCCGAACTGCTTTTCCAACAGGCGCTGGCCATCCAGGAGAAAGCGCTTGGCCCTGACCATCGGGAAACAGCCCGCAGCCTCAACAATCTGGGTGTGCTCTACTCAAACAAAGACGACTACCAGCGAGCCGAACCACTGCTCCAGCGGGCGCTGACCATCCGGGAGAAAGTGTTCGGTGCCGATCACCCAGAAGTCGCTCAATGCCTCAACAACCTGGCCTGGGTCTATCGCGGAAAAGGTGATGACCAGAAAGCCAAATCCTTTTTCCAGCAGGCACTGGCCATTTGGGAGAAAGCTTTTGGCCCGGATCATCCGCTACCAGCCAGTGCCCTCAACAGTTTGGCGGGCCTCTCTCAAGCCGAAGGCGATTATGCCAGGGCTGAGCCCCTCTTTCAGCGGTCGCTGGCCATTCAGGAGAAAACCCTGAGCCCGGATCATCCGGATCTTGCCCAAACCCTCAACAATTTATCCAAACTCTATCGAGACAAAGGCAATATAGCGCAGGGGGTTCAATTTCAGATTCGGGCCAATGACACCATCGAACGTGATTTGATGCGGAATCTGTTTTTCGGCTCTGAACAACAGAAAGCCCTGTATCTCAAAAAAACGAGTAGGTCCACCGATCAAACCCTTTCCCTGCATCTGCAGTCCGCTCCCCAATCTGCTGAAGCGAAACAGGCGGCTTTCACCGTACTGCTGCGACGCAAAGGCCGGGGACTCGATGCAATGGCGTCGGCAATTGAAACCTTGCGGCAGCAACAAACGCCTGACGTTCAAAAATTGCTTGATGATCTGGCGAATCTGGTTGATCAAATTTCAGTTTTGACGCTGAAAGGACCCGGAAAACAGAAACCTGAGAGACATCTTGCCTATTTGAAAGAACTCGAAGCCCAAAAAGAAAAACTCGAAGCCCAGATCAGTGCTAAAAGTGCTGAATATCAGGTTCAGGCCACCCCGATCACCCTTCAAAACATTCAGCGGCAAATTCCTGCCGATGGGGTGTTGGTTGAATTTGCTTTTTACCGCCCCTATGACTCCGCGACCAGAAAGCCTGGCGCGTCACGATGTGCGGTCTACACCCTGGACCATCTGGGTGACATCAAGTGGGCCGATTTAGGCGACGCCACACCAATTGAACAGGCGGTATCCGCGTTTCGCCAGGTGGTCAGCAAACCAAAAGCTGACCTGGCCAAAGAATTGACTCCAGCCGCTCAAACATTGGATAAACTCATCATGAAGCCGGTGCGGGCGCTGGCGGGAAAGAGCCGTCATCTGTTGATTTCGCCAGACGGCATATTGAATTTGATTCCCTTTGCAGCCCTGATGGATGAAAAAAGAAAGTTCCTGGTGGAAACCTACACCCTGACCTATCTCACCAGCGGACGCGACCTGCTCCGGCTTCAAAACGGCATCAAAAGCGAACACCCGCCGGTGGTTATGGGCAATCCGGATTATGCCGACGGGGACGGACCACAGATTTTTGGATATCAGTTTCCCCCACTGAACCGGTTGATTGGGACGGCTGCCGAAGCCCAGCAACTCAAATCCATTTTTCCCGACGCCTCGGTTTTTCTGGGTGATCAGGCCACCAAAGCTGTCATGACCCACGTCCACCGACCTGAGTTTGTCCATATCGGAACCCACGGATTCTTTTTTGCCGGGGCCCAAACTAAACCAGTGGCAGATGCGCCATCACGACAACTGCTCAGGTCGGATGATGAATCAGCCGACCTGGAGAAAATCCAGATGGAAAACCCGCTGCTGCGATCCTATCTCTTCTTTGCCGGGGCCAACCTCGCCGGAAGCAAAACCCAGGATGGAATCCTCACTGCCCTTGAAACCGCCGCCCTCGACCTGTGGGGCACCAAACTGGTCACCCTCTCGGCCTGTGACACGGGCCTTGGCGATGTTAAAAATGGTGATGGCGTCTATGGTCTGCGCCGGGCGCTGGTCCTGGCTGGCAGCG
>CAZXCE010000282.1:0-10337 GCA_964639175.1 uncultured Clostridia bacterium
GATCATCCCAGATGGTGGCTCGCACCTGATACGAGCCGCTTTCCGTCGCCGGTGCCTTCCAGACAACCGGATGATTGGCCGAAACGACCTGTGCCTGGGCAATTGGAATATCAGACACTTCTGATTCACCTCCAAAAAAGGATCGTTCAAGCCGAAACAGGCTGAGTTCGATGTTCTGGTCAGGTTGGAGCTTTCCATCCGGGTCGGTCACGATGAGTTCAACCGGGTAGTCCTGGCCGCGTTCGGCAAAGTTCCACTGACTTCGCATTCCAACATACAGGGCTGCCGGATGAACCAGAAACTCGGCTCTGCCTGAAATGTTGCTTCGATTGATATCTGTGACCGAAGCCTCGACTTTAACCAGCATCGGAACGACCGGGTCAACGGCGTCAAGATCAATTTTGAGCTGGTGCTGACCTGTCGCATCTACCTGACCAGAGGAGGTTTGGGATGCGGCGTGGTTCCGGTTGAATTCTTCAGCGGTATGCCAGGATTGCCACTGCCCAAACTGGTAGTCGTACCAGGTTGGAGGTCGAAATAGCTGACTGAGAGCCGTGACCGTCCAGTTGACTTGTGAGTTTGGAAGGGTATTCCCGGTAAAATAATGAACGCTGGCCTGGACGCTGGCCTGGGTTCCAATCACGTGCTGACCATCGGAAACATCAACCTGTACTTCATATTCTGGCCGGCGAAATTCTTCGATTTCAAAGAAGTGAGTGGTTTGGCTGGTATCATATATTTCCTTTTTGTACCGGGTGACCAGCTCAAAAACAACCTGCCCGACGCCCAGCCGACAGAAATCCGGAAGGGTAAACTGACACTCAAATCCTCCCAGCCGGGAGAGGTGGATGGTTCCGGTCGCCAGTTCGGTTTGGACTGCGTCAAGCACCCGGTATTTTACCTGTTTGGCAAACGGATGGACCTGCCCCATATTTCCTTTGGCAGAAGGTAGCAGGTGGCGAACCCAGCCCTTGATATGGACTCTCTCTCCGGGGCGGTACAGTTTCCGATCATCAACGGTGTACCAGGTAAAGTCAGGGCCGGGAATGCTTTGACCCCCTCCCCAGTTTTGATTTCCAACATGAAAATTGACGCTATCAATCACAATGACGCTATCAGGACCTTTCTGAACCAGAATTGTTCCAGCCTTGTTAATTTTTTTGGTGGAGGCTTGAAAGCGAACCTGTCCATGGTGGTCAACTTGAGCCGATTTCCCTTCAGGTAACAGGGTCACGACTGCCTTTGGAACTGGTTTTCCGGTATCCAGCCGATTGACCCAGACGCTCAATCGGTAAAATTCATTGGTCACATCGGCGGCCAGATTGGTGATTTGAATCCACAGAAAATGGGTTTTCTCATAGTTGGGATCCGTGGGATATTGGTTCCATTTGATGACAGCCAGCACATGGCCAACTTTTCCTGAAAGTGCCTCACGTAAATCAATCCTGGTCTCAACCAGCCGATCCAGGTCATTTTTGGGAACAACCAGCCGATCCACTTTTTTCAAACCCGGAGGGATGACCTGCCCCCGGTAAGCAGCCGGGTTTGTACCCAAATCAAGGTAGGCATACCAGTCCGATGGTTTGACCTGGTAAAGCTGGAGTGAAAAGGTGTTGACGTTGACCGTAAACACCGGGAATTCCGGTGGGCCATAGGGATCAAGAGTGAGTATGTTTTGTGCTGGTAGCCAAAGCTCAGTTGACGCTCGTTGGGTGGTGATCTGCATTGTTTTGGGTTTACCCAGGTGCTGGCCGTAAATATCACTCAGTTCTGAGGATAGCGTGATGCTGTAGGTCGTGCGACGACGAAATCTTCCACCCACCTCAATGTTTCTGCCCTTTAATGTGACGGTTTTTCCTTCCAGTTCAGGTTCCACCTGGACCATTTCTGGTCGAAAAGAATGGTTATCCAGCACGTTTGAAAACTGAATGACTTTATTGGTGGTTCCTGACCAGTTTGAATCATCATTGATTCTCTCGTATACCTCCAGTGGTTGAATGCTACGAAATTTCAGGGTTTGTGTCGGTTGAGCTGGCACCGGACCTTCACTGGAATGCCGGCCAGGCAGGATAGAAATTGATATCAGCGCATTGTCTGGCAATGGTTGTACGGGACGAAAGAGCATCCAGCATCCAGGTTTGGCCCGCCTGATAAACAATTCAAGAACCGAATCCAATTTGAGCCTAGCCGGATCAACCAGTTCGACCGCAATCTGTGTGTTTGGGGTCGTGATAAAGAGTGTTTGAATCAAATCACGGGGCTGAATTTGCTGGTTAAACTCAATGAAAATCTCAGGTTGTCGGCTTTCAAACACGCTGAAATACCGGGTATCTGTGCTGTTTTGAGGGTCAGGTTGGGGAGGGTACAACCGAATGACTTTCAATCCTGGGGTGGAGAATTGCCACTCCACCGGCTGCTCAAGCTGATTTCCAGCCAGCGACCTGGCTTCACTTAAAATCGCAACCTTGTAATCCGTAGCCTTTGGAAATTGTCCCCCGTCTGGTTCAAAAAGTACGGTACTGGTGTCAATCCACCGCCATTTGCCCGGAGGCTGGGGAGAAAGCCTGACTGGTATCTCAACCTTTGAGAGTTCGTGCAGTGAAGACAGCGCCACCATTGGTTGAGAGAATGTAACGCTGAGTGCCACGGCCTGTTCGACCTCGCCCTGTGGCACATATCGCAGTACTTTGAGTGGACCAGAGACCGGTGTTTCAGGTACAGCCTGGGAAGCCTGGGGGCTAAAGACCATCGTTTTTGTCACCTGACCCTGGGGCGGGGCCATAATTTTGTCAGGAAATCGGAAACGAGGCAGATTCAGTGATGGCGGTTGCAACAGATTGGGGACTTGCCGGAGCAGGTTGGTGCTGGTGGCGGCATCCAACCAGATTGCCGGTGACTTCGCTCTGGATGTGATGGCAGACGCTGGTGGTGCTGACTCAGAATGCAGTCGAAAGCGCAGTCCCCTGGTTGACTGACCGGATTGCTGGCTGGTTTGCGAACAGGCTGCTCCAGGATGGACCATGGTTATTCCCAATCCACAACCGAACAGCAACATAAAACTCCACACTGCCCAAAATGAGTGTTTCATAGGCAAAAAGGGGCCAGATGCTCAAGTGAGTTTCCCCACTTAACCCAAGGTAATACAATTGTTTACGTGACTGTCAACGCGTTGACAAAATTTTGGAGTGCGCCGACTTGTCGGCGCTTTGGTCCCGGCAAAATTTTGGAGTGCGCCGACTTGTCGGCGCTTTGGTCCCGGCGACTTGTCGCCGTTGGAATGAAATCAATCAGCGACAAGTCGCTGCATAACAAAGCTGTGACAAGTCACAGCACTCCAAAGGTTAATCGTGCACCACAACGAGGTCGGTGGCGCTCCGGCCAAAGGTTTCGGGGGCGTACATTTCTTCAGCTCTGGCGGGTGGTACCAGGAATTTCCCCGGCGTGGTTGCCACCGCAAAAAAGCTGTAGGTGTAAACACCCTCTGAAAGCGAAGCGGTGAACGCTTCGGCCCGGTTGTCGCGCAGGTTCTGGTGATCAAACCAGGAACGTTGCCACCAGTTCAACCGGGGTGACTCTTCGTCATTTGGAAGCCGTGGCGTGGTGGCCAGCGCTGGATTCAAGATTTCCAGTCCGGCTGGAAGCGGACAACTGAGCGCGACGTGAGCCCGGCGGGCGGGCGCCACCATCGTGACCGTGACTTTGACCCGCGCTCCAACCCGAATTTGCCATTCGGTAGCCGAAAGGCGTTTGACGTCGGCTGGATTGTCAGCCCCCTGATACTGGCGCGAAACGGTAAATCCGGCTTCCAATGGACTGAGCCTTGTTTCTTTCGGCGCGTAACTCAGACCCAATCGGTAATACATCCGGCCCGTGCCGTCTTTGCTGAGCGTGATGGATTTCGTTTCGCCGGGCGTTCCAACCTGATTCAAAGGAATGCCAAGCTGATGCTGGTCGGTGGTTCGGCCAGCGAAGCGATGCGCTCCGGCAAAGGTGTCGCCAAGCCAGACACGGGCCAGAAAGTCGGGTGTATGGTGTTCAAAAGTTGAGAAATAGCGTTCGAGCGCGAGCAGGACAAAGGCATTTTCCTGAGTGTTTGACCAGCGACCGTTGACGCGATGGGCGAGCAATCCCCGAACGAGTTTGGGAATCAGGTCGCTGTCTGGTTGTACCGAAAGCAGGGCATCGAGGATAACGGCATCGGTGCGGCGGCTGGAATGCAAGAGCACCGCAGCGCCATCGGAATAGGATTCGACAAAGCTGGCGGCACCAGCGGTTTCAGTGACACGGTTGGTTAGAACCCGAAAGAGTGTGTTCTGTTCCGACTTTGTAGCTGGATTTTTGGCCAGCACCGGCAATAACCAGCCAATGGCCTCGATAGGGAGTTTCTCCGCCCCGGTTTCTTTGACCAGATCCCTGGCCGCGTCAGCATCGCTCTCACCATTCAAATGCAGAACATACAGCGCATAAGCCAGCAGCGTTTGACGTGATGCCAGGCTGTATTCTTCGGGGATGTTATCGTCAATATCGTCAAGGTAGTCGGTCAACTTTTCAAAGCTGTCTTCCTTGACGGCATAGCCCTTTTGTTTGGCTCGAACCAGCGCGTGCGCGGCGTGAATGCTGACAATCGGCCACGATTGGTCAAATTCCCAAAATCCCAGGCCGCCATCTTCGTTTTGGAGCGATTCCAGCCGGGTTATGTCAGCTTTGATTTGATGTTGGATCGCTTCAGGTGCCGGCAACCCTGATGTTTTGAATTGTGCCAGCACATCACCCAGCGCCAGCAGAGCCAGCATCCGCGATGAAACCTGCTCGCCACAATCGAACGGGTAACTGGTCAGATACAAAACAGCATCCGTCAATGTTTGAAGCTGGGTTGAAGAAGTCGTAATTTCCAGTTTTCCAAATTCGGTTCGGACGTCATCCGGAATCAGAACGGTCTGTTGAATTCCACCTGAGTCAACTTCGCCGCAGGTCGCAAAGGCTTCCATTGAAACCGGTTCGGAAATCGGAATCACCACATGCGCCGCATCACTGGAAGTTTTTGATGACGCCGCAACGTAAATCACGGCCTTTCCTGGCGCTTTTGGAGTAGCTGGAAATCGAACTTCAACCCGATCATTCGCTGGTATGACGACTTGTTGACCGGCTCCGTCAGGAAACTGGATCAGGTCTGACTGAGCGGCCACCTCAACTGACAGTGGCTGGTCAGTCTGGTTTTGAACCACGACGGGGAGTTCAAACTGGTCTCCGAAATTGAGAAATCTGGGCGCTGACGGACGCACCATCAACGGAAGCCGCGCCGTGATGCTTGATTCACCTTTGCCAAAGCGTTTCGCGCCATCCGTGGCAAAGGCAATCACGCGATATTTGGTCAGGTTGTCAGGCATTTTGACGGAAACGATGGCCTTGCCGTTCGCATCGGTCACGACTGAAGGTGAAAACACCGCCAGCGGGTCAAAGTTGGTTCGCAATCGGATGGATTGATCAATCGGGCCCGAGGCAGAGTTTCCTGGTTGGAGTTGAATCAAGTGTAAAGATTTCCTGTAGCCAATAAAGAGTGTCTTTGTTGAAGCAGTGGTATAAAGATTGAAGCCCCGGCCTTTCAATGAAAGTGATTGAACATTCGCGGCGAGAATATATCCGCCGCTGATACCAGTTTGATCTCCAATCCTCAATAAATCCTTTTCATCTGCCAGTTCAACGGATTTCCGCAAATGATGGTGGTCAGTTTCTTCTTCGCGTTCGCGATAAAACGCGTCGTTTGGGTGTTCAAATATGTGTCCAGTGAGTGAAAGAATTGCTTCGTCAACCACAACGACGGCACACTCACTCTTATCAACCGGATTTCCACCTGCATCCCGAACTTCAACCGCAATCTGGGTTTCATCGCCAGGAGCTACCTGTTCCTGGGCTGGGGTGGCAGTCACAGACAGCGTGCGAACACGAGGTGGAATCAAAAGATTGATCGTGCCAGAAGCTGAAACCGGCATTGGCGGCAAGTGTGGCAGCGGATTTCCGTCTTTGTCTTCGCGGATTGATTCACCAACCAGATAAACAGCCGCATACAGGTTTGGGATGTATGTTTCTTTGATTGGAATCTGCAGCACGTGGGAAGATTCAGTCATGGCAAACCGCTCAGTTGTTACAATTCCAGAGCGTTCAAGCGTCAGAATCCCCTGCGCCGGTACAAAAGGAGATTGTACCAGGATCTCAGCCGTTTCACCTGGCTGGTATTCTTTTTGATTGGGAATCAATTCGAGGGTTTGTTCTTCAGTCCCCTTTTTTCGTTGAATGGCACCACCCGCAACCCAGAGCGTCATCTGGGTTTCATTGGGGCGCCCCTGGGCATCCACAACCCGTGCTGTAATTCGATACCGACCGCCTTTCGCCGGGGTAAACTGCCACAGTACAGGTGTCAATTCCGAAATCAGATTACCTGTCTGAACCGGGTGCTCAACCTCAGCCCATTCCTTATTTCTAAAGACTGACTCAAGCCAAACTACCTCAAACGAAACGGCCTGGTCCGGTTGTGGCTTGCCGTCAATATCCGTCACGATGGTTTCAAAGGAAAATGGATGGTTGACTTCAACAAAGGCCCGGTTGGCTTTGAGTCCAATGTACAGATTTGACGGATGGACGAGAAAACCAGACACCCTGCCCTGAGTTTGCCGGTTGACATCTGAGACTTGTGCTTCGGCAAAGATATTCATTGGACAGGGGGGATTGACTGCCTGAAAATCAAGCTGAATCTGATGTTTTCCTAACGAGTCAGTCTTTCCGTGAAAAGGGAGTTCCTTCCGATTGTCGTCTGAAGACCAGGATTTCCACCACGGAACCCAGGTGCCAAAGGTAAACTGATCCCAGTTTGGAGGTGAATACTGGCCAGCCGTAGACTCGATGTTCCAGGTAACCTCAACGCCAGGCAACCCGCCACCAGCCAAATAGTTTGCTTCCACCACGACTTCGGCTGATTCACCGACCACATAGGATTTGCGGTCACTGGTTACCTTGGTGACAAATTCCGGTCGCCGAAACTCTTGGATTTGGAAGGCGTGCCAGAACTTGCACGTCGGTTCATTGACTGGTGAGAAGGTTGGGATCGTTTTAAATTCAATCCAGGTTTGCCCGGTGGAAATTGTTTCCGGAAGCTGAAGCTCCAGATCAAATCCACCATAGGCGTTCGTTTGAGTCGAACCCGTAAACAGTTCTGTTTCCTGAAAATCTTTTAGCGTGTAGGTAATCGTTTGAGGAGGCTGGCCAAGCGGGAGAAGATCACCTGTGGAATGTTCATCAGCCACTCGAATCCAGCCTTTGAGATGAAGTGTTTCCCCTGGTCGGTAGAGATGCCGGTCATCGTACACATACCAGACCAGTGAATTTCCCCGATCTGAACGGGTCCAATTGGTTACATCACCCCTGATGGACAGGGATTTAGGTAAGATGGCGCAGTCATTTCCCTGGCGAGCAACTAAAAACCCTGGTTTTTTTGAGTTGAGAGATGACGAAGCTGGACGTTGAAGGGTAGCAACTCCTTGAGCATCAGAGGTTGACTCAACTCCGTCAGGAAAGAGCGTTACGGTTGTATTTTCAATGGGTTTCCCATTCTGGAGCGAGTTGGTCCAGACCACCAGTTTGGTGTTGTCGCTGATGGCTTCCATTGACAGCCGGGTGACCTGAATCCACTGATATGTGGTGGCCCAAAATGGTTTAAACCCATCATCTGGAACTTTTTCAATCGTCACAATGACGTGACCGATACCCTCAGTGAGTGCTGGACGCAAGTCAATCAGGACTTCTGCAAAGGTATCGGCTGAAGCCGGAAGTGAAATCTGGTTTGTTTTGACCAGTTGCCCTGGGAGAGACAGCTTCAAAGGACGGTTTTGCTTTTGGCTGGGGTTGGCATACTCGATGAATTTCGGCCAGTCGGCTGGTGTGACGCGATACAGTTTGACAATGGCTTTTGAATAGCCGCGAACATAAGCCTTCGCAATGGGGGGGCTGGCTGGATCAAGGGTATAAAAAGTGTGATCAGTCAATGAGATCAACTTAAACCCTTTCGGAGTCTGGTACTTCAATTCAACCGTCTGGCCCAATGTTTGGCCAAAAACGTCTTTGATACCTGGCAATAGTCGAATCTGATATTTCTGATTATTTTTGATTCTACCTTCAATATTGATCCGGGTTCCGCTTGTCCAGATTTTCTGGTTACTCAACGATGGAATGACTTCGATTTGACTGGCATCAACCGAACTCTCATCCAGGGGATTGTTGAACTCTACCCACCAGCTCGACGAAGGTTGGTTCTTTTTATCCGTCCATTTCCTGATCAGTTTGAGTGGTGAAAACGTGTGAAATGAAAAAGACTGGGCTTTGGTCATTGCGACCGGGCCTTCCGCGGATGTGAGGCCGGGCTCAAGGCTAACGGTGACCTGGGTATCACGTTCCAATTCGGTCACAGGTCTGAGCACCACAAAAAATTCTGGTTCAACTGTTTTGATCCGTTCCGTGAGTGCCTGATTGGCGGCAATTTCGGCCTGAGTGGCCAGTCTGATCGGAACGGTGTGTGTTCCGGCTTTGACCCGCACCTTTTCAAGCACCGTGGCCGGGTTCATTCGCTGATTGAATTCGGCCAGCAGGAGCGGGGTCAGTGGTTCAGAATGACTGTCTGGTGAAGAAGAAACCAGTTTGGGTGACGGCGTTGAAAATGTCCATTCCAGGCTTTTTTGAAGTCTCTTTCCGGTGACTGACGCACTTCCGGCTGGAATAGTGACTGTGTACTGTGTCGCCATCGGGAAGCGTCCGCCTTCAGGTTCAAACACGAGTGTTTTGGTGCCAACCCAGCGCCAGTGTCCCGGAGGCTGCGGGGTCAGTTTGACCGGCACCGACTGGGTGGAAAGTTCGTCCAGTGACGTCAGTGCTACCATTGGCTCTGAAAACGTCACACTCAGATTTGGTGCCAGTTCGACCGCTCCCTGGGGGCGAAATCGTTCGACTTTGAATTGTAACTCAGACCCGGATGCCGTTGATTTTGATGACACTGGAAAGGCTGGATTCGCTGAACCTGACGGCTGAGGTGGTCTGGGCTGGTCTTTGGGAAATTGAAAGGCTGGCAGCGGCGGTTCAGAAACGTTTGAAAGCTGCGGGAGTCGCTGTAATAAATGTTGGGTTTGTGCCGGGGTCAGTGGCGAGGGAATCAGCCGGGGCCGCGTGACAACCGAAGGGGCCGATACCTGGCCTTCACGGATTTTGATTTTTAGGCCGAGTTCTTCTTCAGCTTTGGGGTGTGGGCTGGTTGATTCCTGTTGAGAAGCGACCTGCACAACCGAAGGCGAGGTAAATTCCCACGCTGCAACGGCTACCAAAAGCGCAAGTATCCAGAGCTGGTTTTTCAACATCCGCATGAAGGATTCCTCTCAGGTGGTGGTTATACCATTTTGGGCTGAGGGTATCGGGCTAGGGGCTGATGGAAATACATTTTTATCAGTAACTTAGCTTCTCAAAAATGCGATAGCTTCATTCCAATTTGGTATTATTTTTGGATTACCGATACCAGATTGTCATTTTTTCGGCGAAGCGATTGGAAGATATGCTTTTCACCAAGCTTGAAGCCTTCAGCTCCGGGCCTGATACACCAAATGGACGATGAAATCTGGTTTGTCAGGTTAATTCCGTTTTTCAGCTTGAATTACACCACCATCCAATGTCATTTGACTGATACAGTTTTTCAGCAAAAGGTTTAGTCTATCGTCTTGAGACCAGCAGTCTGAAATCAGGTTCTGGTCTGGCCAAAAAGACCAGGACCTTGATCTAATTTTGTCAGGAGCCAATGAATGAACACGATGTGGCCGAGAATTCTTACAAACCTGGTCGGTCTGGGCGGAGCAATCGTCCAGATTGGAGTGATTTTTCATCAACTGGTCAACTGCTATCCTTACAAAATGATGTCGTCCCCACCGGCAGGATTTTACGTCTGGGTGGCCTGTGTAGGAGCTTTGGTTATGCCACCGCTTGCCGGTCTGGCTGGCTGGTGGCTTTCCAAACGGGATATTTCGGTCATTCCAGCAATCTGGTGGCTTTTGACACCGCTCGGAATGCTGGCGGTTTTTGCCATCGCCCACTGGGTTGGCGGCGTGGATATGAAAAATACCTGTAACTTTGACGATCTGACCCCAGCCACTGTCTTTTCAGAATTTGCTCCACAGGCGTTGTGGCTGGCCGTGGATGGCGTTGGCGCCGGTGTGGTCAGTGGAATTGGTCTCTGGATTTTTGTTCGATATGTTTGGGTAAGAGAGCGTTAAAAATCAACTTCCCGTTTTTGTTTGGGGACAGGTATTTGG
>CAZXCE010000283.1:0-10325 GCA_964639175.1 uncultured Clostridia bacterium
CTAAGATCTAGTTTGCAGGGCTGGCCGGTCTGAACACGATTAACCCGGAACAAATCTAGCGGAATCCGTAGCCACCGCCGAAAGCGGTCGAACAGGTCCTGGTTGATGGGAAGTCGGTTGATTTGGCCTCATCGGTCGAATTGGAACCCGGGGCCGACAAACTGGAATTTCGCTACACCGCGCTCAGTTTTCTGGCACCGGCCAAAGTGCGATTTAAGGTGATGCTCGAAGGGTATGATCGGAACTGGATTGAAACTGGCGACCAACGACGGGTCAGTTACACCAACTTGCCGCCGCGTTCCTACCGGTTCAGAGTCCTGGCCTGCAACAACGACGGCGTCTGGAATGAAACCGGGGCGGCCTTCAGATTCAAAATTCGTCCCTCCTGGTACCAAACGCCGTGGGCCTATCTCGCCGGGTTAGCTCTGGTTGCCGGCAGCGTGTATGGCGGAGTTCGGTTGCGACTCCGGGCGCTCAATCGGCGAGCGGCCCAACTTGAAACCGTCGTGGTTGAGCGCACGGCTGAACTGGCCACTAAAAACAGTGAGCTTGACCGCAAAAATGCCGAACTGGCTGAAAATATTGAACAGGTTCGACTGGCCAAACTTGAAACCGAGCGCAAAAACACCGAACTGGATCAGAAAGTCGCGGCCCTTGACCGGGCCAATCAGGAGCTGGTCATTTCTCATCAGCAGGCGGACCGGATTTTCTCAGCTCTGGCAGAAGCCTTGCCAGGAACAGTTTTGGAAGGGAAGTACCGGCTTGAAGAAAAAATCGGCTCTGGCGGCTTCGGGGCTGTGTTTCGTGGAACGCATCTGGTGCTCAACCGCCCGATTGCGGTCAAAGTTTTTCGCCCGGCGCCGGGAAACGATTCGGCTGACGCGGTTGAGCGTTTCCGCCTGGAAGGTGTTTCTTCGTCGCGCATCAACCATCCGAATGCCATTCAGGTGTTTGATTCGGGAATTTCGGCTGAAGGCATTGCCTATCTGGTGATGGAGTTGCTCGATGGATGTTCGCTCAGCGAGGAACTCCAGACTCGAAAACGGTTTAGCGTGCGACGTACCCTGGCGGTGATTCGCGCTGTGTGCGATGGGCTGGCTGAGGCCCACCGTCTAGGGATCATTCATCGCGACATCAAGCCGGCTAATATCTTCTTACACCGGTCGCCAGAAGGCGAAGTTGTCAAAGTGGTGGATTTCGGAGTGGCTAAAATGCTCGATGACCCCGAAGCCAGCGGCAAGAAATTAACGATGACGGGCGGCATTGTCGGCACCCCGGCCTATATGGCACCCGAACGGTTGCTTGATAGCCGATATGATGGACGATCAGATATTTATAGTCTGGGAATCGTGTTTTACGAATGTTTATGTGGTCGCCCGCCATTTGTCAGTGAGGGGGGTAGCGCCTATCAGGTCATTATGGCGCATATGAATGAGCCGGCGCCTTCGACCCGCTCCATCAATCCAACCATTCCGCCCGAAGTAGATGAAGCCGTTCTCAAATCGCTGGTCAAGCGACCAGAAGACCGTCCAACAGCCCGCGAGTTTGCCGATTTACTGACGGCACTGGCTGAGCAATTTGCCGAATATGATGCTGATGCCGAGATAGACTTTCTTCCGCAACGACTGGCCGATCAGCCCACCGTTGGTCTTGACAGTTTGCAACAAACACTGGGCATGCCACTGGCTGAGCAGATAACCCAAACCGGTATTGTACTCTCACGTTCGACTTCAGAAACGCCCCTGAGTGATCAACCGACTGCCGAAATCGTCAACCCGTGCTCAGATGGAAAGAACTGAAAATCTGGTGAGAATCATGACTACTTCAAATGGCCCAGCTTCATATCCAGCAGAATGGATGGTTGAGCCATATCTTCACTGTGAAGATGGTTATTTGTATAACCCGTTGACCGACAAGACGTTGGGGATTCAGGAAGCCGGATATCACCAACTCCGGAGCCTGTTGAATAAACAGTCCCCCATTTCTCAGGTTGTATCGCCGGACCTTCAGGCCAAACTGGCAGAAGCCGGCTGGCTGGTACCGCGTTCTGCCCGGCTTGACGAACGATTTCGACTCAAGTACGTCTCGCTCGAAGCCCATACGGTGTGCAATCAGTCGTGTTTTTTCTGCCCGGTCTCGGTTGCTCCGCGTGAAGCCCACTTTATGCCATCTGAGCAGTATCGTGATATTGTGCAACAGCTTGCTGTCTATCGTGACACGATTGAGGCTGTCTTTATGCTGAGTTACAACGAACCGACCGTTGACCGGCGATTTGTTGAGCAAGTGGCGCTCCTCAAAGCAAATGGACTTCCGCCAGCCATCAATACCAATGCCACGGGGCTGACGCCTCAGCGAGTGGACGCCCTGCTTGAGATGGGCGGCGTACGATATCTTTCAGTCAACCTTTCAACCTTGAGTGCCAGTCGATATGAACACGACCGGGGCAAAGACCAGCTTGACCTTGTGCTGCGCAACCTTGACTATTTGAAAGATTTACCGGTTGCTGACCAGATGGATCTGGCGGTATTGGGAACAGGTGATCTTACACACAAATTTGAATTCTGGAGAATTTCACGCCGCTTTCGTGGCTCACGGTTTCAGGTCAAATTTTTCAAAGTCATGGACCGGGCCGGTTTTCTGGATGTTGGCCTCAAAGTGGCCTCAACCTCAGTCACATTATGTGGGTGTGAAAATGTTGGTTCGCGTCCATTGCAGCATCTGCACATCACACCGCACGGTCAGTGTGTGCTGTGCTGCCAGGACTACCATGCCCGCCATCTGGTGGGTGATCTCAATCACCAAACGGTCGCCGAAGTTTTAGTCGGCCCGGAAATGGCCCAGGCGCGGCGGTGGACCTATGGTCTTGACGACGCACCAGCCGATTTTCTCTGCCGGCGGTGCATTTTTGCCCGCATCCGGTAGGGAAGATGACCGAGTTTTCGCCGCGTTCAGGGTTCAGGGGTCAGTCAGGGTTCAGGGTTCAGGGTTTTCAAATACTCCTGGCGGTGGGTTTCACTTAACCAGAAAGTAAGGAAAGAGATGCTGGAGCGCGTTCGTTCGTGGATCAATCAAGCTCTATCTCAACCGGCTGGTTCACCGCGAAGAATTGCCTATGTGCTGGATGCGCCTGAAGTCTGTGGTGGCGTCAAGGTTGTGTTTCAACACGCGGCGTTGCTTGAGGCACAGGGAATTGAGGTTGTGATTTTTGGACGTGGCCCCTGTCCTGACTGGATCAGCGTTCCAGGCCGCTATGTTGATCTTTCAAAACGTGTTCCCCGGTTGGGTGATTTTGGGCTGGTGATTGCCACCTACTGGACCACCATCGCCGTTGCCCACCACCTCAGTTGCGGCCCGGTGGCTCATTTCTGTCAGGGCTATGAAGGATTTCTTGATCATCTTTTACCGCAACTCTCTGAAATTGAATCGGTTTATCGGTTGCCACTCCCAACTTTGACAGTGACACCATTTCTGGCTGATTTTCTCAAGCGGCGGTTTGGACGTGAGTCGGTCCTGGTGCCGCCGCCAGTTGATGGACAATGTGAGGCACCGCTCCGGAGTGGCCCCCAGTCTCCGGCCCGGATTGTGATTCCAGGGATTTTTGAATGCGAATTAAAGCGGGTTCGAGTGGCGCTTGACGCCATTGTGCAGTTGCGGGCCAGTGGGGTTTCCTGTGTGGTGACTCGACTTTCAACCCTGCCGCTTTCCAGTTCTGAAGCGGCAATTCTCAAGCCGGATCACTATCTATGTCGTGTGTCCCCCAGGGAAGTTGCACAACTTCTGCACCAGACGGATGTACTTTTGTTTCCTTCTTCAGCGGGCGAGGGGTTTGGCCTGCCGGTTCTCGAAGCGTTGGCGGCTGGCGTGCCGGTGATTGCCTCGCGCATTCCCTCCATGGAGTTTATCGGAGCACAATCGTTGACGCTGGTTTCACCGGACGATTCGACCGGTATGGCCAGCGCCGCCCGGGAAGTTCTTTCCAATCCGGTCAGGTGGCACAGGCTGGCAGAGCGTGGACAACTTGCCGCGCAACGGTTTTCGAGTGAAGCAATCACCCGTCAGTTGCTGGCTGGAATTGCTCAACTGACAGAAAGTAAAGCACATGCGGCTGGCCGTGATCTTCGTTCATTACCACACGCCTGAGTTGCTGGCCCGGTCGGTGGCGGCGATTGAATGTGAACTGGCGGCGCTGGCGGTGCCGTCTGAATGTCTGGTAGTGGACAACGGCAGCACGCTGGCTGGCCGCAGCCGATTGCAAAAACTGCCAGTTCGGTTGATTGAGCCAGGCGCAAACCTGGGATATGCCGGCGGAATCAACCTTGGTGTTGAGCAGACCACCGCCGACGTTCTGATTTTTCTCAATCCTGATGTGCTGGTACAGACAGGTTGTTTGCGCGCCTTGCTGACAGTTTTAGATCAGGGCGCGGCAGTTGCCGGGCCGCGTTTTTTCTGGGATGAAACGAAACGGTTCTTTCTGCCACCAACTGAACTCAGAACCAAATGGGCAGAATTCAGCAAACGCCTGGCTCCGCTTGATATGCGACTGGCACGCTGGACTCGTCAGGCCTGGCGTGCTCACGCGCAATCGCACTGGCTGGCCACGTCACCGCTTCCGAGTTTTGCCCTGAGCGGGGCCTTACTGGCAGTGCGGCGCGATGCCTGGGAACAGGTCGGACCCTTTGACACCGGGTATCAACTTTATTTTGAGGAGACTGACTGGCTGGCGCGCCTGGAGCACAAAGGCGGGCGTGCCTGCTATGTTCCAGATGCGATGGCGGTGCATTTCTATAATCAAAGTGCTGCCCGTGAACCACTTGCACTTCAATGGTTTGCCGCATCGGAAAAACGATTTTTAAGCCGTCGTTACGGTCAGTTTTTTTTCAAAACACTTGGCTGGCTCAATTCTCTTCCAAACCGGTTGCACCCTGATCAGGCTCGTTTCGGTCAGCCGCAGCTTGATCTGGCCCAGCTTGCAGCGCCAGACGATTATCCCGTGTGGATTGAATTTTCACCAGATGTGCGTGGGATTCCAGCCGCTGCTGAATTGATTTCCACTCCACCCACCGAGATGTGGTCTTTTCCGCCTGTGAGTTGGCAGAATCTGTCACCTGGTCGCTATGTTGTGACGGTTGTCAATCGGGAAGGCATCGAGCTTTTCCGTTGTGTCTGTGAACGGAAGACAGGTGCTTTACGGGTATGAACTTCACTTTCCGACCCTATCGTCCAGGCGACGAACATCAAATCAATCAAGGGTTTGAAGCGGTTTTTAAAACGACGCGTTCACTTGCCGAGTGGCGATGGAAATTTCAGGCTGCCAGTCAGGGTGCCTGGATATTACTGGCTGTTGATGCGCAGGATTTCGTCGTGGCTCAGTATGCGGCCATCAAACGATCAATCCATTTTCAGGGACAGTTCTTTGACGCTGGTCACGTGGTTGATAGTTATTGCCGGCGAATCCCACAGGCCGTTCGACAGCAGGTGTTTCCAAAGCTGGTGCTGGAGTTTTACCGATACTTCGGAGACGCCGGTGAATTTCAGTTGTTGTTTGGGTTTCCCGGAGATCGTCACCAAAAACTGGGGCAATTGCGGATGGACTACAGTCAGCCAGTACCGCTGCAATGCTGGCGAAAGACAATCCCGTTGCGGCAAAAGTTGATCTTTTCGCTTAACCCATTGAACTATAAGCCAGTTCAGCCGGTGACTGATTCAGCCGCTTTTGACCGGCTATGGAAGCAGGTGATGGGGCGCTATCCGGCTGCCACCTGTCGCACAATGAACTGGATTCAGGAGCGCTACTTCTCCAGGCCAAATCATCGGTATCACCTCATCACGTCTGTTCGGGACAATCAATTGCAGGCCTGGGCAATCGTTCTGGTTTCATCTTCGGTCATTCAATGGGTTGATCTGGTTTGGGATGGAGGTTCATCCGCCGCACTTCGTGATTTGGAGCAACAGGTATTGAACAGCACTGGTATGTCTCAAAAAGTCAGTTTTGAATTCTGGCTCACTGGTGATGCCCAACTGGGTGACGCTCTGTCCAGGCTGGGATGGTATCAAGCTCCACATCCATTGGGGTTACACGTTACCGCTCGCTGGTTTGGAGTCCAGGCAGATCCCAATGACTTTACCCGCCAGTGTTACCTGACTATGGGCGATACTGATTTGATATAGCAGGCCGTAAACGATCTGCCTCACTTCAACCACCGCTCCACGACGAAAACCAGCCAGGAGTATTCGAAAACCCTGAACCCTGAACCCTGAACCCTGAACCCTGAACCCTGAACCCTGAACCCTACTGAGCCAATATGCCTCATTCGTCTTTTTTATCTTCAAAATCAGGAGTTATTGAGTCTGTTCAGGGCGGGCTGATTCGGGGCTGGGTATGCCCAGGTGAAAAGGGCGTGTTTCCAACGATTGTGGTCGAAGTAAATGGCCAGCCAGTTGATGAATTTCAGCCGAAACCTGATGTGCAAGAGCGGGTCACGGTTGAACTGGACCGGCTTCCGTTTACCTATGCTGTTTCTCCTGCTTTTTTGAATGGTGCGGCGCATCTGATTACACTGCGGCTCAAAGCTTCAGGTTGTGTTTTGGAAAACAGCCCGGTCACCGTTCAGTTTTTGTTTGAAAGCCAGGTTGCCCCGTTTCAGGCCACCCGGTTGATTGGCCAGCGGGTGCTGGTTTTGGCGCCACATCCAGATGATGAATCACTGGCCTGTGGTGGCGCGCTCCGGTTGCATACGCAACATCGAGACCCGGTCAAACTGGTCGTTTTAACGGATGGAAGAGCTGCCAATCAAAGTGGAAGCGACGTATCCCGTTATATCAAAAAGCGTGAGATGGAAACCCGGCAAGCAGCTCGAATTCTTGGGATTACAGATATTGAATTTTGGAAAATCCCGGATCGGACATTGCTCCATCATTCAGAGGCAATCGCAAAACTCAGTGCTCTCTTTTCCAGTTTTCGACCGACTTTGATTTATGCCCCGTCATTGCTGGAGTTTCACCCTGATCACCGGGCGACAGCCGAATGGCTGATTCAGGCGATCATCGAGTCCAGTCACCAGGCCACCGTGGCGTTTTATGAGTACAACACGCCGCTCCAGGTCAATTGCCTGGTGGATATTTCGTCAGTGGTTGAGACGAAGCGGGCCGCCTGTGAAGTCTATCGCACTCAGCATGAGAATTTTGCCTATGCGGATTTTGCTTTGAGCTTAAACCGCTATCGAGCCCTGACCATCTCGCATACCTGCCAGGCCGCCGAAGGGTTTTTAATGATTGACTCAAAAGAACTGATTGAGTTTCCTGACCGGCTCTTAACCCCTAAACACCAGCTTCTACCCACACCGGAGCACAGCCAGTCACCGCTGGTCTCAATTATTGTGCGAACGAAAAATCGCCCGTTTCTCCTCCGCCAGGCCCTGGCCAGTGTGGCGGCCCAAACCTATGCCAATCTGGAATGCGTCGTCATCAATGATGGTGGAATGGATGTTCGGGAAATGGTTGATTCCATTCGTGGAAAACTCTCGATTCAGTATCATGCGTTTGACCAGCCTGTTGGTCGCACGGCAGCCGCTAACCGTGGGCTGCAAGTCGCCAGCGGAGACTATTTCAATTTTCTTGATGACGATGACGTGTTGTATCCACAGCATGTCGAGAAACTTGTGACCTATCTGCACACAACCGGCAGGCATTTTGCCTATAGCGATTGTGTAACGGCCTGCTATCGCCTGACGCCTGACGGATTGGAGTTGACCAGCGCCAAACCGCCGGTTCTCATCTCTCAGGATTTTGACCGAAGTCGTCTGTATATAAGCAATTTCATTCCGATCATGACCGCGATGTTCAGCCGAAAACTGTATGAAACCGTTGGGCTGATGGATGAAACCTTTACCATGTTTGAAGACTGGGATTACTGGATTCGAATGGCAGAAATTGTTGATTTACAAAGGATTCCGGGTGTTTCAGCGCAGTATCGGTTCTTTTCTGACCCCAAAGCTGATACCAGCGAATGGACTGCCAGAATTTATGCCAAACATATGTCGTCCTGGTTTTCGCAACGGGTCATTCCCAACCTGCTGGAACAAATTGAAGACCTCAAAGCCACAAATTTGATGCTTCAGGAACAACTCCAAACGCGAAGCCTTCGGTTCTCAGCCAGACGCCTGGTGACTGACAGAACCCGGCCAATTGTGAATTGGCTTCGGCAGGTAAAACCGACACGGCAATGATTGGGTTCAGGGTTTTCGACCGCAGGCCATAAACGACCTGCCTCAATTCAACCACCACTTCGGCGGCGAAACCCTTTAAACACTCATTCTTCGAAAACCCTGACCCTGACCCTGACCCTGACCCTATGCCCCTTCCAATTTCTTCCATCAAAAAATTCATTCAGCCTGTTGATTGGATGGCAGTTGGGAGCTTGTTTATTCTCACCTTTGGATTGCATTGGGGAACTCTTCACGGCTGGTGGCGCTGGGATGACCCGCAGCATTTGCTTTTTGCGTCCCGGCATGGAATTTGGGAAACCTTTGCGGGGCGTGATTGCTATCAGCAACTCTCAGTCGCCAGCCTGACGCCCTGGCTGGCAGTTTCTTACAAAATTGATCTGGTATTGTTTGGATTGACGCCGCGCTGGTTTTATCTGCATCAACTGTGTGTGGTGTGGGCTGGCGGCGTCGGATTGTATATCTTGTTGCGGACTGCCATTAGTTCGGCTGGCTGGTCGCTGGCTGGAAGCGGGTTGTTTTTGATCAGCGCTCCGGTGAAATTTATCGCTGAACAATTGATGACTCGCCACTATGGCGAAGGACTCGTTTTTCTGATCATCGCATTGCTGGTGTACTGGCATGCCCTCAAGCAGGACCGATTGGTTTTTACACTGGCGGCCACGGTGGCTTATACATTGGCGATGACTGCCAAAGAAGTTTTTGTCCCGCTGGTGATTGTCCTGCCGTTCTTTCCAGGCTTTTGCTGGCGTCAGCACTGGCGGCATCTGATTCCAATGCTTGTGGTTGCGGCTGGATACGTGCTCTGGCGGCGGGCAATGCTTGGTGAGTTTTTGGGAGGACCGGTGGCGGTGTCGGCTGGGATTGAACCTGGTGTCGTGGTGGCCTCGCTGGCTCAAATTCCAGCCATTTTGCTTGGGAATTCAATGGTTGGACTCTGTGCCGCCGGTGTGTTTGGTGGGATGTTGATCTGGTTTCTGGCGCGAAACAAACACCTGATTGGATTGGTGATAATGGCAGCCGCTGGCCTGATTGGGCCGCTTGTACCGCTGACGGTGTCGCCTGGGTTGCAGGTGGCTGATCGGTATTTTCTCGTGCCCTGGTTTGGTGTGTGCTGGCTGGTTGTCATTGTCGTTCACGATCTGGCTGTATCTGGACGTGGGCAATGGCTGGTGATCACTGGTTTTTTGATTCTGACCGGTTTGACTGGCTTGCAAACGTTGGCGGCCCATCAGATGCTGACGCCATTGATTACCGAAATTGAAACCCAGCAGCGGTTTTTCTGGGATTCAACCTCGGACCGGATCATGTGGCCTTCATCAACCGTGCTGATGTCATTTTGGAATCTCAATGGTTTGGCCAAACTGAAAACTGAAGGCCACCTCTGGCCAGCCGGTGCCACAATTGTTTCTGACGAATATGACCTGAGTCGCCTTGATCTGGCTGGCCGAACGGTCTGGACCTATGACCCGACCACGGGCTCAATGCGTGACATCACGGCTGATATCCCAGGGCGAATCAATCTTTGGAAACAGCAAGTCTTTGCAGATAAACCACTTTTCGTCAGTTTTACCTATACAAACAACCGGTTTGCCTGGAGCTTTGGGCCATATCAAAAAGGTCAATACCATTTGATTTTGACGGGACATGGCGAATCCGGCACAATCCCATTGCCTCCAACTGGCATTCGAAAAGCCCGACTTGAGCCGTTTTCTTGTGTCGTGCGCTATGATTCACCCGACGGATGGATTACCTACAGTTCGCAACTCGAATGTGCTCCGCAATCTGGTAAATTGAACTGGAACAGGAGTTTCCCGTGATTGATATTCACGTCCATTTTTTCCCGTCCCGCGTGTTCCAGGCTATCTGGAACTACTTTGAAACCGAAAGTTTTGGGCTATGGAAGGTCCATTACAAGGTTCATGGGCCAGAACATGTCGCCACGCTCAAACAGGAAGGCGTTGAGCGGTTTACCTCACTGGTGTATGCCCATCGCCCTGGAATGGCCCATTTTTTAAATGAATTTGTGCGTGAATCAGCCCAGGAAATCCCGGAACTGATTCCGTTTGGGACAATTTTTGCTGGTGATGGCAACACGGCGGC
>CAZXCE010000284.1:0-10300 GCA_964639175.1 uncultured Clostridia bacterium
CTCAGGCATTACGTCCACAATGATTACCGATTTTGATTGTCAAAAAGCATTAGGTCTTATAGATTGGGCTCAGCTCTGATATTGCATTCTGAAGATGCTGTACTGTATTCAGATCAAACCAACGTGGGTCAGGTTTGAAGGGATGGACGCTGAGTAAGGCAAGTTTTGCCACATCCTCTGCCTGGATCCCGGTAAATCCCCAAGGAGTTGAACCAAAAGCTTTGACCAGATCTTCTGTATCACGGATTATTTCTTGAGTTAATGGTTTAGCCTCGTTCAAAAATGAAAGTATGTTCTGACGATTTTCGCAAAGATCACGATCACTTTTTTCAGAGCTTCTGAGCCCGATTGAACCTTGGGCAGTATCAGTTAGTGACTTCCATAACTCTCTCAATCGTGAACAGGTTCCATTTGCAACTATATGAATACTATCTGCATACTCCTTTGCGAGTTCCCGATAATTCATTGAATAGTTGATGTAATCGGACTGATACTTTTTTGCCTCAGTGGAGAGTTCATTTAGATTGAGACTGGAAAACCAATTTCTCGGCGGACAAGGACTGGTAGAAAGATGCATCCCTATATTGAGTAACCATTTACACTCAGCCAAATTGATTGGTTCCGAAACACCCACCAATGCCGAAAATTGCTTGGCCCTTATCGCAAGTCCTTCAATCTGGCGAGAGCTATGTTCTAGCTGTTGCTGCCATTTTGTTTTTGTTTCACTATTGAGTTTGGTATCAAGGCAACCGAACCAAATAAATTTATCCCCATCAAGGACTACCTGCCAAACCCTGGTCATGCGTTGCATCAAGATTTCCCAATCGTCACGCACCTTCGGAGTGAGATTTTCTATGTCAGGAATTTGAGTTGCGATAAATTGAACATCTCGTAATCTGACAAGTTGACTGAGAACTTCATAGACACTTGTTTCTAAAGGAGATCGGACTGCGTGAAGTGCAATAACAAATGAGTTTAACCTTTGCCGTAAGGTTGTAAGTCTTTCCAGTTCAGCTTCGGTTGGGAGATGCGTTGGTTGCAAGCGATTATCAAGCGATGCTTTCAGAGTTGTTATTACTTCACGCTTATTTGCTTTGTGACTATGGAGTTCAAGGCAAAAATCTCCTAGCCCAACTTTGCAAAGTCGTTTATAGACAACCTCAAGTGCAGCCATTTTTTCAGAGACAAATAAGACAGAACACCCACGAGCCAAAAACTCGGCAATCATGTTGGCAATCGTTTGACTTTTCCCTGTTCCTGGCGGACCTTGCAGAATAATGTTGTATCCGCGCAGGGCACTTTGAATACATTGCTGCTGACTACTATCAGCATCCAGAATTTGATAAGTAAATTCTGGCTTTTGAATGGTATCTAACTCGTTGAGACCGGGAACTTGTTCTTTTCCCTCATTATTAATTGGCTCCCGTGCCAAGCCACGAATCACCGGGTGAGTTTTGACCCGGTTCTGATTTCGCGTGAGGTCGTCAACCATTGCCAGTTTATGAAATGAGAATATGTCTAAATAAACAGAGGTCTCGACCTTCCAACCACGTTGGATGAACTGGCTTTGTACCTCCTGGAAGTAATCGTACAACTCATCTTCAGATTCATTTTGTGAAAATTTTGGCAATTCAATCTTAAAATCCTGGTTGAGTTTGGTGACCAGAGCAGGATTAACCACTGGATCTTCCTCAACCCAATGCAGTTCAAATGCATTGTCCGTTGGTTTATGAATCAGCTCAACCGGGCACAAAACCAAAGGAGATATTATGTAGTTCGTTGATTCTAAAGCTTCTTTCCAGGAAAGAGTTCCAAGGACAAGATGTAAGATCCGAGTGCCCCGCTCCTGGTAGTCAGTGCGAGAACGACGAAACAAATTGGTGAGCACCTTCTCAAATTGTTTTTGATTTACTTGATCACAAACAATTTCATCCTTTTTGGAGGTAACGGAATTGGTTTTAACCTGAGCCTTTTTATCACTCACCCCTTGATAAAGCTGGTTGGAGGTAGGTAGAGGAACTATCTGGGCAGTTTCTTTGACTACGAGAATGTCATGGCGGGGAAACTTTTGGTCGTTTGATTCCGCCAAAACATCGTCATTTTTGAGGTCATTATCAAATGGAACCAAAAATTTAAGAGGTTTTTCATCAAGATAAACCCGTTGATAAAGTGTTTGAGCATCTGGTGAAGAAATTCTCAAGGTGAGACTTTTTGACTGTTTGAAGTAAAGCAACCGGTTTTTGCGGGTTAGATCAATCAGTCGGCGTTTCCATTCCTCAATTCGATGGTCAAGTTCTTGATCAACAGAAGGCATAAATTTTCTCTGCCTCATCCCTTAAAATTAGTTACCCTCATTATGCACGGGTATTCTCAAATAATTCACATAAGATAGTGAGTTAAGAGGTTTCTTTACTATTTTTTATCTAAATTATCGAGTTAACAATAGCCAGATGATAATTTCAGGCTTGGAAGCACAGGATTGTAAAGGGGTTTTTCAAGTTTGAGTAGTTGTTTTTCTACATTGGTATCAACATTTTAGAAAAAGGTTCAGAGTATCATCTTTAGACGAGAGGCTTTCATTTTGTGTCCTACCCGTCAAATCTCACGCTTGAAGGCGTTATTGCGGTATTTCATTCTTCTTTCTGAAGATCCATAGATTTATGTATGGGGTAGGAGAACTGATATGACCAGGGTGTGACCTCTGTTTTACCTTGGGCGGTTCGAGGAGTAGAGGTGAGTCACCATTTCTCGTCCAGCTTACCCTTCCAATCCTGTGCCACCAGGGAGGCTTTTCATTTCTTCACGCAGACGGCGCGGCAGGTCGCGGGTTGATTCGGTAAAGGTCAGTGAAAGCAGGTGTTGGGCACGTTGAAAAATGGCTTCCTGATTAATCATTTCCGCGAGTTGGAGCGGGCTGTGTCTGCCGCCGTTGACCTCAAGGGCGGCTTCATCTAACGCTGTATCCCAAACCTTCTCCAGAAGTTCTCTCCAGTCATCGGCGTGAACATAGTGCCCGGTGTGGTTTCCCATTACATTCCACTCCTGAATTTGCACAATTGAGTTTCGGATTGAGGCTGACCAGGAATTGGTGAGGCGCTGTTCGGCATCATTTTTGATGAGATGTGAGACCAGACGGGTCAAAAACGACTTAATGGTCATCAAGATGGCTTTTCGACTCATTCCCTCCAGATCCTCCACGACGGCAAGCGCATCCGTATACCGGCCCTCAAGAATGTGTTTTTTCAATAGTGCCAGTTCTTCCATGCGCGGAACTCCTTTGAAACAAGATGTTTTAAATTGTCGCACGAATCAGACTATCAGCCAACCAGGGTCAAAACAGGTCTTTTCGTTGAGCACAAACCGATATAATTTGAGAAAACAAATTCTCAATTTCAGCCAGTACAAGTCTGATTGGATTCAACTATGTGGGGAACGCTTTATGCACAATGAATTTACAACCGTTTAAGGATTATGTGGTTGCTTCAGAATCCACTCTGTCAAAATATCCAGATAGCCTGAATCTGTCATGCGACCATGTAGCCAACTTTCCGTTTGAATACTATGGTCGGCTCCGGCAAACACATGGCAAGTCACATTACGGTTGCCGCCTCGTGCGAAAGCGCTTTCTATTGCAACTTTGCTCTGTAATACGGGTACAAGCACGTCACTTTCACCCCACACTGCAAGCACGGGAACGTGCATCTTTTCAAGCATTTGGATCGGGTCATAATCCATCTTCGTGCGGTACCAGTTCCACCACCAGTGGTCAGGTGGCAGTACGTCTCCCAGCGATGAAGCCCATGCCTTTTCCTGAACCGCCTGTCTGGCATCCGCATAGGCTTGCCACCCTGTTCCTGTCCGGGCGTAATGATGTTGTAATTTCACGATGGCGAGCCCTTGTGCTATGTCCTCCTCTGAACTGGTTATCGTTCGAAGCCGTCGCTCGTTTTGGTAGAGGTTCTGTTGCGCGAACGTGACTCCCGTAGCCGATTGCATAATCACAAATGCGATATCTGATGAGCGGGAGGCAATCCAGGGAGCAATGATGGCCCCCTCACTGCCGCCCCAGGTTCCGATTCGCTTCGCATCTATTGCTGGATGGTTTTTGAGAAAGTGAACCCCAGCCAGGGCATCGTCAGAGAGTGCGCCAAACGGGCTTAACTTCCAACTCCCGCCCGAAGCGCCAACCCCACGTTTGTCATAGATCAAAACGGCAATCCCTTTTTTCGCCAGATGGTTCGCATAAAACCGGTATTGCTCCCGGCTATCGTCACCTGATCCGTGAATGAAGATGATGGCAGGATGCGGGCCCTTCGAGGGTGGTGTATAGAGCGTTCCCGCGAGTGCTATTTCTCCATTGTAAAACCTTACTTCTTCTTGACGAGGTGAACGCAACCATGAAATTAAACCAATTGCCAGAGCCATCAAAAGTATTGTGAGCGCGGTTAGAACGAGTTTCTTCATCATCGGCTTTTCGGGAGAGGAAGGCATCGAACTGTTGCCTTGATTTGAAAGGATCGGCAAAGCTGAAAGCGCAGACAGGTCAGCGTACTCCAAACAGGATTTTCTAAGGCAAGGTCGCCGGACGACTCAGCGGCCACGCCACGACGACCCAGTCTTCCTGGCCATCCGAGTACGTTGAGATGGCTTCAAAGCCCATTTTCTCGTGAGCGTGGACCGAAACCTGATTCCGTGTGGCAATCTCAGTAACACAGAGTTCATAACCTGCGGGAGCAGACAATCTGATGTGCTCGTAAAGGCGGGCAAGGAGTCCACGCCCCCGATAGGCGCGATCAACACAAACCTGACCGCCTACGAAGAAAGAAAGATCGGAAAGCGGCATCCCCCGGTACGTGCATTGAGCAAAGTGATCGAACATAGGGACCAGGCTGGGGATTTCGGCACGCAAAGATACCGGCATAGAAAGACAGTATCCGATGACACCATCATCACTGAGTGCAATAGCCTGAGGGAGTTCCTCTGCCATGCGTCGGAGCAGAGGAACTGAATGCTCGGCGAACACAAACCCCTCACGTGCCTGGGTATCGGGCGAGAGGGTACTGGCGTGATAAAGTCGCTGCAGATTGAGGATCTGTGTGAAATGCAGGTCTGTGGAGGCGATGTCGAGTGTAATCATTGGCGAAGCCCGAAATATAGCAAAGGGTTTACTTCAACCACCTGACAAGATGGGTCACCAGTAACCAAAACCACACCAACTGCGTCTGGCGACAAACTTCGTTGAAAGGCGCTTTTTTCCTGCTTCTACCAGATTTTGTGTTATGCCAGAGCCGTGTTGGAAATGTCAGTACCACCTGCGTGAGCGGGCGGGGTTGGAAAGCCGACAGACCCACCCACTGACGCGGGTGGTACGGACTCATCGGTGCTCCTGATTTGTCTCCGGCACAAAATCCAGTAGAAGCAGCTTTTTTCAGGCCGGGTTACCTGGTGGCTGGTGCCGCAAACGTCCGGCTCCGAGCGCCAGCCCCACGCCAACCAGGAACAGTTGAATCAAGGACGCCCCCGCCGCTCCGCCGCCGGTTGACCCGCCCAAACCAGTGTTGAGCAACGGAACTCTGAGCAGGATCAGCCCCGAAACAACCAGCATTCCAACCAGTAGCGTCCACCAGGCCCACACGTCTCCGCGACGATAGGGGACAAGGGTAATCAGCAGGAACAGTGTTGCGAAGCCAGCGCTGTATGCCGACGCCGTCGCCCGCCGTGCCCGCACCGCCGTTTCCACGTCCGGTCGCCCCTCCGACAACTTGCTCACACTCACCCCACCAAGGGTGTCGGGGGACGTTCCATAGGCTCTTGCCACTGAAATAAGACTGAACACCAGCGTCAACACACCCGCCACAGCGAGCACCACCCAGCTTGCGGTTTTCATGCTGTTCCTCCATTTGTGCAACCATGTTGGATGGCTGCCCTGGTTTTTGGACAAAGATTTGTCAGATTTGATTTGATTTTTGGTACGACCAATTTGGACTAAAGCTATCGCATTTTTGAGAGGCTAAGTTACTGATAAGAATGTATTTCCTCAGCCCTCAGCCCCATACCCCTAGCCCAAAATGGTATGTTTACTCCTCGCTGCCAGGGGTGTTGCCGATGTTTTTGGCACCAAGGTCAATCACCAAAATTTCAGGATGGGTTCTTTTGAGTTGGTGGATAAATGCCTGAAATTCGGGTTGGGCCCGGCTGACCACGATTCCATCACACTCAGATTGAATCAGGTTGATGTCAGTACACCAGATTGAATGAATTTCAGCCAGTCGTTCCAGGAGAAATGCTTTGTTCTTCCCGGTGAGAAGTTCCAGATTGACATCCGGGTCAAACACTCTGACGTTGAACCCATCTTGCAAAAGCCGGTAAATCAGTTCGATAGCCGGGCTTTCCCGCAGGTCATCGGTGCCTGACTTGAAACTGAGTCCCAGTACGCCAACCGACTGAAAGTTGTGGGTCCGTACTTTACTCAGCACTGTTTCAAGGTGAAGGTCATTACTGGGCAACACGGCTTCCAGAATTGGCAGGGTGATGCCCATCTGACGTGCTCCAGTCGTCAATGACCGTAAATCCTTGGGTAGACATGACCCACCGAAGGCAAAACCCGGACTCAGGTAGGCTGATGAAATATTGAGCCTGGTGTCGGCACAAACCAGATCCATGACGGTCTGGCTATCAAGGTTCAGTTGCTGGCACAGACGACCAATTTCATTGGCAAATCCTACTTTCAGGCTATGAAAGGCGTTGCTGGTGAGTTTTAAACACTCGGCTTCTTCAATCTCAACCCGGATGATCCGGGCGTTTATTGATTCATAAAGCTGTTCCACTATCCGTCCGGAACGGGCATTGAGTTCACCAATTAGAATGTAGGGCGGGTCGAAAAAATCCTTGACCGCAGTTGATTCACGGAGAAATTCAGGGTTGAACACAACCCCAAAGTCATCGCCCGCTTTTTTGCCCGAATATTTTTCGAGCAACGAGATCACAATTTCACGAGTGGTTCCAGGAAACAGGGTGCTGCGTACAACAACCACCTGAAAGGAAAGTGTGTGACGCAACCGGTGCCCAATGGTCCTGACCACCTGCTTGAGGTCATCGAGTACATAGTTGCCATCGGTGGCTCCGGGTGTTCCAACGCAAATCAACAGGACGTCAGCCCAGTTTGCCGGTGCATCCTCTTCCTTCGTTCCTTTCAGCCGGCCTGCGGTGAAGTTCCGGTTGATCATTTCGCTCAATCCAGGTTCTTTCAACATACATTTTCCCTGGTTGAGCACCTGGATTTTGGTGGTATCTGAGTCAATTCCAATGACTTCGTGGCCCAGATGCGCCAGGCAGGCGGATGAAACCAACCCCACATAGCCTAATCCCCACGTCAAAACACGCATTCGTTTTTCTCCTCTGGTTCTGTACCTTGTGACCAGTTTCACGTTGTAAGTCGCTCAACAATCTGGTCAATTCGATGGAGAAAGGCTTCGCGGCTGAACCGGTTGCTATCAACCATTGCTTGCGAACCAAGCCGTTCGAGCAGTTCTCTGTCCAGGATGAGCGACTGGGTCAGTTCCAGCATTTCATCCAGGGTATTCCATAGAAAACCATTCCGGGCGTGGCACACACTTTCCCGTTGGCCTCCTGCGTTAATCACAACTGGCACCGTACCTGCTGACATGGCTTCCACCGTTGTGACGCCAAAGTGTTCCTGTCGGGCCGGATACGCTTCGGCAGAGCATCCAAATCCGGTGGCATGCCAGTAAATCGAAGCCCGCTGGTACAAATCGCGCAATGCTTCAAAGCTGATTCCTGGATGAAAGTGGACAGTAAAGCCTCTGGCCGAAGTCATCAATTGATCTAAAAATTCCTGCCCGGCGGTATCTTGAGGAAGGCTTCCAGCAAAATGGAGTTCCCACCCACGCGAATGGGCGAACTGAAACCGTTTGAAGGCTTCCAGCAACACGTCCTGACGCTTGTGATGGAATTTCTGGGGGTGACCGGTAAAGCGTCCAACATGAAGCAGAATGGGCTGCTTTGGCGCAAAATTGCCACTGGTTGCCATTCGTTCACCGACGGAATAGACCACTTCGGGTTGGCGTTTCCAGCGCTGTTCGATCCATTGTCCGGTAAATTGCGAATTGGCCGTCACCACATCATAAGAATTGATTGCCTTGAGTGTCGGCCCCAGGACCAAACTTTTCCCACGAACAATCAGTGACTCAAACAGCGTGTCAGGTGTTTTCCATTCCAGAGGACTTTCTCGAACCTGATGTGGAAACATACACATATAAATTCCCCGCCGGGCCGGGCAGCGCAGGTTGCTCTCATGGGAATTATTGATCAGGAGATCCAGATTCAAATCTTTGATCTGATTGAAATAAGCGTCTTCGATAAACCATCTTTTTTGAAATCGAGGAATGGTGCTGCGATTGAGTACGGTGATCCCAACCCGGCTCAGGTCAACATTGAAATAGTGTTCCAACCGTTCGGTATCCAGTTTATAAGGAACAATCAGCGATACCCTGTGGCGTCGGCTCAAATATTCGGCCATCGCCAGCGTTCGTTTTTCGCCTCCGCCCATGGCCCGGATATGCTGGTTATAAATCCCAATTTTCATCAGAAACGATTTTCCCAGGACTGTGTGATTGAATATCTCATCTTGGAATGAAGTGCTCGGTTTACGAGAAGGCTAAATTATTGAAAGAATTGTATTCCCCTCAGTCTTTAACCCGATACCCTCTCCGGCTGTCAGTACAAAGTTTGCCGTCACTTGATTTGGCCGCGGTTCATCTGGGCATTCAATTCGGTCGTCCAGTTCAAAACGACGTGAATCTGACCGGGCATGGCGCCGGATTCATCTGGCAGATAAGCCAGCGTGCCATTGGCCGCAATTTTGAAATCAGAATTGGGAAAAACTCCGTCCATCACCGTGACCGGAGTACCGGCGACTTTGAGTTGAACCGGATCAAACGGCACGGCCAGGAGCTGGTGCGAACGATGAAACACCAGATGCCCACTCAGAAGATACCGGGCAAATCCAGCATCGGGTAAGTCCACAATCGGTTGCCACGTTCTGGCTTCCAGCGACAAGACCGCGCAGTGTTTCCCTTCTTTGGCATCAACCGTGAAAAGCAGGTGTTTCTGGTCAGGCAATAAATACGGTGCCCGATGGTTTTTTTCGCCTTTTGACTGGGCGATGGTGGTCAGCCGTTCGGGAGTGCCTCCCTGAGTTGAAACCCGATATAGTCCAAGGGTGTCGGAAACAAAGATATGACTTTCCGTTGGCCAGCTCATTTCAAAAGCTGCCGGGCAGGTATCACACAGTGTGAGCGGGGTGCCGCCAGTAACCGGAACTTTGAGCAATTTCTCTTCACCTTGCAGAAACGCAATCCACTGGCCGTCAGGCGAAAAGAACGGGCGTTTCCCGCCTTCCGTCCCGGTTACCGGCTGGGCGTCAAATTGATTGAAATACCGCACAAAAATCTGACTCTGTCCATTTCGGGTGTCGTCAAACACAATGGCCGAACCGTCTGGCGAAAGCTGCACTTCGGAATAAACACCTTGTTGTCCCGCCCGTGGGGTCAACGCAAACCGGGTAACTGGTTTCATGCTCTCGGGTGCTGGACGAAAGAACCCCCACAGTGCCACCCCGGTCATAACCATCAATGCCAGACCAAGCCCAACCAGAAGCCAGTGAGATTTGGTTCCAAGCCTGGTTGAGGGAGAAACCCAGGTTTTGGTCACTGCCTTCTCACTACATTCCGCCTTGATGCCTTCAAGCAAAGTTCGAACTTCGAGCATTGTCTGGTAGCGGCGCCGATGATCCTTGTTCAAACACTGCGAAACCACCCGGCTCAGCATGGAGGGGAGCTGAGGTCTGAAATTTGAAACGGGCGGAGGATCTTCCTTGAGCAACTCACTAACAAAGGTGGCAAAGCTCCCGCCGCGAAACGGATGGCGACCCGTCAGTAGCTCATACATCACGACGCCAAAGCTGAAAATATCGCTCCGATGATCGACACGTTCACCTTTGGCTTGTTCCGGTGACATATAGCCGGGGGTACCCATGACAAACCCTTCGGGGGTGAGCGATGGCTCGCTGGGCACAGTTGTCCCCTGATAGCTGATTCGCGCCAGCCCAAAATCGAGAATTTTTGGCTGACCAGCCTCTGTCACCACAATGTTGCCGGGTTTAATGTCGCGGTGAATGACGCCTTTTTCGTGGGCATGAGCAAAGGCATCGGCCAGTGGAATCGCCAGTTCGAAAAAGCGCTCCAGTTCAAGACCATCCGCTGGAATAATCTGACTGAGC
>CAZXCE010000285.1:0-10260 GCA_964639175.1 uncultured Clostridia bacterium
TCCCGGCTGCTTTTCCAGTTGAAGGCGTCAGGAGCAAGGCGGCAATGCGGCCATCCCTCAATTTCCAGATTACACCATCCATCATAAAGTGATGAATATTGACAATCGCCGTGAAGATCAAAAAGCTGGCGGCAAAGTCATAGTGAAACACATAACTGATCAACCACGGACCTGGGAGAAACAACGCAATTCCACCAACAATCAGCGTTCCAAAATAGGCGGCAAAGCTCCAGCCCGGAGAGGTTGCACCGGCCTGGGCTTCGCGGCGGGCAAAGTAACTGGTAATCCACAGATATTGAGCCGAGTGCATCACGGCCAGGACGCCAGAACTATACCGGGTCTGGGCAATTGAGACACCTGATCCGAATTCGAGCAGGGTTGGTGCCACAAACCAGAGAAACTGCGTCGAAAGCAACACAATTGGTGACAGCATCGCTTTCCAGCTTGATTGTCGGACCAAAAGCCAGATGCTCCAGAGACTTGTGACGAGAAACAACCCCACCAGTATCACCCGTGCCCAGTACCCAAATCCAATGGGAAAGCCAAGAGAGACCAGTACCGGGTCGCTGGATGGGCCACTGTGAAATGTGAAAAAGAGAATAAAAAACGAAGAGTGAAAGGCGGTGTAAAACAGGTTTCGTTGCCAGGTAGACGGCTGGGCACCGGCCCGCCGGGCAAACATCATGGCCAGTCCGTAGTTTTGACCAGTGTAGTGCCAGGGGCTCCAGGTCACGTACGTCGTGAAAACCCACGGCAGCAATTCATATGACCAGTGCGTTAAAATCGTGGTCAGGACAATCAACCGGTGAAGTAGAGGGTGAAATATTTGTATTTGGTGACGTCTTCGTGGGTGCGATAGGCCCGATACAGCGTGGCCATGTAATGCGGATAGTTAAACACCAGCGCGAGCGCATAAAATCCAACCAGGACTGCCATGGGTTTCCCAGGGCCAATCCCATAATCAAGCAGGAGCAGGGGCAACGACCAGGCCCCGCACCCTACGATCAGGTCAAGTGCCGGGTGATACAGCCACGGCGCATGCGCTGTCTGGGTTATTGAGGAGGGTTCATTCTTCATTTTTCATTCGCGATTATTCCTAAAATCCTGGCATCTGGCGCATAAAGTCCCGAGCCATTTCCACTCCTGGCAGGCGTCTGGCAGATTTAATGCTGATGTTGAGTTTTTTCCCTACTGGTGAAAGAAATTCTTTCAATTCTGGACGCGTAACCAGGATCGTTTGGGGCAACACTTGATGTTGATCAGCAATCTTGAACAATTCTTCGACCAGATGTGTTCCGATCTGACCCAGTTTGCTCATTACCGGAGTGATTACCATGGCGCTCTGGCTTTCTACCATCAGCCCAATGATCGGGAAATAGGGTTTTTCGGCATCTCGAATGGCCGCCTCAGTATGGAAATAATCAATTTCCCAGGTACCACCTTGCCTGATTGGGACCTTCCTGATTCGTTCAAGCTGAACTTCATTGATTGTTCCAAGGGAACTCGATGGTTGTGGGGATGGTGGCGGGGCAAGCCACTCGTCTTTCCAACTCAAGGAATCTCCGGTTTGGACCGGCACGCGGGTGAGATATTTCTGGGCCAGTGTAAACCGCTGCCAGAGCTTGCCTTTGGGCGGTACCAGGTATTTTGGGTTTTCACGGAGCTGTTGGGCCACGGCCATAGTCTGTTCAATAATATGGAGCAGAAACTGGGCTTCCTGAGCGTTGACTGGCCAGGGGACAAAGCCCGGTTCATATCGTTTGAACGTCGGCCAGGATTGGCGACCTCGAAATTTCAAACCCAGCTTTTTGATGGTGGCCAGTTCGTTTTTGTCGAGTAATTCCCGATCATCAAATGACACCATCAGGCAATTTTGTGCAAACAGGAGATCTTCATTCCCCATTCCAAAGGTACCCTGCTGGATTTGGATAAATGTTTCCAACCCGGCTGTTCCCAGATATGCGGCAATGCCGAGTACTTCGCCCAGATTGCCTATCACACAACAGTAGACAATCTGACCACTTACCGGGTCTTGAACCCCAAAGAGGTGAGAGTCCAGCATCCAGGTCCAGGGCGCCAGCTCTTTTAACTGTTTGGCGGCGTCAAACAACTGTTTCCATTGTTCGAGTGAAGTTTGATTTGTCACAAAAAAGTTCCTTTCAACGATTGAATTGCCACGGACTCCACTCACGCAGGTGGTATCGGACTATTTGCCCCCTCGCTCATTTCCTCGCAATTGCTTCCCCAAGGGTATTTTCCAATGATTCAGATCCAGTGACACCGGTGCTAAAAATCAGGCTGGTGCGATTCAACTGATTGAGTTGTTCGGTCAATGCCTCAATCTTTTTGTCAGCGGCGGCTATCATTTCGGGTGTTTTCATGAGCCGACGGGTGTAACGGGCAAATTCGAGAGCCTGTGATAGATCACCTGCCTGGGTGGCAGCTTCAACCAGCAGCGGGTAAGTCCGCTGCTCGTAGTCACGAACATGGCGCCGACTTTCAGCCGCGAGCGTTCGCAAGGCTGGTTCCGGCAGGTTGTCTTCGTTGACAATGCTTTGATAGTTGAAGCTGGTCAAATCGGCAGTGTCACTGTTATCTGATTCGTTAGCGGTTGGTGTGCTCACCAGTCGCAGGGCGGCTGGAGCGCGATTGGTGGCCAGATAGAGTTCGATCAGGTTGGTTCCTGGTCGGGCATCGGCAAAGGCCAGACCTTCAGAAAGCCGGCTCGCCGGATCATCTTTGATCGCTGCCAGATAGGCGGTGAGGGCTGTTTCGGGTTGTTTTTCACGAATTGCCAGTTGCCCGCGTTCAATCCGAGCCATCGTGGCAAACGGGGCAGGGGTGAGCCGATCCAGAATGGATTTGGCGGCGCCGATGTTCCCGGTTGCTTCCTGGATCTGAGCCAGCACGAGTTGGGCGGTGTATTCGGGTTTGCTGGTATAGCGGGCCATCAGAGTTGATGCCGCGCTCCGATTGCGGCGGGCAATTGCACCCAGGACTTCAATTGCCGTCAGTCGCTCGGGGTTGGTTGTACTCTGGTGATCAATCAGATCGGCCAGCGTGGTCAGGGCCGCATCGGCTGTGCCGACACGTTCCTGAACTCGCGCCAGTTCGATCCGATTGAGGGTGTTGAGCGGGGCCAGTCGGGTGGCTTTGGTTCGCCATTCAACCGCCTGGGCAAACTGTCCATAATGCGCCGCGATTTCTGCGGCTGAAATGAATGCGTCGGCGGTGTTGCGATTGTTGATCAGACGGGTGAGCTGGGCGAGACCTTCGGTCGTTCGACCCCGGCGAAACTCAATTTCAGCCATTCCCACAAAAAAGCTCAGCGGAGAATTTGGCGATTGGAATTTCTGATAGAACTCACCTAACAGGGCATCCGCTTCGGCCTGATGGTTTTCATTCACGAGCAGGGTATAGGCGTTTTGATAGGTGACCTTCGTTTCCGAGTCATAGCTATACTCATTGCCTTCATAGTCCATTTCACTTTCCCGAAAATCATCCGCTTTGTCGAGCCCCATCGCGGTGCGGAGTCGTTGCAGGGCCTGGGCCGCCCGATTGGTCCGCAATTCAATCACGGCCTGCGCCATCACCATCCAGGT
This sequence comes from uncultured Clostridia bacterium, assembly GCA_964639175.1. Lineage (GTDB taxonomy): Bacteria > Acidobacteriota > Blastocatellia > Chloracidobacteriales > Chloracidobacteriaceae > JACQXX01. The sequence continues at coordinate 3,603 of CAZXCE010000285.1, forward strand.
TGGTTCAACCAGCAATTCGTTGGAATCGGAATAATACTCATCCGGATTGACGGCATCGCTTTCACGCAGTTGCTCAAAGAGCAATGTGCGCAGCGAACGCATTTCACCCAGCGTTTTTTCAGCTTCCGGATAGTTTTTCTTTTCCAACAAATGGTCAATCCAGCGTTGTTCGACGACTTTCAGCACATTGGCTGGTGAACTGTAATTAAAGTAATAGGTGTAGTAACTGTAGTTATTGAAGTTATAGTCCCCGTTTGAGTAAGCCGCGAGTATCGTATCTGCCGCCCGCTCGTGCATCATCCGCAGGAACGGGATTTTTTCGCTGGCGGGCACCAGTTTTTCATTCAGGATCAAGAGGCCAAAGTTCATATCTTCCGGAACGGCTTTCATGACCCGGACAAAACTGTCATTGACCGCTTTGGCAAATTTTGGTTCTTCATCGGCTGTGGCACTCATTGCCCGGACCAGCCCTGCCCAGTCTTCGGGGTCAACGTCAGAGCGTCGGATCCGTGCTGCCAGCCGATCTTCAACTGCCGGCAGGGCTTCGAGAAACAGATCGTGTTCGGTCATAACTTCCAGATACCGGACATAGGCTTCGCTGACGCCACGGGGCAGATTGAGCATTTGATTCCACACTGCCCGTCCGCCAGTACGGTCACCTGATTCATACAGAATCGAACCTTCGAGGGCATACGTCTCAATCTGGGCCGGATCTAACTCTTTCGCCAGTTGGATATGGGCTTTGGCCAGGTCAAATCGTTTGTCGAGCCGGTGGAAATTTGCCAGCCCGCGTTGTGCTTCATCTGATTTGGGGGCGTCTTCGGCTGCCGCCAGCAGATACCGGCTGGCGTCTTTAGTGCGTTTGGGGTCGAGCGTTAACCAGACACCATAGTTTGAAGCGACCTTGTACCAGTCATCACCCATCAGTTCACGTTGCTGATTTGGGGTTTGGGCAAGCTGTTCACCGATTGGGCGCAGGTTGAGCACTTCACGGAAGAGTGGCTCAACCTCGGGGGAACTATTGCGGAAATACAGTTCGAGCTGGGCCGTCCGGGATTTGATCCAGACCGGTGATAACCCGGCGTTGGCCATTGCCTTGCGGGCCAGGTCTTTCTCACGCCGTTTGACCAGAAAATTGATCAACTGGAGCTGATATGGCGAGCGAATCTGGGCCAGGGCATCGAGTTCGGCGCGTTTGCCCTGAGTATAGAGCAGGTTCAAATACCGCCCCACTTCCGCATTTTCACTGGTGACGATATCGCCGCTTTGTGAGCGGTAGAGTCGGGCCAGTGTCTGCATCTCGCCGGCTAAATCCCCGGCAGCGCGATATTCAGCCGCGATGGCCACCGGATAATTGAAGGTTCCGGGGTGTTTCTCGCGTTTTTCTTCAGCTTCGAGGAGCTGAATCACGGTTTTGAAGTTCTCACGTGAGCGATAAAACCCAAGCAACGACTGGAGCTGGGTGTGAAAGCGTCCATCCTGGTTGCTGGTCCGGATGGCATAGGCCACGTCTTTCGCCCGGGTGAGCGCAGCCTCCTGAGCCGTGGTCAGGCCGAGCATCCCAAACCAGTCAACCAGCGAGTTTAAATTTGCCAGGCTTTCGGGCGTGTTGGCCTGGTTTTGATCAATTCGTTTGCGCAGGGCAGTCTCAAGTTCCGCCTTTTGGGTGGGCGTTGCATAGTTGAAGACAACTTCGGCCAGTTTTTCCCGTAGCGTCGAGCGAACTGATTCTGCCGAACTTCGTGGCGTTCCAGGTTGGGCATTATTGGGTTTGTTGGCCTCGGCGGTGAGCAGGTTGGCCAGGGCTTCGACTTTGTTCAAGGTCGCGAGCGGTGTGTCTGTCAACGCCAGGGTGGTCAGCCAGCTTCCGGCTTCATAGGACGAAATCGTATTCCGATATGGGTCACGGCGCACTTTTTCAACGCCGTCTTCAAAAAAGCTGGCCGATTCTTTGGTCAGCCCCGCCGAAAGCAAAATCTGACCATATTGGAAATAGGTGGCCGCCAGCGTGTTTTTGCGAACCGTCACCGCTTCGCGCAGGGTTTCAACTGCCTTGTCAGCTTTTCCCTGATGAATATAGAGACTGGCCAGCGTCACGAGCCATTCCGAGTTTCCAGCGTCAATTTCATAGGCCCGCCGGAGCACCGCCACGGCATCGTCATAGCGCCCAAGCTGCTCATACAACCCGGCCAGTTTCGAGCGGAAATCAAGCCGTTGTGGTTCATTCAAAATTGCCTGCCGGTATTGATCAGAAGCGACCGTGACTTCACCGTTGTAAATCGAGATTTCACCCAGCACCACATTCCAGCGATAGTTTCGATCAGCTTTCTGGGCCAGATCGGTATAGTAGGCCCGCAACCGGCCCATCTGCCCGGTCCGTGACGAATAGCGCAACGCCGCTGCCAGCGCCGTTGTGTTTTCCGGATCCCGATTGATGATTTCAATGTACTGGTCAACCGCCTCGCTGTGGCGTTTGAGTTTGGTGAGTGTTTCAATCAAACCCAGCCGCAAATCCGCCGTTTTGTTGCGGCGTTCATCGGAGCTGAGGTTCCCGGTGGCGATGTTTTTGAGTCCGGTTTTATAGAGTTCGGCCAGTGCTTCTGACTGATTGGATTCAGCCAGCACTTTGGTCAGCAGGGTAAAGGCTTCGATATCAAGTGGGTTTTCGCCATACCAGGTTCGGAGCGTCTTTTCGGAATCCGCCAGTTTGCCGGCATCCATCTGGCGTTTGGCAAGCTGGAGCGTAAATTGACGTTTGTACTGCCCCACGGCCTGGGTTGACGTGCGTTGATAGAGGGCAATGGATTTATCGAGCAACCCAACGCGCCAGTAAAACTGAGTGGCTTCCTGCAACACGCCCAGGTTGGTGGCAAATTCGCTGGTGAGGCGATCCATCACCGACACCGCCGTGTCTACCTGATTATTGCGCTCATAAAAGGCCGCCAGTTGCAGCCGATATTTCATGGCTTCGTGTTCGTCGCGAGCCAGGGTTACGAGCCGCTTGAGGGTTTGTTCTTCTTCGTCAGTGCGCCGATTGCGACGGAATTCATCGCTGGCGGCTTCGAGAAATTCAGGGCTGGTTCGGGACTGAACATCACGTTTGAGCAGGGCGAAAGCGTCGTCAAACTGTTTGACGGCTTTTAAATATTCCACATACCCGAGCGTCAACTGGCCGTCGTCATTGGCACCCGGTTGAGCCACACGGGCCGCAAAGGCTTTGGCAATCTGAGCGGCATAATCTTTGCGCGGCGTGAGTTGTCGCAGGCGTTTGACGGTTTGGGTCCGCGTGTCGCCAACTTCGGCCAGGACCGCAACATATTCGGCAATTGCCCGATCCATCTGGTTTTTGCCTTCATAGATGGCGCCCATCTGATAGCCGTAGGCCGTTGTGCTGCCCGTGGTCTGGCGCAAGGTGCTCAAAATACGAATGGCATCGTCATACTGAAAGTAATCCCAGTAAATGCTGGCGACTTCGAGAAATGTTTCCGGGTTGCCGCGTTCGCGGTTGAGAATGGCATCCCACTGCTCGCCAGCCCGTTTGAAATCGCTCATTTCGGCATACACTTCGCCAGCCTGGGTCGGGAAGGTATGTGATGTCGGGTAGATTTTGGCGAGGCTGATCCAGGCAGCGGCAGATTCTTCATAGAGTTTGATGTCCTGGCTACCCAACGACCGGGCCATTTTGGCCAGCCGTTCGGCATACTGGGGCTCGCCGGGATATTTTTTGACCAGTTCGCGATAGGCGGTCAGGGCTTCGTCGTGGTGAGACAGCCACATCGCGCCATCCGCGGCAAATTGATTGTAGACCGCCGATGTTGCCGCTCGACTTTTGGCGGCTTCATAATTTGGCCGCAGGGTGTTGCTTTGCGATTGCCACCGCAAGAGTTCTTCACGAATATCCGGGTCTGAAAAGTAATACTGAGCTGAAAGTTTCTCCCATTCTTTCCAGTTTTTGGTTTGTTTGTAATAGGTCAGCAACCCTTTGACAAACGAGACATTGGTTGGAAACCGGTCGTGGGCAAACCGATACAATTCCAGGTACAGCCGGGCGTCATTCTGATTACTCTCTGGGTCGGCCTGAGTAATGAATTGCTGCAGGTATTCTTCGATGTCGCCGTCATCAAGAATCTCGGTCAGTTCGCGGGAGTACTGTTCAAACGCCTGCTTCCGGTCATTGCGAACATACCAGCGTGCCAGGCGGTGGTACCAGGTGTTGGTATGAAAGCGGCGCACGGCATCGGAATACACCTTGAGTTGATCATCCACCAGACTGTTTTGCCCCAGCCACTTCAGCATCTGCTCATAGAGTCCTTCTTCCTGCGCATGTTTTTTGATTTCGCCATAGAGGAACTTGAGCGTTTCCTGGGGTTTTTCTTCAGCGGCATAGCTCGCAATCACCCGTTCCAGAACCCGGCTATAGGTAATGGCATCGGCTGGCTGGATCCCATTTCCCAGGTAGTCGGTCGGATAGTCATAATATTGATACTCAGATGAATCGCTATCGCTGCCTTCCGAGGGGTCATAAATTTCATAGACCGTGCTGCTTTCCTCGGTGTCAGATTCCTCAACCGGAGTGCCATCGGTGGCGACGGTTTCCCCCGGCACTGGCGTCGGTTTGTAGGTCCATCGTTTCGAGGCCACCGGCATCAATAGCTGGCCGGGCTTGAGTTCGGCGGCTTTGCGATCCATCAAGGCAATGAGTCGCGCCCGTTCGCTGGTTCGACGATTGAGCCGGACTTCTGCATCGGCAATTTTCAGAGTAATGACATCAAAGTTTGGCGATTGTGGGTTTTGTTTGAGAAATTCATCACCGATTTTGACCACGATTTCATATTCACCCATTGCCGTAAAGGCATCGAGCAGTTTGGCGGTCAGTTCCGGCAGTTGTTTGGACGTCGGGTATTCGGTTTTGAGTCCGGTGTAGAGGCGATGGGCAAAGGCGCGGTTAAAATATGCCACGGCTGAACTTTCAACCGCTTTGAATTCACTTTGCGGGCTGCTGCCGGCCAGAATGAGCGAGAGTGTTCCGTTCAAAAAGCCTGCCCCCTGATCAATTTGGGCCACGTCACGGTAAAACGAGATGTCACCGGTACTGAGCGGAAGGCCGTTGGTCTGGGCATCAAGGAGCAACTGGGTCAGTCTGGCCAGGGTTTGTTCGCGCTCAGGCGTGCCTGGTTGCAGGCCCTGCATCAGGTACATCGAATAGAGAAACCGCGACGCAAGGTCATAGCTGCCAATCTGGAGACACTGCCCGGCCAGGGTTTCCAGTTCTTTGCGGTTCCAGGATGCCTTTTGGGCGGTTCGGCGATTTTCAAATTCGGTGACGACCCGCTGTGCCTGTTCAAGGTTGGCTTCATAGGCATAGAGGTTAAAGAGCCGGGTCGCAATAGTAAAATCAGCCGTTTTCGAGCGCAGGAATTTTTCTTGCAGGTCGCGACGATATGACCGATAGCGGCCAATCCGGCGGAGCAGGTCATAATAATCGCTCACAATCGGGCGCGGCCAGAGCGGGTCAAACGCATCGCTATACACAGCTTCGGCCCGGCGGCGATCCTGGGTTTGTTCATAGACGCTGGCTCTGGTTTTGAGAAAGTACTGCAGGTCAGCCGGGTATTTTGGCTGGAGTTCGGTCAGGGCCCGCGTGGCTTCCGGGTAGTTGCGGGTTTCGGTCAGTTGCGTGATGTACTGTTCGACCAGCTTGAGGTTATTCGGATCGGTTTCAATCGTCTTTCGGTAAAATTCAGCCAGGTCAAATCCCTGTAAACTATGCTGTTTGACGCGTTTGGCAATTTCCTGATACACAGCGTCGCGTTCAAACGGGAGCGCCACCGGAGCCAACCGTTGCAAGGTGCGTACTTCGTCGGCAAACATCGCCCGCTGGTGGTAGAACGCCGCCAGTCGCCGGAGCGCATTTGGCGCATTGCCGCGCAACTCAGTGTACTGCTGCATCTCCGCGATGGACTGGTCAAAATTTCCGAGCTTTTCATCGAGGTTGGCCGCATAGCGCAGGAGTTTGGTGTCTTGCGGATATTTGGTGAGCAACTGGCCAATCTGGTCACGGGCTTCTGCATAGGGGCGCGGCACACGGCTCTGAACGCCCTGAAATTCCTCGGTCAAAAACAACGCGGTATCAATTTCAGGCGTTTGGGCCCGGGTCGGGTCAGGCTTCGGCTTGGGGAAGAGTCTGGTCTGGCCAGCCGTCTTGTCGCCGGCGCCAGCTTTTTTCGCCCCTGGTTTGGGTTTGGCCTGGGAGGAACGCTGACTCACTGGCGCGGTGTCGGGGGCGGCCTGGCTCAGTGGAAGTTGATTGAGGCTGAGGATGACCGAGGCAAAGAGAGCAAAAAAAAGCAGGGTTGCTTTTCGCATGGTACGCACCTTGAGAAGCTGAGACGTGCGTCGCCGGTACACCCTGATGGTGGCGGGGCTGGCGACGGTCGAGAATATAAAAGGTCAGGTGAACTGTGCTGGTTGTGCTCAAACGGGCTGTGGCGGCGGGCAGTATAGCACTTTTTTGGAAAGCGAGTAGCGAGTAGCGAGTCGTGAGTTGCAAAAAAATGAACTTGTGACTGGGGGTGATATTCCTTTCACCGGTAGGTTTTTGAATTAGCCCAGTTGAGACGAGACAATGAAAACTGTTTTGAGCATCCCGAAGGGCTGC